>JARKQH010000120.1 GCA_029974925.1 Verrucomicrobiota bacterium
GCGCCGGGAGGCGCCGACGTAGGGGATGTGCTCAGACGACTCATGCAACGACGTGAAGAGGAATTAAACCGATGAAAACGCAATTAAACTCGACCTCCCTCCCGCAACGGGCCGCCCCCGCGGCCGGTTCCCGAGCCGCCAGCGTCACCCTGGCCGTGCTGCTGGCGGGCTTGACGGGGGTTCCGGGCCAGGACTCCCCCCCACCCCCTGCCGCCCCGCCGCCTCCGCCGGCAACCAATGTGGTGAGCGAAATGCCAACGCCAGCGGCGCCGCCGCCGGCCGAGCCCGCGGCGCCGGCGCCTGAACCCGCGCCGGCCGTGCCGGCCGTTTCGGCCCCCGTTGCTGTAACCAACAGCGCGGCCGCGCCCGACACCCCCCCGGCCAACCCGGATGAATTGCGTTTGAATTTCCGCGGCGTGCCCCTCGAAATGGTGCTGAACTACCTGAGTGAGGCCGCGGGCTTCATCATCGTGCTGGATGCCCAGCCGCGGGGCCGGGTGGACATGTGGAGCAGCCAGCCCGTCACGCGCGAGGAGGCGGTGGCGCTCCTCAACTCGGTGTTGCATAAGAACGGTTTGGCGGCCATCCGCAAAGGCCGCACCCTCACCATCATCAACCGCGACGAAGCCAAAATCCGCCCCATCCCCGTCCGGATGGGAAGCGACCCGGAATCCATCCCGGACGACGAGGAAATTGTCACCCACATCATCCCCGTCCGGTTTGTGGAGGCCACGCAGTTGCTGAAGGACTTGCAACCCTTGGTTTCGGTCAACACCTCCATGACGGCGAACGAATCGGGGAATTCCATCGTTATCACCGACACCCAATCCAACATCCGCCGGGTGGCCGAAGTCATCAAGGCCATAGACCAAGGGGCCGAAGACGTGACCGAAGTCCGCGTGTTCCGCCTCACCAATGCCGATCCGACCGAGATGTCCGAGTTGTTAACCAGCCTGTTTCCCGATGAAACCCGCACCGGCGGACAGTCGCAGGGCGGGGGATTCCGCAGTTTCTTCCGGGGCGGTTTTCCCGGCGGCCCGTCGGCCGGCGGAGGCGGCAGCAGCGGCACTCAAAACCAGCGCGTCCGAAAGCGGGCGCGGGTGCTGGCGGTGCCGGACGCCCGGACTTCTTCGGTGGTCGTCACGGCGGCCAAGGACTTGATGGACCAGGTCGAACAAGTGGTGATCGCGCTGGACGAAGACCCCGCCCGGCGCCAGACCGTCAAAGTCTTCCAACTCGATAATGCCGATCCGCAGGAAGCCATGGAGGTGTTGCGGGACATCTTCCAGAAGAGCGGCACCCAGACCAGCCGCAACAACCGCACCCAGACCAGCGTGCTCCAGAATCGCAGTGAGCAGCAGCAGAACCAACAGACCACCGGAACCACCTTCAACCGCGGCGGCTCAACCCGCCGCACCAGCACCGCCCGCTGATGCCCTCCACCCACTCTTCGATCTCATTTCACAAGATTATGAAACACGAACCCCATGCCAGCCTTCCCAGCCCCAGCCGGACGTGGGCGCCCCCCCGCCGGCTCCTCCAGGCTGCCACCCTTCTCGGCTGCCTCACCCTCGGCTTTTCCTTGACCGCCCAGTTCTTCCCCGGCCAGTTCGGCGCCAGCTCCCGCTCCCGCAGCAGCACCGCCTCGACCCGCCAGTATCCCTCGGCAGGGACCGTGGGCGATGCGGTCTTCACCGTGGACCCGGAGACGCGGAGCCTGATCGTGATTGCGGACGAGGAAACCAGCCAGTACATCTCCCAGGTGGTGTCCAACCTGGACCGGCCCAAGCCCCAGGTGCTGATCAAGGTCGTGTTCCTCGAAGTCACGCATAACAACAGCTCGGATATCGGCATCGAGGGGGGCTGGGCCAAAAACATCGGCAACTCCACCACCGGGGCGGTGGCCAATGCCTTTGGCATGTCAGGCATTGCATCCGCCGCGGGCACCAACGCCGCCAACGTCTTTGGCCAGCCCATCCAGGCCTTTTCTCCCATGCCCCCCGGCGCGGGGCTCTACCAAATCTTTGCGCAGGATTACCAGGTCACGCTCCGCGCCATCGCGCAGGCGGGCAAAGCCAAGGTGCTGTCGCGGCCTTCCATTGTGGCCCGCAACAACCAGCCCGCCACCATCACGGTCGGACAGTCGGTGCCCCTCATCACCAACGTGCGGTTTGACAACTTTGGCAACGCCATCAATTCGGTCACCTATGAGGACGTCGGCATCATTCTGCGCGTGACACCGTTCATCACCGGCGACGGCATGGTCGAGATGGTCGTCTCTCCCGAAACCTCCGACCTCGAGGCGGACCGGACCCAGTGGGTCCCGTTGTCCAGCGGCAGCGCCGGCGCCGTGAGCGCGCCGCTCATCAATTCGCGGTCGGCGGACACCGTGGTGGTGACGCCCAACGGCCAAACCGTGATCATTGGCGGCCTGATGCAGAATTCCAAGGCGGAGGCCGAAAGCAAGGTCCCCGTCCTGGGGGACATCCCCCTGCTGGGCAACTTGTTCAAACGCAAAACCAAGAGCGATGCCCGCACCGAGCTGCTGATCTTCCTCACCCCCTACATCATCGAAGCGCCCACCGAGCTGGCCGCCGTGACCGCGCGCGAGCAGGAGCGGTCCAGCATCAACAAAGCCTTCACGGAACAGGAACTCAACCAATTCCTGGACCGGCTGCCGCAACAAACCCCCGCCCCGGAGGGGGGCGACGGCAACGGCTCGAAACGGCGCAAACGCTGAACCGGCCGGCTTATGGAACTCACCCGGCGCAGCCTCGTGGTTTACGGCCTCCTGGCCGCAGTGTGGCTGCTGGTGGTCATCTGGCAGATCGAAGAGCATGCCCGGGTGCGCGAAGCAGCGCGGACGAATCTCAGCAACCGCTCCAAGGACATTGCCAACACCGTCAGCGCCTGCATTCGCGGCATGCGGTTTCGCGGCACGGTCTGGCAGGACCGCCTCGAGCCCCTGCTCCAGGAGCTGGTGCATGGCCGGTCCAACGAATTGGTGAAAGCCAGCGAGGTGGTCAGCATTGTCCTGCTCAACGCGGCGGGCGAGCCGGTGGCCTCGGCGGGCAAGCCCGTGGACCTCTCGCAGCAGGACATTCTCCAAAAAGGGGAGCGCTGGGGCGCCCACACGGTGGTCTTTGCCAATCCCGTGGACCTGGGGGTCAGCCTGATCTCGCAGGGAACCACCAACCCCACCGTCGTGCTCCCCTCGATGAGCAACCTGACCAACTCCTTTGAACCCCCGCGCGGCGGGCCCCCCGCCCGACGCGACGGGCGCATGGAAGGGGCGGGGATGCCTCCCCCGCCTCCACCCCGCCCACCGGAAGGAGAGGTCCGCCCGGGCGAGCGCGACGGACGCCGCGACGGCGATTTTTGGTCCCGGCGCCTGTTCTGGCTGCGGGGCCTCGAGTATGAGGATTTCCAGCAGCTCCTTCAGAAGCGCGCCGTGCATGGCTTGGTGCTGGCCTTGTCCACCGAGGGGTTCCAAGCCGCCGTCCAGCGCGATCTATGGCTCCGCGCCATCATTGTGTGCCTGGCCACCATCTCCGTGCTGGGCTCCGGCCTGGCCTGGCGCAACCTCGCCAAATCTTCCGAGCTCCAAATCCGCCTGGTGCGCGCCAGCGAGCTCAACACTCACCTCAAGGAGATGAACCTGGCGGCGGCCGGCCTGGCCCATGAAACCCGCAATCCCTTGAATATCATCCGGGGGCGGGCGCAGATGATTTCACGTTATCCCCAAATCCCTCCGGAGATCGGCCAGCGGGCGCGGGAAATCATCGAGGAAGCCGACAAGGTCGCCGCTCAGTTGAACGAATTCATCAACTACTCGCGCCCGCGCGAAGTGCGGCGGTCGGTCCTGCCGCTCGGGCCGGTGGTCAACGAGGTCGTGCGCGCCCTCAGCTATGATCTCGAGGAGAAGCAGATTCATTTGCAGAAGCAGGGGGATCACCTGACCATCGAGGCGGATGAAAGGCTCCTGCGGCAGGCTTTGTTCAACCTCCTCATGAACGCCATCCAGGCCGTCAACGGCAAGGGTGAGATCGTCATCAACGCCGAAAAACGCGGCGCCAGCGAAGCGGTGATCGAAGTGCGGGATAACGGGCCCGGAGTGCCGCCGGAGCGGCGTCAGGAGATTTTCAAGCCGTACTTTACCACCAACCGTCAGGGCACTGGCTTGGGCCTGGCGGTGGTCCAGCAAATCGTGCTCGCGCACGGCTGGGAGATTGAGTGTGCCGACAACCCGCCGCACGGCGCGGTCTTCCGCATCAAGCACGTCAAACTGGCGGGCTGACGGCCGCCCTCACAGCGGCTCCTTCAGCAGGGCGATGAACTGTTTGATCGCCGGCGAGAGCACCTTGTTCTTCTTATAGATCACGCCCAGCGTCCGGTAAAATTCGCCCTCCTCAAGCCGCACGGCGGCCAACGTGCCGTTGGCGACCTCCTGCTTGATGGTTTCCTGCGGCACGATGGCCACCCCCGAGTCAATTTCGACCGCGCGCTTGACCGTTTCAATATTGTCGAACTCCATGACGTGCTCGACGCTCACCCCGTGGTCTTTGAACAGCTTGTCCAGCGCCTTGCGGGTGGGAATATCGCGCTCGAAGCTCACAAACTTCAGGCCCGAGAGAGCCTTGGCTTTGAGGCTTTTGTGCCGGGCCAGCGCGTGCTGGGGATGGCAGATCAGCACCAGCGGATCCTTCCGAATGGGAACGATCTCCAGCTTCGCGTCCCGGGTCGGGTAGGCCACCATGCCCAGGTCCACCACGTTGCCCAGAACGTCCTCATACACCTGGTTGGGGCGGCGGTACTCAACATGAACATTGACGGTGGGGAATTTCTTCAAGAACTCCTTCACGTAGGGGGGCAGCACGTGCAGCCCAATGCTGTAAATCGTCGCCACGCGAATGTTGCCCGAGATGATCTCCTTGATCTCCTGCAGCTTGCTGTGCAGGGCGTCGTAGGTCTGCAGGATTTGCTTGCTGAAATCGTACAGCACCTCCCCTTCCGCCGTCAGCCGGAAGTTCTTCTTGCTCCGCTCGATCAGCAGGGATTTGAACTGCCGTTCGAGCGAACTGATGGTTTGGCTGACGGCCGACTGGGTCACTCCGTTGATTTGGGCGGCTTTGGTAAAACTTTCAGTCTCTGTCAGGTCGCAGAATACTTTCAGACTTTCAATTTGCATAAGTGGATTGAATACAAAAGACGGGGCCAAGTCAACAACGGCTTTGGGTTTTTCCTGCCCCCGGGACAGCCGGCGCACGCCTCGTTCCTGGACAGTGGCATAATTTTAGCTTTACGGGAAGGGCGATGTCGAAAAGTTTTGTCGCTCTCAACGACCCGGTTCACAACCTCCTCCGCCACCTCGCCCGGCGCACCCCGCTGGTCGAGCGTCTGAGCCCCGAGGGCGGCCTGCGCATGTATTATCAGCCCGGCGCGGAGGGTCTCTCGGAGCAGTACGCCGCACTGGCCTGGTTTGGCGGCCTGAACGGCTTGCCGGCCCCGCTGGCGATCGAGCGCCGGTCCCGCCTCGAAACCCGCCATTGGGTCATCCTCGCCGAACGGGTCGGGGGCTTTGATGTGGCAAAATTGGACAGACGTTGTGCGCGGGACGTACGGTTGCATGTCTGCCGGGAGGGCCTCGGGATGCTGGCGGGGGAGCTCTTGAGCTACGGAACCGGCTTGTTGCGCGCGCGCAACGATGACCCGGGAAATCCCCTGCATCGTCTCTTGTGGCGGCGCTACGGTCGCCTGGCTCCAAAAGAGGAAGTTATTTACGCGACCATCCGCTGCCTCAGCGGCCACGGCAGCGGCGGCGAGCGCGAGGCGTTCGATTCCACCAACGTGATCCCGGGCGACGCCCTGGGCGAACTCCAGCAACTGTGGGATCGCCGCGCCGACAGCCTCTTCCTGGACCGGGTGGCGCGAAGCCTGGAAGCCATCGGCCGGAACGCCTTTGTCGCCGCCTTCCTCCAGCCTCCCCGGAACCTCAAAGCCGCCGTTCAGCTCCACATGCGGGCCCAACGCCGCTGGCGGCGCCCGCCCGAAAACGGCCGCGCGCTGCTGCGCCGCGTGGAATGGATTCTCGACCACACCGCCCTGGATTACGCCCCGCCCACCCTGTTCCGCTGGCAGCAACACCGCTCCCAGACCGGCACCGGGGAGCGCGGGACTCCCTCGGCCGGCTGGCCCGGCGATCTGCCCCAAGGGGACGATTGGCTCACCGGAGACAATCCTGTCTGAGACGCCTGCGGCAAGGCCCCTCTTTTTCGTTTCACACGATTCAGCCAAGGCCCGGCCACGATTGAAGCCGACCCGGCGCCAAAAGCAACAAACGTGGATTGCGGGCCGTCATGGGCCGTTCTGCCGTTCCCGCCTCCCCACTCTGCCGTTGATTTCGCGGGCGGGTGGGAGGATGATGACAGGGTGGGCCTGACCTCGGCCCGCGAGACCTTATGATGTCAGACAACGATTTGGCCGGAAAACCGGCGCGGGGCCTGGACCTTCGCAAACTGTTGGCGGAGCACCAGGGCCGGAATTACGAACTGCATGCCGAGCATGTGAACCCCGCTAATGTGCGGACGCTGCGGACCATCGGCTTCGACCGCTGTTACGTCCGGGCGGAGGGGCCCTACCTCTGGGACGTGAAAGGAACCAAGTACCTGGATTTGCTTTCCGGCTACGGCGTCTTCGGTCTGGGCCGGAACCATCCCGAAGTGCGGCGCGTCCTCAAGGAGTTTCTGGACCTGAACTATCCCAGCCTGGTCAAAATGGAGGCGCCCTTGTTGAGCGGCCTGCTGGCGGCCGAACTCAAAAAGCGCATGCCCAACCAGCTCGACATGGTGTTTTTCACCAATTCCGGCGCCGAGGGCGTCGAAACGGCCCTCAAGTATGCCCGGTGTGCCACCGGCCGCCCGGCCATCGTCCATTGCCAGAAGAGCTTCCATGGCCTCAGCTACGGCGCTCTCTCGGTCAATGGCGACGACAGCTTCCGCGAGGGATTCGCCCCCTTCCTGCCTGAGTGCCGCATGATTCCTTACAACGACCTCGAATCCCTCGAACGCGAGTTGCGCCGCAAGGACGTCGCCGCCTTCGTCGTCGAGCCGGTCCAAGGCAAGGGCGTCAACATCCCCTCTCCGGGCTATCTGCGGGAGGCCGTCCGCCTTTGCCGTCAATACGGCACGATCTTCGTGGATGATGAGGTGCAATCCGGCATGGGCCGCACGGGCCGGTTCCTGGCGATTGAACACGACGGAGAGGTGGACCCGGACATTGTGGTCCTGGCCAAGACGTTGTCCGGAGGGTTTGTCCCGGTCGGGGCGGTCCTGTGCAAGAAGTGGATCCATGAAAAGGTGTTCTCCAGCATGCAGCGCTCCGTGGTCCATAGTTCGACCTTCAGCCAGGGCAGCTTCGCCATGGCGGCCGGCCTGGCTGCGTTGGATGTCCTGGACCGCGAGCGCCTGATCGAAAACGCCGGGCGCATGGGCAACCGCATCGGCGAGGGCCTGCGTGCGATGATTCCCCGTTACGAGTTTCTCAAGGAAGTGCGCTGGCGGGGGCTCATGGTCGGCATCGAATTCGGCCCGCCCCGTTCGCTGACGCTCAAAGCCGCCTGGGCGGTCATGCACAAACTCGACAAAAGCCTCTTTCCCCAGGCTGCGATCATCCCGCTGCTGGACAAACATCATATTATCACCCAGGTTGCGGGTCATCACATTGATGTCGTCAAACTCCTGCCGCCGCTGGTCATCGGTGAAGCGGATGTCACCTGGTTCCTGACGGCGTTCGAAGACGTCCTGGCGCAAATGCACAAGTTCCCCGGCCCGGCCTGGGACGTGGTTTCGGACATCGGCCGCCTCGCGCTGACCCGCCGGCCCCGCGACGTGGCCGAACCCGTCGCGCCCTAGACCGCAAGGCCGCCTTGCGCCCGGGCCCGAGCCCCGCCGGCCCCGCCCCTCAGGGAGCCCGACCGAGCAGCGCCCGCAGCCGCCAATACGCCACATGCACCAGCCCCAGCAGGATCAGCAGCAAACCGTTTGTGGCGACCCCCGACACCACCGGCGTGCCCGCGAAACTCTGAATGGCTACCAACAGCGCCAGGGCAATATTCCGGTTGCTGGTCCCCAAGGCCACCACCCGGCGGGCGGGCAGCGACGGCCCGCCCAACAACCAGCCCAAACCCAGGGCAATCTCGAAGACAATCAGCATCGCCATCAACACCCCCGCCCCGCACTGGATAATTGCCGGGAATTCCGTCCAGACGACAAAGCCGAGAGACAACGCGCCCGTGGCCTCGGAAATCCCCTCCAGGGGGCGCAGCAGCCGCCGGCTGAACGCGGGGAGGTAATGATGCGCCGCGACTCCCGCCGTCAAGGGCAGGGTGATGGTCGCCAGCAAGGTGAGCAGCACCCCGACGAAGCGGAACTGAATCTCCCCGCCCCCCGGCACGATGCGCAGCGCAAGCTGGCAGATGACCGGCGTCAACACGGCGGACAGGACCGGGAACACCGCCGTCAACCCCGCCGCCAGCGCCAGATCGGCCCGCGCCAGCCGCGCGAACACCGGCACCACGGGTGCGAACGGCGCCGCCCCCAGCAGGATCATCGCGACCATGGTGTCGCGCGGCGCTTGGAAAACCACGGCCGCCGCCGCCGCGAGCGCCGGCACGACCACGAAATTCGCCACCGTAATGGCGGTGAATCGCGATTGTTTCACCGCAGCCACCACTTCGCCCGGCCTCAAACGCAGGCCGACGGCGCCCAACAGACCCGCCAGGGCGCTGATCGTCAGCACCCGAATGATGGTCTCCGGCGAAATGGGCATCGGCGCGCCTGTTCATACCCGACAAGCAGCCGCCTTGACAAGCCGCGTTTGGCCCGCCTCGCTTAAAACCCATGTACCTCAACCTCGACCTGTTCTTCAAAGCGCAATACCTTTCGCTGTTCAAGACCCCGTTCAGCGTCCGGCGCTGGGCCTACGTCTTGTTCTTCACCGCGCTTTACGGGGTAATGTGGTTGATCGTGGCCTTCGGACGAATGCTCGATCACGTTCTTTTTCCCGGCTTCCGTCGCCAGCCCGTCCGGCAACCGGTCTTCATCGTCGCCCCGCCGCGCAGCGGCACCACTCTTACCCAGAAACTCATGAGCCTGGACGAGGAACGATTCGTGCACAACAAACTCTACCAGACCATCTTCCCGGCGGTCTCCTACCAACGCTTGTTTGACGGCCTGGTCTGGCTGGATCAACACACCGGCCGCCTCCTGGCCCGCCTGATCGCTTGGGCCGAAAAGAAATGGTTCGGCGGCTGGGACGACATGCACAAAATGCGCTTCGACCAGCCCGAGGAGGACGACGGATTCTTCGTTTACACCTTCGTGACCGAGGCCATTTTCCTGCTGTTCCTCCACGTCGAGGAGCTCTGGGGCGCCGGGTTTCCCGATGCCCTGCCGGCCCCGCAGCGGCGCAAGGTCATGCGGTTTTACCGGAGCTGTCTCCAGCGGCAGCTCTACGCCAACGGTCCGGACAAAACCCTGCTCTCCAAAGCCACCCAGTCCTCCGGCGCCGTCGAGTCCTTGCTCGAGGAGTTTCCCGACGCGCGCTTCATCACCATCATCCGCCACCCCTACCAGTCCGTCGCCTCACACGTGAGCGTCTTCTACCCGGTGTGGCGCGCCCATTCCCCCGGCCTGCCGAAAGATTCGCCCGTCGCCAAAGCGTATGCCCGCCTCGCGGTGAAATGGTTCCAGCACCTGTTCGAATTCCGCCTCAAGGTAAACCCCCGGCAATATTACTGCATTGACTATCGGGAGCTGACCCGCGACCCGAAAACCACCCTCGAACAGCTCTACGCCCACTTCGGATGGCCGATGAGCGACGCGTTCCGCGCCCGCCTCGCCGAAGCCACCCAACGCCAGCGCCGGTTCGCCAGCAAACACGAATACTCGCTCGAGGAATTCGGCCTGTCCAAAGCGTGGATTCAGGCGGAGCTCGGCCCCCTCCTGGACCACTACCAGCTCCCGCGTTAGGCCGGCCCGTCCTATTTCATGCCGAGCAACTGCGCGCGATACTCGGTGGGGGACTGCCCCAGAATCCGCTTGAACACCCGGTTGAAATGGGTGAGGGACTGAAAGCCCACCTCGAAGGCGATCTCGCTGACGCGCAGGTTCGGGTTCAACAACAGGTTCTTGGATTTCTCGATCCGCACCCGCGACAGGTAATCCGTAAAATTGATCCCCGTCACCTTCTTGAACATCTTGCAAAAATAAAACGTGCTCGTGTTCACCGCCTTGGCAACGTGGCCCAGCCGCAGATTCTCGGTTTGATGCTCATAAATGTATTCCTTGGCCCGGGTGATCACCGGCGGCTCGGCGTTCTCCTGCTGGACCACCACCTGGTTGCTGAGCATCGAAAGATGCTGCGCGAAGATCGAAAGCAGCTTGACCACGGCTTCATGTTGCCGGGGTGGCACCACCTTCGTGTTGAAATACGCCTCCCGCAACACCCCCACGTCCACGTCCACGCCCCACTCGGAGACCTGCCGCAACGCCCGCTCGAACTGGCTTTCGGTCGGCCGCTTCCGAAACACTTGTCCCGTCTGCAGAAAACCGATCAACCGGTCCCCCAGCCGCACCGGCACCGCGGTGTCGCAGAGCCCATTCGGACAGCCCACCGTGCACGCCTCCTGGCTCGCCAGCTCCGACAACCGCTCCTGCACCTGCAGGCACGACGCGCACGCCCGGCTCCGCTCCGAGATCAGGGCGCAAAAAGGCCCCTCGTTCCGCTTCCCGTGGTGCGGCAACTGCCAGGTCTCCACCGGTCGCAACGCCACCGGCATCCCGGTCGCCTCCGTAAACGCCCGCTCGTACTCCTGAAATACCTTTGAATTCACCAAGGCCTCAATCAGCGCCCGGTCCCCCACACCGCTTCCGTTGGAACGCGGCTTGAACGCTCCCACCTTGGCCCGCGGGAAGCTCCCGGTCCCTCTCTGACCCGTGCGTGCCCCCCTCCGTCCCCCGCCATTAGGCTTGCTCGCAGTCACTGTCTCTTCCCGAGCAAATGTTGTTTGCATGGCACCAAATTAAGCAAATCCAAACCCAAAAACAACGAGGAACCACCCTGAATTAGATTAAGGGAAAGTGCTTAAATAAAATAGGAAATATATTTAGTCAGATTGTCTGTATAAGCAGCTTGTAGAAAGCGACTTGTAAATTTGACAGTTCCCCTGAAACAGCCTGATACTCAAAGAAAAAATCGTTGCCTACACAACTTCCTCCTGCCCTTCAATCCCATCTGCAGCCTAAATGTCAAGAGTTCAGGTCAGTGAAAAAACCTGAACATTTATTGGCCTGCTGCGTCGCAGCTTCGGCAAAATCCGGTTTGAAACCGGTTCAGGCTTCGGCCCCCTGCCTACTCGTTGTGGGGAATCTGGATGGTGCTCCCACCAATGAATTCGCGGATCACTGCGTCCCCAGGGATCAGGTCACAGGTGGCAATCTGCTCCCGCGACAGTCCCTCCACCTGGTCCAGGAGATGTTGCAGGCGTTCGTACCGGATGCGGGCATCCAGGAAACTGCGGTAGGGCTGCAGGTCCTCAGGGCGGGGAAAATACCCGCCCGTTCCGCACAGCAGCGGTTTCATGGCGGGAATCTCAAACGGAAACCCGCCGTTGACGACATGGTCGGCCAGACCGCTGAGCGGGATGATGCTGAACAGTTCGCCCGAACGCACGTAATGCCAGTGCAAAAGCGTCAGCAGCGGACTGTGATTGCGGTGCCGGGCGTCCCGGAGCATCCGCCGCATCAGGCGGACGTCCGTAAAGCGGGTCAGCCGCCGGCTCGATCCGTCGCCTTCCCACAGCATGTTCTGGTTCTCAATGAACAGCCGGAACTGTGCGGCGGGGGCGATCCCCTCGGTGATGGGCGGGTACAGTCCGTGCAGGCAGTCGAGCAATAAAACCTGGCCCCGCTCCAATCGAATCCGTTTGCTCGCAATTCGCCGCCCCTCCTTGAAACTATATACCGGTTTCTCAATCGTTTCCCCCGCCAGCAGGGCGCGCAGATGTTGATTGAGCAACTGGATGTCCATCGCCTCCGGCGTCTCGTAGTTCCGATCGTTGATCCAGTCGGTGGGATGCTCGACCAGCGACCAGAAGTAGTCGTCGAGGTTGAGCATGAGAAACCGCAGGCCTTCGCGCTCCAGCCGCTGGGTCAGCTTGACGGTCGTGGTGGTCTTGCCCGACGAGCTGGGACCTGTGATCCAGATCATCCGCAGCGCGTCCCCACGGTTGAGGCGCTCGAGCACCTTTCGGGCCGCCTGGTCCAGCGACGCCTCGTAGTCGGCCAGGGACGCTTCGATCACCGGCCCGAGCCTGCCGCTCCGCGTCAGCTCGTTCAACCCGGCCACCGTGTCGCAGCCCCGGCGGCGGTTGGTCTCAAGGATTGACTCCATCCGGGCGGCGGGGAAGCCGTTGCCGACGAATTTTTCGGGCGTGATGGCGCCCTCGCGCAGCCAGTGCCGCCCCCAGCGGTAACAAGCGTAGGCATCGGCGGTGTTCTGGAACCCGTAGCTGCGCAAGGTGTGAAGCACCTCGTCCTGAATCATCTCGATGGTCGGCGGGAAATTCGCGATCAGATGATGCGGATCGGAATTCAGGCAGACCACCACCGCTTCGGCCAGGAATTCCGCGATGCGCTCGTCCGTGCCCCAGGCCTGAAAAATCGGTTCATTGATGCCCGGCAGCCGGTCCTGCTCGAACCCGCCGATGGAATCGGCCGCCCGCCAGATGGCGCGCAGAATGCGCTCGGCGTCAAACTTGACGAGGGCGCGGTTGCGCTTTTGAACCTTGACAATGCGGTTTTCGACGGCCATGGGGACGCGGTTCGAGGGGAGGGCAGGGGAGAGCGAACGGCTCAGCGAGCCTGCCGAACCCGGATGGTGTACCGCTGGGCTTTGTTGTTGGCGGACACAAACGTCACACCCTCCTGGGCGTTCTCGTCCAGGAACACCGTCTGAAACGGCGTATCCTCGACCACGAATCCCATCGCGTCTTTGAACACGCAGTTGACTTGAATCTGGATGCGGCGATTTTCCCGGTTCCGCAGGTTGACCTGGACCTGGAGGCGGCCGTCCGGCAGCCGCGTGTCCTGAATGCCGGGGCTGGTCACGGAACGCTGGGCGCCCTTGTCCAGCAGCACAAACCGGGCGCTGTCCTCCAGGTTCTTGACCTGGGTGTTTTGGGGGGCATAGGCGCCGTGATCGGTTTGACAGCCCGTTAGCAGCGCCAGGGCCGGAATCAACAGAGCGAGATAATATCCTGTGTTTTTCATAAGGTTTGCGGAGTTGCGGATCGGTCGCTGACAAACACGACCTTGTCCCGGCCATCGGCAGGGATGTTCAGGGTGAAAACTTTGGTGAACGTGGACACCACTTGTCCGGAGGCGTCCTTGAACTCGATGATGGCCTCGTGCCGGCCGGGAGGCAACGGCAGCGCGGCAAAACTCAAATACCGGGGCAGGTTGTCCCACGCCCGCGTGTCCGCCGCCGGTACGGTCGCGGCGGACAGCGCCTTGCTGAGCAACCCGGCCATCGCGATGCCCAATCCGACCTGTTGCGTGGTCCGGTCCCGGCTGATGGCGGCCGCGCCCAGGCCTCCAATCAACGCGGCATCGCCCACCGCGTCAGTGGTGCCCTTGAACACGGCCTTGTTGCCGAGGATGTGATCCATCACCCGGCCGCCGCGCGTCGTCGCCTGGAAAAAGACATCGTCGGTCGGCGCAATCGGGTAGGTCGCGCCGTTGATCTTCAGTTGCGCCGAGGCCACCGGCGAATCCGCCACCCGAAACCGCAACTGCTCGCCAAACTCCCCGGTGGCATACTTGGTCGGCCCCGGCCCAAACTCGAAGAAGAACAGCACGTTGAAGTCGCGGCGGTAGGGTGGGAGGGTGACGCCTCTGGCGACAGCCTGGGCTCGTTTGAAAGCATCCGAACCGTCCCCGGCCAGCTTGGTTGTGGCCAGGCCGTCCAGATATTCCGCCAGTACCCAATCGCCGGCGTACTCTTGTTTTTCAGTGTCCCCGTCAATCACCGCCGCACTGCGGAAACACGCCCGGGCATTGTCGGGCTCGCCCTCCATCCAGTAGAGAATGCCGCGGTAGAGGTAGGCCATGCAACGCTCGTAGGGCTCCCCAATGAACGTCTTTTTCGCCTCGCCCGTGAAATATCCGCGCGCCTTGCGCGCCTCCTTGTCATTGACCCGCAAACCGCCGATGGTCAGCAGCGCCTCATCCAGCATCTGTCGGGCCAGGGCGAAGTCGCCCTTCCGCAGGGCGGCCGCCGCGGTGCGGTAGGCCCAGAGCACCCGGTCGCGAGGCGGCCCGTTGGCGATGGCGTTGGGCCCGTCCACGAGCAAATCCCCCGTCGGGGTGAACGCCGGTTTGGAGGGGGTGCTGGCGCAGCCCAGAATGGCCCAGGCCAGCCAGACATACCCCAAGCCCAGCAGGAGTCTCCTACCGATAGGCGGCATCTTCCAGCCCCTGCTTTTTGATCTCGGCAAAATCCTCCCAGATGATGTCGCTGGTCCGCGCATCAATCAGTTGAAAGGAATACAGCACGTAATCACTCGTGCCGGCACTCGTGCGGGTGGTCATGCTTTGCAGCTTGCCGGTCAGGAAGTAGTCCGCCCCTCTGAACTCAACCCGGTTGGGGTCCGAGCTGGAAGTCACCTGCCCGGCCTGCTTGAGCTGCCGCTCGTTCTCGAGGGTCTTCATCTGGTCCCGGGCCAGGAACAACACCTTGCCCTGGGACTTGCTGTTGAGCAAAGCGCGAATCCGCGTCAGAAAAATGTCCTTGTTGATCGGAAACCGGGTGTCGTTGACGACCGGCTCGAGCACGATTCGCGGCGTGCCCTGCGCGCCGGCAATTTGGGGAGTGGCCAGGATGCTGCGAGCCATCTTGTCAGTGACTGCCACCAAATCCTGGGATTCAACCCCCGTGCCCGCGACAAAACCGCGTTCATCGGGGCGCATTTCAGTCACGGGCACGCCCGAGGGGTTCTTGACCCCGCTGGAGGCGCACCCGGCGGCCAAACCGGCCACCATCATGAGCGGCAATGAGATTCGAGCAACAAAAAGATTCATAGAATATGCGAGTCAAGGGCCGGAGCCGCGTCGAAACGCCATCCCACGCAGCCTGCGTCCGGACGCGCCGAAGCCTCCGACCGTTTTCCTGAGCGTTGTTATCGCCCGGCACTAATATATTGGACGTTCGCCCAATGGCAATATTCGCCTACGCCCCGGCCTCGGGACTGCGGTCCGGGGGGGCGCCGGGTTGAGCGGCGGGTGCTTTGGACATCTGGCGGTGGACAAACGCATAGTACAGGCCCCCCAGCACCACCACAAAACCGCCCAGCCAAAGTGAAATCCGGTGCAGTTCGCCTTTCATCAGCTTTTCGTCCTGCCCCATCTTGACTCCGACATAGCACAGCACCGCGCACCAAATCGCCGAGCCCAGCAGGGTGTAGAGCGAGTAGGCCCGGAAGTCCATGCGCACGATGCCGGCTGGAATGCCGATCAAATGCCGCACCACCGGCAGCAAGCGGGAAATGAAGATGCCCATCGAACCGTAGTGCGCCGCCCAGCGCTCCGCTCCCGCGATCTTCTCCGGCGTGATGAACGCGTAACGCCCGTATTTCAACAGCAGGGGCCGGCCCCCCAGCCGCGCGACCCAGTACATCACCGTCGCCCCGAGCCACGACCCGAGCGCGCCGGCCAAAACGATGCCGGCCATGCTGAATCGGCCGCTGGCATGCGCCAAGTGCGCCGCGGGCGGAATCACCACTTCACTCGGCAGCGGAACCACCGAGCTTTCCACCGCCATCAACAAAGCGATCAACGGGTAACCGCCGGTCTCCAGCGCGCCCAAATACCATCGAATCAAGGATTCAAACATGGGCGGCTGTTATACCCCAAATCAGCGAGCCTGCAAACGACTTTCGACCCGCGCCGCGGCGCGCCGGCCCGGAGGGCTAGGCCGAGATTTCCTGCGGCCCCTTCCCGCCGTTGACCAGAAAAAGCACCGCCATGCGCACGGCCAGGCCGTTGGTCACCTGCTCGAGGATCACCGACCGCGGGCAATCGGCAATCTCGCTGTCAATCTCGACGCCGCGGTTGATGGGGCCCGGGTGCATGATCAGCGCGTCGGGCTTGGTCCGGGCCAGCCGATCCTTGTTCAGCCCGAACAGGCTCGTGTATTCGCCGAGGCTGGGGAACATGGTTTTGCGCTGCCGCTCATGCTGAATGCGCAGCAGGTTGATGATGTCCGCATCCCGGATGGCTTCCTCGACGTCGTGCGTCACCCGCGCCCCCATTTGCTCGAACTCGCGCGGCACCAGCGTGGACGGACCGCAGAACGTCACTTTGGCCCCCAGTTTCGTCAGCGCCCACAAGTCGGACCGGGCCACGCGGCTGTACAAAACGTCCCCAAGGATGGTAATGTTCAACCCGGCGATGCGGCCCTTCTTTTCCCGGATGGTGAAGGTGTCCAGCAGGGCTTGGGTCGGGTGTTCGTGGGCGCCGTCCCCGGCGTTGATGATGCTGGCGTTCAGCACCCGCGCCAGAAAATGGGGCGCGCCCGACGCGCTGTGTCGGATGACGATAAAATCGGCGTTCAGCGCCTCGAGGTTCCGGGCGGTGTCCTTGAGGGTCTCCCCCTTTTTCAGCGACGAGGCTTCGGCGGTGAAATTGATGATGTCCGCCGAGAGCCGCTGTTCGGAAAGCTGAAAGCTGATCCGCGTCCGGGTGGACGGCTCGATGAACAGGTTGACCACCGTCTTGCCCCGCAGCGCCGGCACCTTCTTGATGGCGCGCTCGCCCACGGCTTTGAACGCGCGGGCCGTGTCCAGCACGGTGAGGATTTCGTCAGCGGTGAGCGATTCGATGTCCAGCAGGTGTTTCCGGTTCCAGCTCATGGCGGGCAGGGGTGGGGTGGGCGGGCTAAAGGAAAACCGGCCGGTTCCGCGCCACGGCCCGGACAGGTCCGGCACCGGCGGGGGTTCCAGTCGCTCCGCTTCCCATTCATGGGAGTTCTTTCTCGAGGACGACTTCATCCGCCTCGCCCGTCTCGGCGAGGTGGACGCGGACGGTCTCACTTTGGGCGGTGGGGAGGTTCTTGCCGACGAAGTCGGCTTTGACGGGCAGTTCGCGATGGCCGCGGTCCACCAGCACCGCCAACTGGACGCGTTTGGGCCGCCCAAAATCGTTCAAGGCATCCATCGCCGCGCGCGTGGTCCGGCCGCTATACAGCACGTCGTCCACCAGCACAACCGTCTTGTCCGTCACATCGAAGGGAATCACCGTCGGCTGCACCTCCGGCGCCACGCGCTGATCCAAATCATCCCGGTGCATGCTGACATCCAGCTTGCCAACCTGCACGCTGTGGCCCCAGATGCCGGAGAGAAGATGGCCCAATCGCTGCGCCAGGGCTACGCCCCCGCGCTGAATCCCCACCAGCACCACCTCGTTGCCCGCTTCATTCCGCTCGGCAATTTCGTGGGCAATCCGCGTCAACGCCCGCTGGATGGCCGGCGCATTCAAAATCACAGTTCTTTCAGGCATGAGTTCATCACGGCCGGCGCGGCAACATCCCACCCTCTCTCCCGGAGCGGATGTTTCCGAAGTCCAGCCAAACAAGCTTTGGATTCAAAACGCGGGAATCTAAACGGTAAAGGCAAGCCCGCGTCAAGCTCCGGCGTCCAAAACCGAAGCTCGAGTCGTATAGGAGGAAGTTCATGGGCCCTTGACCGTCTCACGGAACGGCCTTAAAGGAGCAGTAGGAAGGGATTAGCGGTTGGCCCCCTGGCGGCTCTTGCGCCATTTGGCGCGGTGTTTGATGATCCAGTCGGTCAACGCCCGCTCAAAGCCAATATCCCGCCCCGCTTTTTCCGACTCGATCCATTTGTGCTTCAGAATCTCCTCCCGTTCCGCCTGAAATTCCCTGTAAAGCGAAGAGTTCTTCAGCAGATCATTGGCCGAGAGCTGCTGTTTCGTTTCGTCAGACATATTCACGCTTCCAGTCATTCAGCGACTCCCATGCTATTCCCGGCATTTCTTTCATGACAATCCCAATCTTCACACACGGCGTAGCCTTTTTTAACGACATCAAGCCCCGCCGGCACCGAGCCGCCGAAACCCTGCGTACAATCTAGCACAACTTTGAAATCCGGGCTCAGGCAAGCTGCTCCCGCAGCTTCTCGCATATAGTTATAAAACTCTGTGCCGGAGCAGCTTGTGGATCAGATACCACCACCGGCAAACCCCGGTCCCCCCCCTCCCGAATCTCCATATACAAAGGCACTTCCCCTAAAAACGGTATCCCTTGCCGCACCGCCTCGCCCCGCCCGCCGCCGTGACCGAAAATCTCCAGCCGCTCCCCATTCGGCAGGGTGAAATAACTCATATTCTCAATAATGCCGATAATCGGGACATTGACCTTCTGGAACATGGCGATTCCCTTGCGCACGACGCCCAGAGAGGCTTCCTGGGGTGTGGTGACGATGACGCCACCGTCCAATGGCACGGTTTGACACAGGGAAAGTTGCGCGTCGCCCGTCCCGGGTGGCAAGTCCACCAGCAGAAAATCCAGCTCGCCCCAGTCCACTGAGTGGATGAATTGCTGGATGGTTTTCATGATGAGCGGCCCCCGCCAGATGACCGGCTGATCCCCGTCCAACAAAAAACCCATGCTCATCAGCTTCACCCCAAAATTGGCGGGCGGCACCATCTTATCCTCCGCGCTGAGCGTGGGGCGCTCGTGAATCCCCATCATCAGCGGGATTGTCGGCCCGTATATGTCGCAATCCAACAAGCCCACCTTCGCCCCCAGGTGCCGCAGTCCGCAGGCGAGGTTGACCGAGACAGTGGACTTGCCCACACCCCCTTTGCCGCTGGCCACCGCGACCACGCGCTTGATGCCGGGCACCCGATGCTGTTGCGCCCACGGGTTCGGCCCTCCCCCCGCGCCCCCGCCGGGCGTTTGAATCTCCACCAGAACCTTCTCCACCCCCGGCAATCCGCGAAGCGCGGCTTCGCTCTCGGCCTTGATTTGGCGCGCCACCTCGGGGTTGGGACTGGTGAGGTTCATCATTACCTGCAGCTCTCCCCTCTGAATGGAGATTTGCTGCACCAAGCCGAAGGACACAATGTCCCGGCTGTAGCCGGGATACTTCACCGCTTTGAGGGCGTTCTTGACAGCATCTTCAGTCAACATTTGAGTCCTCCATAATCGGCCCTTCCAGCTTCCTGTCAACCTCAAGGCCCCGCGAAGCGGCGCTCGGCGCTCGGGCCGGTCGAGCTGCGGCTCAGCCCGAACCGGCGCCAAAAGTCATGGCTGCATCCATTGCCCTTTGATTTCGAGGGCGGCATTGAGCATGAATTGGATGGCCACGGCGGCCAGCAGCAGGCCCATGATGCGGGTGGCGATGTTGAGCGCAATGGGACTCAGCCACCGGGTCGTTCGGGCCGCGATTCGAAGAATAATGTACGAGGCGAGGCACACCACGCCGATGACCAGGTAGAACGCAATCAGTTGGTAGGGGCCTTCGGCGCGGTTATGAAGCAAGATGGCCGTCGAGATGGCGCCGGGGCCGGCCAGCATCGGAATGGCAAGCGGGGCGACGGCGATGTCGGTTTTTTCCACCCCAGCCGCCGTTTCTTCAGAGGTTTCCTGCACCCGGGAGCGTTGGGCGCGGAGCATGTCAATGGCAACCAGCAGCAGCACCAGGCTGGCCGCGAGCTGGAAGGCGGGCATGGTAATGCCCAGGAATTTGAAAATCCACTTCCCGGCCGAGGCAAAAACGACCAACACGCCGGCCGTGACCAGGCAGGCGATCCGGGCCATTTTGATCCGTTGCTCCGGCGTGTCGTGGGGTGTCATGGCCAGGAAGGCCGGCACGGTGGCCACCGGGTCCACGATCACAAACAACGAGCTGGCCGCCAAAAGAATGTATTCAGGCAGGTTCATGCCGCGCAGGGAGCGAAGATGGCTTCCGTCATGCCATGGATGATTTTCTTGTCGGCGGGGCAAATCGTGGCCAAGACGCCGCCGAGCGTGGCGCGAGCCTCGGCCGGTTTGCCGGTAACGAAGTAGTAGGGGCAAAGCCGGACCCGGCCCGCCATGGCAACGGGCTGGCCGCGCTGGAAATCAAACCACTCGGCCTGGACCAGCGCGGGCTTGTGATAGCGTTGGAGCACGAAGGGCGTTTGGTGGAAGCGCGCCAGCGCCTGGTCAACCGCCGCCCCCCACTCCGCATGGGATAAATCGCTGCCCAGGAACACGCCGCGCGCGCCCCAGGCGTGAGGCGAAAAACCCGAAACCTTCAGAATCAGCTCGCGTTGTCTTTGCGACAACTCCTTGAGCTGGCTCCAATCCGTCAGGTTCAACTCCGGAATCGCCGCGTGGGGCGGCAGCGGCGCCGGGTCCACCAGCCACGTGTAAGGCACCAGGTCCTGCAGCCGGCGAAAGAAACCGTCCCCCAACTCCTGACGCCAGTATTCGCGCAGGTTTCGGTTCCACAACAGCGCCAAAAGCATCTTCTCCTCGAACAGCGGTTTCGGCGGCGGCGTCATCCCAATGCGGCCCCGCTCGGCCAGCTCGAAAAGCCGCCCGGCGCACGGAACGTTGGCGAGGTCGAACAGCTCGAAAAAGCGATACACCGCGTCGCCCTCGGCGAACTGGTCGAACGCGGCGTCCCGGATTTTGAAGCGGGACGGCGCCATCTGCCCGGCCAGCCACGCCATCTCCGGACGGTAGGTCGCCGACTCCTCGGAAACCACGATATGCACCGTTGGCGCCTCCCCAAAGATGCTCGCAAAACCGGTCAGCATGCCTTCGGCGCCGCCCAGCACCGGGTCTCCCAGCGCGGAGTAGGTCTGGTTCAACCACGCGGTGAGCCCGATCCCGCCGGGAATCGAATCCAGTTCCGTGACGCTCAGGCCGCGGTCGGTGAGAAGGAGGTCGGGACGAATGACACGCGGAACCTCGTGCTTGAATGTGGCGGAACGCTGCAGCGCAATCAGACGCTCGGGTTTGCCCAGGTCCAGCCAGCGCGCAACCCACGCCGGTTCCTGGCCGGCAACACTCTTCCGATACAGGAGGTTTGCCGCCCGATAGAACTGCAGCAGCACGCGTCCCAGCGACTCCAATTCCCGGACCTGGCTGGCCCCGAGCCGGAAGGGCTCAACCGCCACCCGCCACTCGTGTCCCGCAAAAAGCCCCCCGCCGGGCAGCCGCTCCCGCACGAACGAGGCGCGCGCAGCGGCGGAGGCGGGGCGATGGTTTGTGGTGGACCCAGTCACGCGGAGGGAACGGTTGAATCAAATGGCCTGGCGGAGGATCGAATTCCGTCTTGTCGAGTCTTTCAGCACCGGGCCACGGTAGTGAAGAACTGGAAGGCCGTCAATCAGCCCGAAAAACCTCGAACCCCGGGCTTCGAATCCCGAACCTCGAACAGCGCCCCGCCTGCCATTTTAACTTCGGCAATCCGGCGCCGGGCTGTTATCTTGTAACCATGTCGCGCGACGACTTGTTTTCCTTGCCGCCCCAGGGGGCGGGTCCAGGCTCACCCGGCCAGACCGGCGGCGACGCGTTGCGACGCAGTCAGCCCCTGGCGGCCCGCATGCGGCCGCGTGAATTGAGCGAGTTCGTCGGTCAAAGCCACATCCTCGGACCCGGTCAGCTCCTGCGCCGGGCCATTGAAGCCGACCGGATCCAATCCCTGATCTTCTATGGTCCGCCGGGCACCGGAAAAACCTCGCTTGCCCAAATCATCGCCCGGCAGACCCGGGGCCGGTTCGAGCGGCTCAGCGGGGTCGAATCCAACGTGGCGGACATGCGGCGGGTGTTATCGGCCGCAGCCAACCGTCTCGAAAACACCGGCCAGTTCACCATTCTCTTTATTGACGAAATCCACCGGTTTAACAAAGCCCAACAGGACGTGCTGTTGCCCGATGTGGAAGCCGGTGTGGTCCGCCTGATCGGGGCGACCACTCACAACCCCTTCTTCTTTGTCAACTCCCCCCTGGTTTCCCGCTCCCAGATTTTCGAACTCCGGCCGCTCGAAGAGGCCGATTTGCTCGAGTTGCTCAACCGGGCGCTGCGCGACCCGGAGCGCGGCCTGGGTTATCTTCGCATCGAGGCCGAGGAGGCCGCGCTGCGACATCTGGCCCGGCTCTCCGACGGCGATGCCCGCAAAGCGCTGAACTCGTTGGAAATCGCCGCCCTCACGACCGCCCCGGACCCGGACGGCGTCATCCGCATCCATCTTGCCACCGCCGAGCAGAGCATTCAGAAAAAGGCGGTGGTGTACGACGACGAGGATGCCCATTACGACACCATCTCCGCTTTCATCAAAGCCATGCGGGGGAGCGATCCCGATGCCGCCCTTTATTGGCTGGCCAAGATGATTCATGCCGGCGAAGACCCGCGGTTCATCGCCAGACGCCTGCTGATTCATGCGGCGGAAGATGTCGGCCTGGCTGACCCCATGGCGCTGGTCCTGGCCAATGCCGCCTTGAATGCCGCCGAGTTTGTCGGCTGGCCCGAAGCCCGCATTCCCCTGGCCGAGGCGACCCTCTACATCGCCACCGCCCACAAAAGCAACACCGTCGTGGCGTCGGTGGACGCCGCGCTCAAGGACGTCGAAGCCGGCCGAACGTTGCCCGTGCCCGAGCACCTCCGCGACGCCAGTTATCCCGGCGCCCGGCGCTTGGGCCGGGGTGAAGGCTACAAATACGCCCACGACTACCCGGGCCATTTCGTGCCCCAGGATTACCTCACCGAGGCGCGCCGCTATTACGAGCCGACTGAGCAGGGAGTCGAACGCAAGATCAAGGAGCGGCTCGACAAGTGGCGCGCCTTGCGGGCGGAGGCCGCCAAACCCAACCCGCCCCCCGGGGATGCCTCCTCGACCGGAAAATAAACCGGCCCATGGAATCTCCCATCCTAGCCGCCAAAGAGGCATTGCGAAATCAGGTCACCCTCGCCCTGAGCCGTCTTTCCGCCTCGGACCGCGCGCAAGGCTCCGCCCGCGCCTGCGCTTTGATGACGCGGCAGCCCGTCTGGGCCCGGTCGGGTTCCGTGCTCTTGTATGCTCCCATGCCGGGCGAACTGGACGTCTGGCCGCTGGTGCTCCGGGCGCTGGCCGAAGGCAAGCGCGTGGCTCTGCCCCGCTACCTCCGCGAATCCCGCGCCTATGTCGCCTGCTGGATCCGCAATCCCGAAACCGACGTGCGTCCGGGTTTTTACGGAATCCGCGAACCGGTCCCGGCCTGCCCCCAGGCCGTATTAAACAGTCTGGACTTGGTCCTCGTTCCTGGAGTAGCCTTCGACTCGCATGGCCGCCGGCTTGGCCGGGGCAAGGGTTTCTATGACCAATTGCTGGCGGGCGTGCGCGGCACGACCTGCGGGGTGGCCTTCGATGAACAGTTGGTCGCGGAGGTCCCGGTCGAGTCGCATGATGTTGTGTTGAATTGCATCTTGAGCCCGACGCGGTGGGTTGAGCCGCATGCCGCGCCGGTTGTGGAATGAGTTGGCTGCTGAATATTCTCGGACACGCTGCGCCAGTAGCCGTGGGTGCGGCGCTCTGCTATCTGCTCCTCTGGTGGCGCGACCGCAACGCCCGCAAACTCCGGGCCCTCGAGGCCGAGGCTCTGCTCAGCCAGGCCCGCAATGAAGCCGAAGGAATTGTCCGCGATGCCCGCCTGGCCGCCAACCGCGAAGCGCTGCAATTGCGGGAGCAAATCGAGCAATCCTTCGCCGCCCGCCGCGCCGAACGCGCCGAGCTGGAGCGCCGGCTGGCCGAGCGCGAGGCGCTCATCAACTCCCAGTTGGAACGTTTGGTCGAGCAGGAAAAGGCGCTCCAGACTCAAAAAGATGCCCTCGCCGCCCAAATGGAAGCCGTCCGCGCCCGCGAACAGGAACTGGCCCGCCAGGAGCGCCAGCATCTCGAGCGGCTCGAGGCCATCGCCGGTCTGACCCAGGCCCAGGCGCGCGAAGCGTTGCTCAGAAAAGTCGAGCAGGAGGCGCTGCGCGATGCCAACACCCTCACCCGCCATATTCTCGAGGACGCCCGCACCCAGGCCGAGACCAAGGCGCGTCACATTCTCAGCCTCGCCATCCAGCGATACGCCGGCGAACACACCTTCCAAACCACCACCGCCTCCATCACCCTCCAGGGCGATGAACTCAAAGGCCGCATCATCGGCCGCGAGGGACGCAACATCCGCGCCTTCGAAGCCGCCACCGGCGTGACCGTCCTGATTGACGACACCCCGGGCGCGGTTCTGCTCTCGGGCTTTGACCCCGTCCGCCGCGAGATTGCGCGCGAGGCCATGATGCGGTTGATTCAGGACGGCCGGATTCATCCAACCCGCATCGAGGAGATTGTGGCGCAGGTCACCCAGGAAATGGACCAGACCATCCTCCGCCTCGGCGACGAAGCCGTGCGAAAGACCGGCCTGACGCCCCTGAGCGCCGACCTGGTCAAGCTCCTCGGCCGCCTCCACTTCCGTCACAGCTATTCGCAAAACATCCTCGACCATTCGGTCGAAGTCGCGCAGTTGACGGGTTTGATGGCGGCCGAGCTGGGCCTGGACGTCGGCCTCGCCAAACGCGCCGGGCTCCTGCATGACATCGGCAAGGCCGTCAATCACGAGATGGAGGGCCCCCACGCCCTGGTCGGGGCCGAGCTGGCCAAGCGCAACGGAGAATGCCCCGCCGTCGTGAACGCCATCGCCTCCCACCACAACGACGTGGCCCCCGAGGGCGCCCTCGGCGTCCTGGTCAGTGCCGCGGACGCCATCAGCGCCTCGCGCCCGGGCGCGCGGTCGGAAAACATGACGACCTACCTCAAACGCGTCGAGGACCTCGAGAAAATCGCCATGAGCTGCGCGGGGGTCGAGAAGGCCTTTGCCGTGCAGGCGGGCCGCGAATTGCGCATCTTCGTTCATCCCAACCAGGTGGATGACGAACAAACCTTTGCGCTGGCGCGCACTGTCGTCTCCCGGATCGAAAACGACCTCCAATATCCGGGCCAGATCAAGGTCGTCGTGATTCGCGAAACCCGCTGCGTGGAACTGGCCCGCTAAACGGGCGCGCGCGGGAAAGCCCCAAGGCTGGCGTCGGGGGCGGGGAAGGGGGCGGCTTTACCGTCCCTCGGTCATCATGCTGGGCAGGCCTGTTTCCCAATTCTTTGGCGCGTTCCAAGGGCGCGCGGAGGCGTTATCACCCTCCGGCGTGGCGCAACCCGAAATGGTGGCGACCACCATCAGCGCGAAAGCGAGGCAAACGCCACGAAGCAACCAGGTCCTCTTCATGACGCCGGATGGGCTGGAATGACCATGTCGCCTTCCATCACTTCACCCAGCTCCCAGCCCGGAAGCACATTGGCGATGCTGCGGTCCTTCTGCACGCTGCGAACAACAACCTTGGCCACCAGCCGGCCATTGCGGTTCACCAGCAGTTCCCCATATTCCAAAACCCCCTGCTCGCCGCCGATATCCAGCACCACGAAGTTCCACTTCGGATCGGCCACCAGCACTTTGCCTTTCAGACTCGCAGGCAGGAAAACGGGTTTCTCCGGGTTCCGGTACCGGTCCAGCTCCACATTCAACTGAACAATCTTCTTGCCCAACAGCTTGTTCTCGGCCTGGACGGCGGCAATTTCGTCCTGCAGCCCCTTGAAGCTGTTCTTGATCTGCAGAATCTGCTGCGGATTCAACTCGGTCAGCTTGTAAGCCGCCAGTTCCGCTTGGGCGTCGTCGCGTTCCCGGCGGGTCTTGTTCAAATCGTCGGTCAATTTGTCCGCCCGGCGCGTCTGCGAAGCCGCTTCGGCCACCGCCCGATCGCGTTCCTCCGTCGTGGTGGCCAGGGTCTCCTTGGTCGTCTTCAGCTCCGCCCGCGTCTCGCTGAGGTCTTTCTTCGTGCTGGCCAATTCGGTTTGCGCAGCTTCCTTCTGGGTCCGCTCGCTCTCGCGCTCGCCCTGAATCGTGGTGATCTTCTCCTTCACCTTGATGAAATTCAAACCGCTCACTGCGAGCCCGGCAACCACCGCGACGATTAGACAAATTCGAATTAACATGGTCACTTTAAAGTTCGTACCAGCCTATGCGCGCGACGCGCAAGTGTCAACGCCCGTTTCAACTGTTCCGCAAAGTCTCATTTTCCCACCCACGCCCCCCGTCCCCGCCTTCCACTCCGGTCCCACGTCTCCCTGGAATCCCTGCCTCGGCAAACCCCGTGCCGGCCCGGGCCGGCGTTCCAAGCCGACAGCGTGCTCTGCCCCCCGGCGGCTCTTTGCCGGCGCCTAAAATGGCCGGATGATCAGCGTGTGGTCCACAGGCTGGAAGGCTTGCCGAATCGCCGCCACGTACTGGGCCCGTTCGCGCTCGGTCCGCGCGGCGGCCGTCTCCATGTCCGCCTGGCCTTCCGGTCCGTGCAGGATTTTCTTAATCTGGCGGGTCTCGAAGGCTTGCTTGGCGGCGACCGCGGCGTCCACGCGCGAAAACGCTTCGCCAAACGGGTTCGAGGGGAATTCCTCGGCCAGGTTGATTCCCGCTGCAAGCTGTTTGGCCGTAAATTCTTTCGTGTTTCCTCCCCACGTGACTTTGTAGCGCGGATACTTGGCGAACCTGCCCACGAGCATCAACCGGTTCAGCTCTGGGTTGAAGGGAACCAGGGCCATGGCCGACCGCACACTGCTGTCTTTCGTCAAGTCGTCATTGTCACACACCGGAAAACTCGCCTCCGCTTGCGCCGCCGGCACGCACCCGCAGAAGGGATACCGATAACTCCGAATCTGATATTCCCCCTCCCACGTTCCCAATACTTCGTGCCCGGACGACACTTTGATCTTCTGCCACCCCAGGTCCACCGTAAACGTGCCAATCTGCCCGTCCAACCCCAGCGCCTTGAGAAATGCGTACCCCATGATGGTGTGCCCGGCCCACCCGGGATGGACCCCGTCCGTCCCCGCCACCGCATAGTTGGTGCCGTAAAGCTGCTGGGCCCGAAAACCCGCCGTGTACATCGGCCAGAAAACGTCCGCAAATCCGACCTTTTCCTCCTGCGCGATCCAGAGACCAATATTCCGAAGGTTGCACAGGCTGAGGTTGAGGTCCAGGACGGTGCCGCTGGCGGATTTGACCCAATGCGGCATCTTGCCCACGCAGCCGGGCGAGCCCAACACCACGCGAACACCGTTTTCCTTGAACGCCCGAACGATCGCCCGCGAGTTGGCGCGGTAGGTCAGGCCGATCCGCTCTTCGTACGGGCGGTATTCGTGATCGTTCATGCCGTAGCACGTGGTCGCAACCGTCGGCCAGAAGCGAAGACAGTCATTGGTCATCCGCGCCAGAAACCCGGCCGCCCGCTCCCCGCTCCAGCCAAGCTGCCGGACCGTCACCTCCAGCTCCGGCACGCACATGGTCAGGTAATCTTCAATGATCCGCGAATACATCTTCTGCTCCGTGATTGAGTCGCCGCAGATGGCCAGCCGATCTCCCCGCTTCAACACCAGCTTCTTCGGGACGGGGGCTTTGAGGGGGACAAACTTGTCAAAGGCGGGGTCCGCGGGCCGGGGCTCCAGCGCCGCCCTGGCGCCCCCGACATTGGTCGTAAGGACCAGCAAAAGGCCGATGGCTGAAAGGTTCTTCAGTAGTTTCATCTTGCAACCAATAGTCTGGTTTTTGACTCTTTCGGCAAGCCTTCTTGCGCCGCAACCCGGCTCTTCCTCACGACGGGCCCGCGCCCGCGCGTTCGCTCCGGGCGCGGGGGGTGAAGTCCTTCGCGACCCATCCACGCGCCGGCAGCGCCCTCAACCCGTCGCTAAACGGGCCGCCATTCCGCCCTCGAGGAGCGGCACAGGAATCGCCAACGGGGGCCGGAACGGGTGGCGAGGGCTACGGCGACAGCGCCAATTTCAACCGGTAAAAACGGCTCGAAGCGCTGAAATCCTCGGGCACCCGGGCCTCCCACTCTTCAGCCTCGGCCTGCTCGGCAATCCGGCTGAAGAGCACGCCGGGCCCCGGCTCCCACCGCCCCGGCTCCAGCAAGGGCGCGCAGGGGCAGGGTGCCCTCCCGCGTTGGGGGCGGAGAGCAGGCGGCGGGGGGCGGCAGTGCGGCTCCCATGCTAAAATTATAGGACTGACCCCATCTTGACTTTGGTCCCGGATCTGCGAGCCTGTCCTGGTTCTTTTATGCGACTATTTGCGAACAGGTCTTTGGGGTTCGTCCTGCCGTTGCTCGGGGCTCTTGCCGCCGCGCCGGCCGGGACATTCCGTCCGGGCCAGCCGTGGCTCGACACCGCCGGAGCGCCGATTCAGGCGCACGGAGGCGGTATTCTGGTTCAAAGCAACATCTATTATTGGTATGGGGAGGATCGCACCACGCGCCGAACAAGTGTTTCCTGTTATGCCTCGACCAACCTTTGCGACTGGACGCGCGAAGCCGTCGCCTTCGATCCGGCCCACCTGCCCGGCGACCTGCGCGACCGCAGTTTTATCGAGCGCCCCAAGGTGATCTTCAATCCGCGCACGCAAAAATACGTCATGTGGTTTCACCTCGAGCAGCGGGGGTATCACTTCGCCCGCGCCGGCGTCGCCGTCGGCGACGGCCCGGCCGGCCCCTTCACTTTCCTCCATGCCCTGCGGCCCATCCCGGCGGATTTCGGGTTCAAGGAAGACGATGTGGACCAGCAAAAACAGTTCGGCGGCACCTTCCGCGACATGAACCTTTTCGTGGATGAGGATGGCCGCGCCTACGTGTTTTACGCCTCGGAGGGAAACTGGACGATGTACGTCGTCCGGCTCAACGCCGAATTTACGGGGCCGGAAACACCCGCGGTCCGGGGTCAAACCTGGGAACGGATTCTGGTGCGCCGCATGCGGGAGGCTCCCGCGCCATTCAAATACCAGGGGCGTTATTACCTGATCACCTCCGGCTGCACCGGGTGGACCCCCAACGCGGCCGATTGCGCCGTGGCAGACCGCCCGCTCGGGCCGTGGGAATCGAGGGGCAATCCGTGCGTCGGCCCGGGCGCGGAGACCACCTTCGGGGCGCAAAGCACGTTTGTGCTGCCGGTGGTGGGGGTGCCGGGAGGCTTTATTTTCATGGCGGACCGCTGGAATCCGCAACAACTGCGCGAATCCCGCTACGTCTGGCTGCCGGTGGTTTTCAAGCCGGACGGCTCCGTGACCATTCCCTGGCGCGAGGAGTGGGACCTGTCGGCCTTTGACAAGCGCTGAGTCGCCGGCGTGGCTCCGGCAGAGCGGCGGATTGTCGCTACTTCACCGGCGGATGGGGAGCGGTGAACTCCAACTGCTACATCGGCAAATTCGAGGTCAGGGCCGGCTGCCGGCCTGCGGGGTGGCCTCTCGGAGGCCCTTCATCCCCTCCATCATGAGCCTTGCCGCCTCCGTCATTTTCTGGACCGAGGCCACGGATTGGTCGAGCCTTTCAAGGTCCATGACGGGGATTTCGCCGCTTTGGATGAACATTCCCGAATTGCTGCTGCGGGCGCGACGCGCCTGCATGCGTTCGTTGGCGGCCGCGGCGATCTCGGCAAGGCGGGCCTGCTGCTCCGGGGTAAGAATGGTTTGAAGCTGGGCGGCGGCGGTCTCATCGCCGACCAATTGCGCGATGCCCGTGGCGCCGGGTTGCTGACCGGTGACAAACCCGGCGAGATTCTGCAGCATGGTGCGCGTCGGCAGCGTAATCTGGTTGTATTGGTCCTGGGTGATGAGTCCGCGCGCCAGGGCGTCGCCAGCCAGCAGCATATCCATGATTTGCTCCGGCTCCGACCGCATGGCCGCCGTCAGGTCGGCCACCGCGTTCATGCGCCTTCCAATGAGGTCATGAATTACAAGCGCAGCCTGTTGCTGCTGGGTTTCGTTAAGCCCAAGCTGCGTGGTCGCGTTGCGAAGGATTTCTTTGGTGGCCGCCTCCGCAACGTTGGTCGAGCCGGAGTTCCTGGCCCACGTGTTGGCAAGCTCCATCCCCTGATCAATCACACTCGTGATGTTCGACGTGATTTTGGCGGAAAGCGCGGTTTTCTCCGGTCCGTATTTCTCGGCCAGACGCGCCCAGGCGCTCGAGGGGCCGGTCGCCGTCGGGGTGGCGACGACAACCGGCTGGGGGCGCGGGGCCGCCGCTAAAGGGGCCTGGCTGTCAACGGCTTCCACAACCGGCTCGGAAGCAACAGCTTCGGAATGGGCCTCACCCAGCTCGGTGGATGGCGTCTCCAAGCTGCTGCTCGGTCCCCTGACAAGGAAGAAAACTGCCGCCGCGCCGACCACGACGCCAACCGAGAGAACCAACAAAATGTTTTTCATAAGCCTGAATACAGTTCATGCGCGGCGTTTCCGCGCCTACACTGAGGCATACGGCGATGCGGCCCCGGAGGTTACAATTGAAATTGAATACAGCGGGTAGGAGGAGGCCGGTGCGTTTCGGAGCGTCTCGCGGCTGCGCCGCTTTCGTTAAGAATTAATAAGGATTTGCTCTTTGTGGCGGTGTTCTGGCGTTCGGCGCTTCGCGCGGGGGCAATCTGTTCAAAGGCCAAAAATCCAACACCAAGACCGCCGAGGCAGAACTCACCGGCACCGGTTTGCTCCTCAGCCCCAGCGCCACCTTCTGCGCCACCAATCGGGCCAAGCTCGATCCGGGGCTCTCCGAGGCCGCCGAGTCTTTCGGTGCCGCGTATGGAATCCGCAGACACCCTCCCCCCGCCACCGCCATAATCCCGTCCTCCCGCCGTTGACTACTTCCGCCAGCCTCAACCCCGACCCTCCTCCAGACACCGACGCGTGCCCATGAGGTGCATACCCCCCACGAGCCAGCATGCCTCCGTGCTTCGCCCCCAGCGTTCCCAACGGTCCGCCTGCTGCCGTCAGGTCCGCCACCTAATCTTGTTGTCCCATCTTCCCATGGTCGTTAGTCCGATAGTCCCATAGTCCGATAGTCCCATAGTCGGGGGAACGTGCGTTGCCGGGTGGAACCAAAAGGGCGCGGGCAGTGCTTATTGTCCGGGTTACGATGAATTATTTCCATCGTTTCGCGCTTTTGCGTTGTGCCTTGACGCCGTGCGGCGATTACTCTCCGGTCATGAAGTGCAAACGGTTTCAATTGACGGCAATGCTCGGGTTGCTGCTGCTTTCCCCGGCGGGGTTGCGGGGAGGGGCGCCGGAGGCGCAACCCGTTCCAGTGACGGCCGGTGACTTGCAGCTTGGGGTGCGCAGCACAGCCGGCGGCATTCGGGTCGAGCGCCTGCTGGATGCGCAGTCCGGACAGGACCTCTTGGCGGCCAACCCGCTTCCGCTCTTCTCGCTGACCGTGCGGCCCGGCGGTTCGACCAACCAGATGAAACTGGCGGCCGACGCCGGCTGGCGCCAGTGCGCCCTGCGCAAGCGCGGCGCGGGGCTCGAGCTGCGCTGGTCCGACCCCGAGGATGAGACCCTGGCCGGTCTTTCGGTGACCGCGACGGTTTCACCCGACCAGCGGGCGGGGGCGCTGCGGTGGAAGCTGCGGGTGGACAACACCAGCCGCAACCTGAGCGTATGGCGTGTCCTGTTCCCGCAAGTGGCCCTGGCGGACCTCGGGAGCAACGCGGTCGTGCTGGTGCCGCGCGGCCCGGGCGACGTGCAGCGCGGCGTCTGGAACCGGGCGTTCAGTTTCAGCGGCACCTATCCCAATGGCTGGTGCGCCATGCAGTTCCTGGCCGCCTATCGCGAGAGCGGACCGCCGACCGGACTTTACTTTGCCATGCACGATCCCTGGGGCGGCACCAAGGACCTCGCCCTGAAAAGCGATCCGGCGACGCGCACCGTGCGGTTGAGCTTCGACCTCCCCGCCCCGGATCTGGGCCGGGCCGGCAACGACTTCGTTCTGGAAGGCGAAGCGGTCTGGCAGCTCCTGCGCGGCGACTGGTTTGACGCGGCCATGATCTACAAGCGTTGGGCGCAGCGCGAAGCGAAGTGGTGGCCGCGCCTCAAGCGCGAGGGCCGCGCCGACACGCCCCGCTGGATGCGCGACCTGAACGTCTGGACGATGACCGGCGGCGCGCCGGACGAGTGCGTGGGCCGCGTCAAGAAATTCCGCGAGTTCCTCGACCTGCCCGCCGGCTTCCACTGGTATAACTGGCACCAGATTCCGTTCGACAACGATTATCCCCATTACTTTCCCACCAAACCCGGTTTCAGCGAGGGCGTCGCCGGGTTGAAATCGGCCGGGGTGTTCGTGATGCCCTACATCAACGGCCGGCTGTGGGACTCGCACGATCGCGGCGCCGAGGATTTTCAGTTCAGCCGGCTGGCTCTTGCCGCGGCGACCAAACAGGAGGACGGCTCGCCATATCTCGAAACCTACAACAGCAAGGAGACTAACGGCCAGCCGGTGCGCCTGGGTGTGATGTGCCCCGCCACCCCCCTCTGGCAGAACACGGTCAGCAACATCGTGCTGCGGCTGCTGGGCGAGTGCGGGACCAGCGCCGTCTATATTGACCAGGTGGCCGCCGCCTCGCCCACCCTCTGCCAGGACCCCGCGCACGGCCACCCGCTCGGCGGCGGCCATTGGTGGAACGAAAGCTACTGGAAAATGCTTGAGGCCATCCGCCGGACCATGCCGCCCGGGTCGGCCCTCACCACCGAGTGCAACGCCGAACCGTTTATCCGGTGGTTCGACGGGTACCTGACCTGGCACTGGCAGTTCCCCGGACAGGTGCCGGTTTTCCCGGCAATTTATGGCGGCACCGTGCAGATGTTCGGGCGCGCCTATCGCGGCGGCGCCACCAAGGACCTCGCGCTCCGCATGAAGGCCGGCCAGCAACTGGTGTATGGGGAACAACTCGGCTGGCTCGACCCCGCGGTCGTCAACGAGAAGGACAACGCCGGCTTCTTTCGCAACCTGGCGCGGCTGCGCGCGCAATTCAGCCGTTACTTTTCCGCCGGCGAAATGGCCCGGCCGCCCCGGCTTTCCGGCTCCGTTCCCACCGTGCGCGCCGATTGGCAATGGTCGGGGGAATGGTGGGTCACCACCGACGCCGTGCTCACCGGCGCGTGGCAGTTGCCCCGCGAAAAGCGGATGGTGCTCCTGTTCGTCAACGTCGGAGACGAGAGCGTGTCCAGCACGGTGCCCTTTGACGCCGCGGCAAACGGGATTCGCGCCCGCAAATTCCGCGCCCAGCGAACCGCCACGGACGGAACCACAACCGGTTGGGAAACCTGGCCCCCGGTTTTCGACCGCGCGGCGACCTTCCCGCCGCGTCAGGCCGAGGTCTGGGAGTTGAGGTGGTAGCACCTGATGGCTTGGACCGGTGTGGCGGGGGGGCCGTGGGCGTCCGGTTCCACACCGGATGCCGACGGGTGTGCCGGCTCGAGGAGTGACCGAGTTGGGCCTTGCGCGGGGGGAGGGGAGCGGTCAAGTTGCCGGAGATGAAGGCCGGGACCCGGAGTCTCAAGCGAATTCTGATTGTGGACGACCATCCGCTGATGCGGAAGGGAGTGGCGCACCTTATTGAGGAGGAGCCGGACCTGGAGGTCGGGGGCGAGGCGGACACGGCGGCGCAGGCGCTGAACCTGATCAGCGCCCGGCAGCCGGACCTGGTGTTGACGGAAATCGCGCTGCCGGATCGCAGCGGGCTGGAACTGATCAAGGACGTGCGGGTGTTCCATCCCGGAGTGCCGGTGCTGGTGGTTTCAATGCATGACGAGCGGTTGTATGCGGAGCGGGTGTTGCGGGCGGGGGGGCGCGGTTACGTGCCCAAACAGGAGGATGGCCGGCGGCTGCTCCAAGCCATCCGCAAGGTCCTGGCCGGGCACATCTATGTCAGCGAGCGGGTCTCCGCCAAAATCCTCGAGATGTTCGCCGGCCGCCGGGCGGAGGCGGCGGATTCGCCCCTCGAGCTGTTGTCCGACCGGGAATTTGAGGTGTTTCACCTGATTGGCGAAGGACACACCAGCCGGCAGATCGCGGAGCGCCTCCATTTAAGCGTGAAAACCGTCGAGGTCCACCGCGCCAACATCAAGCGCAAACTCAAACTGCCCAGCGGCGGCGAGGTGGTGCGCTACGCCATCCGCTGGACCGAAAGCCGCGGGGCGGACGGAACCTCCCCGGGCTAAGCTGGCGGCGCCGGCGCGGGTTTCAGCCGAAGGGTCACCTCCAATCCCGTGGGCTGGGCATTGGCGGCGCTGACGCCCCCGCCGCAGGCCTCGACGCACGATTTGACGATGGCCAGCCCCAAGCCAATGCCGCCGGTCTCACGGCTGCGCGACGGCTCCCCGCGGTAGAAGGGATCGAAAATCTTCTCCAGTTCGGACGCGGGCACACCGGGGCCGCGGTCGGCCACCACCACGCGCACCTCCTCCGGACCGGCCACGGCGTGGAGGCGGACGGGGCCGGCGGGGCCGGCGTAGCGGACGGCATTGCGGACCAGGTTGGCCAGTGCGCGCGTCAACAGTTCCGGCTGCGCCAGGACGTGGAGATCTTCAGCGATCTGAATTTCGGCCTGCCCGGGCCCCAGGTTTTCCCGTTCAAGCACACGCCGCGCCACCGCGGCGAGCGGCACCGGCTCGAGGGCCACGGTCTTGGGGGCCAGGCCGGCTTTCGAAAACAAGAGCAGTTCGTTGACCAGACTCGACATGTGCTCGACCTCTTCCCGGAGGTCCTCGAGGGAAGCCTTGAGGCGGGGGTCGCCCTGCTGTTCGAGAATGCCCACCGCCATTTGCATCCGGGCCAGCGGCGAGCACAACTCATGGGCGATGTCGCCCAGAAACCGTTTCTGGCCATGAACGAATCCGGCGAGGCGGTCAGCCATGCGGTTGACGCTTTGCGCCAGGCGCCCGAGTTCATCGGCGCGGCGCGAGTTGACCCGGACCTCGAAGTGACCACCGGCGATTTGTTCTGTGGCGTGGGTCAATTGGGACAGCGACCGGGTCACGCCGCGCACCAGCGGCAGCCAGAACAGGACGGTGAAGACCAGGGCGCCCAGGGCCACGAACAGCCAGGGGCGCAGGTCCAGAAACAGGCCGCCGGCGTGGAGCGAGTCCGAGATGATCAGCAAGGTCACCGGCCAGGGCCGGTTTACATCCGGGTCCGGCAGGGGCAGGCGAACCCCCACCCAATAACGGCTGGGGTCAGACGTGTGCAAACTGAACCGCGTTCGCACCGGTTCCGCCTCGACCGCCCCGCGACGCGGGCCGCGTCCGGGCGGCGGACCGCGCCCGAGTCCTTCACCCGGGCCGCGGCGCTCCATCACCCGCGCGAGGACTTCGGGCGGCAGGCTGACCGGGGGGCCGGCCAGTTGGGTGCCATCGTGACTGAAAAGAGCGAGCGGAACCTTGTAGGCGGCGCTGAAGTTTTGGACAATTTCGTCCCAAGCGGAGGCGGGCTGATTGCGCAAGGCGCCGCTGATGACTTCGCTGAGGGCCTGGATGCGGTCGCCGGCGCGCCCAGCCAGCAGGGTGTCCAGACCCAGTTGAAACTGAGCCTGAAAGACGAAAAACAGGACGCCGGCCAGAAGCGCGAGGTTGAGGCCCAGCCAGACCAGAATCCTGGCCAGCAGCGGAAAGCGCAGTCGGGCAGGGGATGCGGAAGCGGAGGCGGTCATGGCGGCGGCTCACGCCTCAGGGTTGATGAGCATGTAGCCGGCCGTGCGAACGGTCCGGATGAAGCGCGGCTCCTTGGGATCATCGCCCAGCTTCCGGCGAAGCGTCGAAATGTGGACGTCTATCGAGCGGTCATAAACGTCGTAGTCGCGGTCACGGATTTCTTCCAGCAACTGCTCGCGGGTTTTGACCCGGCCCCGGGCGCGGGCGAGGCAGGCCAGCAGATCGAACTCGACCGGGGTCAACGCCAGGGGGGCCTCGTCGAGCCGCGCGACCCGCGAGGCGGTATTGATGCGCAGCCGGCCAACGACCAATTCCGGTTCTTCGCCAGGTTCCCCGCCTTTGGCGGTGCCGCGGGCGCGGCGCGTCACGGCCCGCAGGCGGGCCAGCAACTCCCGCGTCGAGAAGGTTTTCGGCAGATAATCGTCCGCCCCGATCTCCAGCCCAACGATGCGGTCGGCCTCATCGCCCCGCGAGGTCAGCATCAGCACGGGCACATCGGACACCCGGCGAAGTTGTTTGAGGACCTCGAATCCGTCCATGCCTGGCAACATGACATCGAGAATGACGGCCTCAAACTGGCCGGCGGCCGCCCGCTCCAAACCCTCGGGGCCGGAGTGAGCGCACTCAACGGCATAGCCCATGGGTTTGAGATAATCATGAATCAGCCGGCAAAGCTTCCGGTCGTCGTCTATGAGCAGCACGCGGATGGCGGGCGGCCCCGCTGGCGGATTCGAGCTGGCCAAGGTCATCAGTTACGTGGGCCCACTTTACCAGGAGAGGCCCGGGAAAGCCGCAATTTTTACAGTTCCTTAACAATTCCCCACCTTCCGCCCCCCGCCTGACCCGCACCGCCGTCCTGAAGCCCGCGCGGGACCGCATCCTCCCGGCTCGCTCCCCCAAGGCCGGCGCCGGCAGCCAGACGGCCTGCGACCGCAGTCGTTTTTCAAAACGCCGGGTTGACTTCTGTCATTCCGCTCATATCATGTTATCTTGATACGTTAATATTAAATGATCGTCGTCGCCTATCCTTAACTGCAATGAGCAAATTCTTCATCTTCTCCTCCGAGTCCGTCGGCGAAGGCCATCCCGACAAAGTTTGCGATACCATCTCGGACTACGTCTTGGACGCGTGTCTGCGGGTGGACAAAATGAGCCGGGTCGCCTGCGAATGCTATGCCAAGTCCAACACCGTGATTGTCGGGGGCGAAATCACAGTGCCCAAGCTGGGATATCGCAACCCGAGCGAGGTGATTGATTTTGTCGGCCTGGCCCGCCAGGCCATCCGCGACATCGGCTATGTCAATGACGACGACGTCTTTCACGCCGACAAGGTGTTCGTCAACTGCTTCATCACCGGCCAGTCCCCTGATATTGCCCAGGGGGTGGACGCCCGGAAAGCCGAGGGCAAAAAGACCGCCAAACAGGGCGCGGGTGACCAGGGTCTGATGTTTGGCTATGCCTGCAATGAAACGCCGGAACTGATGCCGGCGCCCATCATGTTCGCTCACCGCCTGGGACGGAAGCTGACCGAAATCCGGAAATCAGGCAAGGTTCCGTGGCTCCGTCCGGACGCCAAGTCGCAGGTGTCCGTGGCCTACGTGGACGGCAAGCCTACGGCGGTCACCAACGTCGTGATTTCCACCCAGCACACGAAGGATGTCAAACACCGCGAAATTGAGCGCTTCTGCATCGAGGAGGTGATCAAAAAGGTGCTGCCGAAGCAGTTCCTCAACCCCCGCACCGAATACCTGATCAATCCCACCGGCCGCTTTGTCGTCGGCGGCCCGCAGGGCGATACCGGCTTGACCGGCCGGAAGATCATCGTGGACAGTTACGGTGGCATGGGGCGCCACGGCGGCGGCGCTTTCTCGGGCAAGGACCCCACGAAGGTGGATCGCAGCGCCGCCTACATGGCGCGCTGGGTGGCCAAGAACGTAGTGGCGGCGGGCCTGGCGGCCAAGTGCGAACTCCAGTTCGCCTACGCCATCGGCCACCCCGACCCCGTCAGTGTGAGTGTGGATACCTTCGGCACCGCCACCGTTCCCGAAGAACGCATCCTCCGCGCCATCCGCCACCTCTTCAGTTTCCAGCCGGCGGACATCATCGAACAACTGAACCTCCGCCGTCCCATCTACGCCAAAACCACCAACTACGGTCATTTCGGCAAAAACGACCCGGACCTCACCTGGGAGAAAACCAACATGGTTCGCCCGCTCCGCCGGGCGGTGGGAATCAAAGCCTGAATCCCGGCGCCAGCCGTGTCCCAAGCCACAGACGATTGATTTTTTAGCTCTATGCCTGCTCTGACAAAAACCAACGGCAAAAAGTCCCGCCGACCGCAGGACTTTCACATCCGCGACCTCACCCTGGCCGACTGGGGCCGCAAAGAAATCTCCGTGGCCGAACAGGAAATGCCGGGCCTGATGGCCGTCCGCGAAAAATATGGCGCGCAAAAGCCCCTCCAAGGGGTCCGGGTCTCGGGTTCGCTGCACATGACAATCGAGACGGCCGTGCTGATTGAAACCTTGGTCGAACTGGGCGCCTCCGTCCGCTGGGCGAGCTGCAACATCTTCAGCACCCAGGACCACGCCGCGGCGGCCATCGCCAAGGCCGGCGTGCCGGTCTTTGCCTTCAAAGGCGAATCGCTGGAACAATACTGGGATTTCACTCTGGCCGCGCTGACCCACCCCGGCGGCAAGGGCCCCCAACTGGTGGTGGACGATGGCGGGGATGCCACCCTCCTGCTCCACAAGGGCTACGAGATGGAACACGGCAGCAACTGGGTCAACACCGCCAGCGCCAGCCATGAGGAGGAAGTCATCAAGAAACTGCTCCGGCGCTGTGCCAAAGAGCGCCCCGGCTGGTTCACCGAAGCCGTCCGGGAATGGAAGGGGGTCAGCGAAGAAACCACCACCGGCGTTCATCGCCTGTATCAAATGCTCGAGGCCGGCAAGCTGCTCGTCCCGGCCATCAATGTGAACGACTCGGTCACCAAGTCCAAGTTCGACAACCTCTACGGCTGCCGCGAGTCCCTCGCCGATGGCCTCAAGCGCGCCCTCGGCGTGATGATCGCCGGCAAGACCGCCGTCGTCTGCGGCTACGGCGATGTCGGCAAAGGCTCGGCCCACTCCCTGCGGGGCTTCGGCGCGCGCGTCATTGTGACCGAAATTGATCCCATCAACGCCCTGCAGGCGGCCATGGAGGGCTTTGAAGTCACCACCGTCGAGGACACGCTCGGCGAGGCGGACATCTATGTCACCTGCACCGGCAACTGCGACGTCATCACCCTCGAGCACATGCTCAAAATGAAGGACCAGGCCATCGTCTGCAACATCGGCCATTTCGACAACGAAATCCAGGTGGACCGGCTCAACAACGCCAGGGGGGTCCACCGCGTTAACATCAAGCCGCAGGTGGACCGTTACGACCTGCCCGGCGACAAAAGCATCTACCTGCTGGCCGAGGGCCGCCTGGTCAATCTCGGCTGCGCCGAGGGCCACCCCAGCTTCGTCATGTCCAACTCCTTCACCAACCAGGTCCTGGCGCAGCTCGATCTCTGGGCCCACCGCGACACTTACAAGCCGGCCGTCTATCGCCTCCCCAAGAAACTCGACGAGGAGGTCGCGCGCCTGCACCTCGAAAAAATCGGCGTCAAGCTCACCAAACTCACCCGCAAGCAGGCCGATTACATCGGCGTGCCGGTCGAAGGCCCCTACAAACCGGACCACTACCGGTATTAGCCGCCCCGGCTTCCGCCGGCCGGGAAGGTCAAGAGTTGCGGAGGGGACTTCCGGCTGACCTCGCCCTCGCCCCCGCTTTGTGCGGCCCGTGTCGGAACACCGGCGCCGTGCCGCGCCGGGCCTGGCGCGGCGCGCGCGGGCAGGAAAAAGGCGCGGGCAAGAAAGGGCTTTACTTAACAAAGTTCACATAATAGGCTCGCCCCGGATTTTTGCCTATGCTTGGCGTGAACACACCGGCCCTGCCGGCCAGCCTGCGACGGACCAACCAACGGACCGTCGTCTCCCTCTTGTGGCGGCTGGGATGCGCCTCGCGCGCCGATCTCGCCAAGGCGGGCGGCATCAGCCAGCCGACCGCGGGCAAGATCATCAGCGAACTGCTCCACCACGGCATCCTGAGCGAAGTGGGCTCCGGCCACGACTCGCCAACCCGGGCCGGCGGACGCCCCCCGCAAAACGGCGGCGCGCCGCGTCTGGGACGGCCCGGCCAGATGCTGCGCCTGGACAATCGCCGCACCCGCTTTCTGGCGGTGGAACTCGGCGTCACGGACACCTCCCTGTCCGCCCTGCCGGTGGGCGTCGAACTGCGGGATCAATGGGCGCGGCGCTTCCCCACGCCGTCCTCCCCCGAAGCCTGGAAGCGGGAATTCGCTCGCGTGGCTTCCGAGCTGGTCACCGGTCCCCTGTGGGGAATCTTGATCAGCGTGCCTGGCATCGTGGATGAAACGCAGGGAAAAGTCCTCTTCAGTCCCAACCTCCATTGGCTCGAACGGACAAGCCTGCCGGAATTGGCCGGCGCACAGCTCAAGGCACCGGTGCTGCTGGTGCAGGAGATTCGGGCGCTGGCATTGGGCCATTTGAGCGCGGACCCGGAAGGCGACGATTTCTTCCTCGTGGATTTCGGCCAAGGCGTGGGCGGGGCCATGGTCATTGACGGCCAGCTTTACTCCCATCCGACTCCCCTCAGCGGCGAATTCGGCCATACGCCCGTGGCCAACAACCTCCGCCGCTGCGGCTGCGGGGCTGTGGGCTGCCTGGAAACGCTCGTGTCAGAGCGGGGTCTGCTGGAGAGTTTTTCCCGGGCGCACGGACGGCCGGTTCAATCCATGGATCAGTTGATGGGCGAGATTGCCGCCCGGGGCATGGAACCGTGGCTCTTGGACACGCTGAACGCCA
>JARKQH010000161.1 GCA_029974925.1 Verrucomicrobiota bacterium
ACCAGCTGCACCGGCAACCCCACCTGCGCCTACCAGACCACCAACCACGCCATCACCCTGGTGGGCTGGGACGACGCGGGCGACGCCCAGAACAACGGCTACTGGATTCTGCGCAACAGCTGGGGCACCAACTGGGGGGAACAGGGCTACATGCGCATCAAGTACACCTCCGCCCGCGTGGGATGCTCCGTGGCCTACCTGGTCATGCCCCCCTCCGGCGGCAGGTTCTCCGTGCCCGGGATTTCCAAGCAGCTGCTGCTGCAATAGACTTTCGATCGCCTCCGGCGGCCAAGGGGCCGGATGGCCCCTTGGAACCCCATATAAAAAATCCGCCCGAAGCTTCCGCTTCGGGCGGATTTTTACGCGAAATGGGGTCATTTTCAGGGATCAGCGCCCACGCTTCCGGAAAGCCTTCTTCCCTCTGCCTTTCCCCCGACCGAATCAGCCCGGCGGCCCGGCCCTTCCCGGCGGTGCTCGGGCGGCATCAGCTATCGGCCTGCGGCCTCCGATGCTGCGCATCGGCGCGATACCGCCCTGCGCGCCCCCGGACAGGGCCGGTCCGCCCCCCGCGCTCCGACAGCGTAACCAGGAGGGGTGCGGCGTCCGGGGCCGGGTTTTTCGGCGATGCTCTTCAAATGCATCGCCGAAAAGGCCGGACACGGATGCCGTACCCCTCCCGCCCCGGAAAAACGCTACTCCTGCAACCCCTCCATGGCCTGCTCCACGCTCCAGCGGTCGTGCACGATCTTCCCCAGGGCCTGCAACAAACTCCCCGGGTTCTTGTGCTGGAAGATGTTGCGCCCCACGGACAACCCGGCCCCGCCCGCCTGCACGCTCTCGTCCACCATGCGCAGAAAATCCTTGGTGGTGGGGGTCTTGGGCCCGCCCGCGATCACCACGGGTATCCGCGCCGCCGCAACCACCTTGGCGAAACTCTCCGGGTCGCCGGTGTAGGGCACCTTCACGATGTCCGCGCCCAGCTCCATGCCCACGCGCGCGCAGTGCGCCACCACCCCGGGGTCGAACTCGTCGTCGATCTTGGGGCCGCGCCCGTAGACCATGGCCAGCACGGGGATGCCCCAGCGTCCGGCCTGGCGCGTCACCTCCCCCATGTCGGCCAGCATGTCGCGCTCACTGGCGTCGCCCAGGTTCAGGTGCAGGCTCACCGCGTCCGCGCCCAGCTGCACGGCCTCCTCCACGGTGCAGACCAGGGTCTTGGCCCCGGGAAACGGCGACAGCGCCGTGGACGCGGACAGGTGCACGATAAGCCCGATGTCGCGGCCCCTGGCCCGGTGGCCGCAGGGCACCACGCCCTTGTGCATCAGCACCGCGTTGGCGCCCCCCTCCACGATGTTCGTCACGGTGTCGCGCATGTCCACGATGCCCTCGATGGGCCCCACGGTCACGCCGTGGTCCAGGGGCACGATGATGGTGCGGCCGGTGTCGCGATTGAAGATGCGCTCGGAACGGATGGTCTTGCCGATGGTCATGAAGGCTCTCCTTGGCGTTTTTGCCTGGAGCCGGGACCCGGCGGACCGAAACGGAAAGGGCCGCCGGGCGATGCGCCCGCGGCCCCTGTCGGCGGTTTTGTCTCGGTACGGACTATGCGGCCGCACCACCCGCCTGGCCGCGAGCGCGAGGGCCGTCATAATAATACGGTCCGAAAAAGGCGAAGCGCGTGGCGGTCATGCGGGATTGCATAACGGCTCCCTTACACCGGGAAGGCCGGCCCCGTCAAGGCTGGACCATCGTATTCCGCTGCTACTGCGGCGGGGCCATGGGCTGCGGGGTGACCACGACCGGCGGCGGCAGCGGGGAGGCCAGGTTCTGGTCCATGAAGTTCTGGGTCTGCTGCTCCGAGCTGCCGGGATTGAGGACGTTTTGGCCGGGATAGCCCGGCGGTTCCTGCCAGGTCTGGACCCAATAGCCGCCTCCCACCGGGCTGGCCGGGTACATTTTCGCGCCGTTGCACGTGCCGACACAGGCCGGGCACGAGGAATTGCACAGGGCCGAGGGTGAAAAGTCGGTCATGACGCCGGTATTGATGACGCATACCTGCTGTCCGTAGCCGTCCACGCAGGCAAAAAGCCCGTAGGCCCGGGCCTCGGTTCCCGCCAAAACGATGCAGGCGGCCAGGACCGCCCCCCAAACCACGCTTCGCATGCAGGCCTCCTTGGTCAGGCGAGGCGCTCGATCGCAGCACCCACGTTTCGCAGCTTGACCTCCACGGCCTCGTAGCCGCGATCCAGATGATAGACGCGCTGGATAAGGGTCTCGCCCTTGGCGGCCAGCCCGGCCAGGACCAGCGAGGCGCTGGCCCGCAGGTCCGAGGCCATGACCGGCGCGCCGGTAAGGGTTTTCACGCCCCGGATAAAGGCGCTCTGGGAGGAAATCCGTATCTGGGCTCCCAGGCGCACCAGTTCCTGGACGTGCATGAACCGGTTTTCGAAAATGGTTTCCCGGATCGAGCCGGCTCCCTTGGCCACGCACATAAGGGCCATGAACTGGGCCTGCACGTCCGTGGGAAAGCCGGGATAGGGCTGGGTGACCACGTCCACGCCCAGACGCTGCTCGCCCCGGCGCACCACCACGCCGGCATTGGTGGCCTCGAAACGCACGCCCATGTCCCGCAGCTTGGACACCACGGCGTCGAGTTCCATGAAGGGGCAGCATTCCAGGCGCAGTTCGCCGTCGGTGATGG
>JARKQH010000163.1 GCA_029974925.1 Verrucomicrobiota bacterium
CGGGCCGGCTACCAGCGGGTTTGCGCGTGGTTGGCCGCAACTGCGCCGCAGTTGAAAGGCCAGATGTTCGACGTGCCCCTCCCAACTCAAATCGGAGCCCCCACCGCATGAAAACTTACCCTCCAACTGCGGAATTTAGGATAATGGCACCGGGCTGCCGCGCGCCGGTTCTCCACTCCCAGCTTCCGCAGAATATGCTCCACGTGCTTGTGGACGGTCCGGGGGCTGATCCCCAAAATCATTGCGATCTCGAGATTGCTCTTCGTCTCGACAATCCACTGCAAAACCTCCGCCTCCCGGCGTGTGAGTCGCGGGCATTCCCCTTTTCGCCCCGCCACCCCCTGCCGCTCGTCCAGCCACAACCGGATTGCCTGATTGCCCGCAGCCCGAAACCGCACCTGCAACCAGGACTTCGCCTCACCTGCCGCCCCCATTCCCGCCCGGACTGCGGCAAAATGCCCGCCTTTCCCCGCTTCCAGATGCCCCTCCATCTGTTCCATCCATTCCCGAGGTAATTGGCACGAATTCTCGAGCGCGGCGGGACAATACCGCTCCAAGAACGGCACGGCAGCGGGTGTCAGATATAAGAGCCTGCCCCTCCTGTTCGCCACCATAACGGCCTGCTTCCCCTCCGCGGCAGCCCCTCCCACCGAGGTCCACTCGCCCCTTCCCTCCACTTTCGCAGGGGGGTGGGGGCTCCGGCTTGGCAGCGTCCGAGCCATAAATACTGATTAATAATTACCAACCATCCTAATCCGGAAAATCGGCTTAATTTATATCAGGCTCATACCGTACGCAAGTTTGCGTACAGACCAACACGCCTTGGTGCGCGAACTTGCGGTGGATGGTATGAGATTACGAACCAAAAATCGAAGGGCCGAAACGACCTCGGCGGCGGCTGGAGACGGCCGGAGCTGCCAAGGCCTTCTGGCCTTTGTTACCGATTTCGCCTATTCCGTGACCCTTCGGGATGATCGGATCAAGACCACCCATGTTGGCGCCGGCTGTGAAGTGGTCACTGGTTATCCTCCCCACGCCTTCCATGCCGATGCTGACCTTTGGAACCGAATCATCGAAGCCGCGGATCGGCCTGCCGCAGTCCGGCACATCGCCCGACTCCTCCGGGGAGAAACCGTCCCGCCGCTGGAACACCGCATCCACCATCGCACCAACGGCGTCCGCTGGGTGCGCAACACGGCGGTGCCGCGCCGCGACCGGCGGGGCCGTGTTTCCGGCTACGACGGTCTGGTTTCCGATGTCACCGAACGCAAATGCGCCGAACTCGCGCTCTGCAGCGAGCAGGAACGCCTTGCCTTGGTCATCGCCGGCACCAATGATGGCATCTGGGACTGGGACATCGCCACGGGGCAGCTTTATTTCTCGCCGCGCTGGAAAAGCATGCTTGGATATGAGGAGGATGAACTCCCTGGCCGGTTCGAGACCTGGGAACGGCTCCTCCACCCGGAGGATCACGATCGCGCCCTGGCTGCGCTGCGGAACTACCTCGCCGGCCGTGCGCCCACTTACGAACTCGAACATCGCCTCCGCCACAAGGACGGCACTTACCGGTGGATTCTCGCGCGGGGGGTCGCCCTGCGGGATGCCGCTGGCAACCCCGTTCGCATGGCTGGTTCCCATGTGGACCTCACTGAGCGCAAACTGGCGGAAGCCGATCTGCTCGCCGCCCAAATTCGCGCCGCCAAATTCGAATCCATTGGCACTCTGGCCGCCGGCGTAGCCCACGAAGTCAAGAATCCCCTCCAAACCATTGTCATGGGTTTGGATTACCTCGAACGCCGACTGCCCGCCGCGCCGGCGGAAACGCGGGCGGTGCTGCAGGATATGCGCCAGGCCATGACCCGCGCCAACTCCATTGTCCGCGAATTGCTCTGCTTCGCCGCAACTCCGCGGATCGAACTCCAGCCCGAAGACTGGAACGCGCTCGTCGAGAGTTCGTTGGCCCTTCTCCACTTCGAGATCGCCGCCTCCCAGACCGCCCTCGACCTGCGCCTCGCCGACGGGCTTCCCCCCGTCCGTGTCAATCGCCAGAAAATACAGCAGGTCTTTGTCAACCTCGTTCTCAATGCCCTCCAGGCGATGCCCGCTGCCGGGCGCCTCAGCCTCATCACCCGCCTAATCACCGCCGACGCCGATCTCTCCCGCAGCCATCCGGCCTGCCGGGAGTTCAAGCCCGGCATCCCCTTGGTGCTCACCCAGATTCTGGATAATGGACCGGGCATCGCTCCGGAGCACCTTCCGCGCGTCTTTGATCCCTTCTTCACCACCAAACCCGTGGGTGAAGGCACCGGCCTGGGCCTTGCGGTTGTGAAGAAAATAGTGGAGCTCCACGACGGAGCCATTGACATCCGAAACGCGCGCCAGGGGGGCACCCTGGTCACGCTCATCCTGCGCGCCGAACCCAAGGCACAGTTATGAACAATCTCCTTAATACTGCCTCGCCGCCGGCTTTCCCGGCCAGCGCCGGCACGAGTTTGCCCGCGACCCAAGCTTCCAAAATAAGAATCCTGGTTGTGGATGACGAGGACAGCATCACTCGCATGCTTAAACTCAACCTTGAGCAAACCCAGTTTTTCGAGGTCCGCACCGAAAGCCGCGGTGAGGCGGCCCTTCGCGCCACCCAGGAGTTCCACCCCCGCCTCATTATTCTGGACATCATGATGCCCGGTCTCGGCGGCGACGAGGTGGCCGCGGTCCTGCGCAACCATCCCCTCACCCGGAATGTCAAAATCATCTTCCTGACCGCCCTCGCCCAACCCAACCACCCTTATTCCGGACCGGATTGCGTCCTCGCCAAACCCGTGGACTTGGAAGCCGTGCTTCGCTGCATCCACAGCCAATTGGCCTGACGCCGAGAGCGGGGGCCGCGAAAAGTCAGACGCAAGCGGGGGAGGGGAGTCTGCCCGAGGGCATGCCTGGCGGTCCTCTCTTCTCCCCGCAAGGCGGGAGGCCACGGACTCAGCGCTCCGGGGCGCGCAGCAGCTCCAAATGCTTGCGGGCGGCCTCGTAATCCGGCTTGAACTCGAGGGCGCGGCGGCAATGTTCGAGGGCCAGGTCGCGATGGCCCTGTCGCAGCAGCACGATGCTCAGGTTGAGGTGCGCTTCGGGATTCTCCGGCTTTAGTTCAATGGCGCGTCGGTAGTGCCGCAGCGCTTCCTCCAGTTGTCCGAGCTCCGCCCGCACATTCCCGAGGTTGTTATGAGCCTGGGCATCGTTTGGATTGAGCCGCAGGCAGATTTCGTATTGGTCAATCGCAGCCGTGAGCTGCCGTTTGGCGGCGAAGGCGTTGCCCAAATTACTGTGCGCTCCGGCGTAGTTTCGTTTGAAGCGGATGGCGGCCTGGAAATGCTCGATGGCTTCGTCGAGTTGGCCCTTCATCGCCAGGGCAATCCCGTAATTGTTGTGGGCGTCGGCGTGTTCGGGGTTGCGCTCCAGCACGAACCGATAATGCTGGATGGCTTCGTCCACCTGCCCGATTTCGGCGAGGGCATTGGCGAGGTTGTTGTGGACCTCCGGATGGCTGGGGTGGGCCGCCAGCGCCCGCCGATAGTATTCAATCGCTTCGCGGTAGTGGCGTTGTCCAGCCAGCGCATGGCCCAGATTATTCAACGCTTCCGCGTAATCCGGCTTGATCGCCAGCGAACGCCGGTACTCCTCGATGGCCTCGGCAACCTGGCCCCGGCTGGAGAGGTAATACCCCAGGTTGTTATGCGCCAGGTAATTGTTCCGGGTCACCGCCACGGTGCGCCGAAACAGCTCCTCGCTGTTGCGCCAGAATCCAATCTGCCGCGCCGTCAGGAAGGCGCAGGCAAGGAGCAAAGCCGACGTCAAGCCGCCCAGGATGGGGGAGCGGTTTGGCCGTGGAGGGAACCGTTCGGCCACCGACCACACCCCGGCGATCAGCAGCCCAATCATGGGGAGATACATGTACCGGTCCGCCATGGACTGAATGCCCACCTGGACCAGGCCAATCACCGGCACCAACATTCCCAAATACCACGCCCACCCCATGCCTACAAAGGGCCGCTGCCGCAGGTTCCACACCGCCACCGCGGTAATTCCCAAGACAACCGCGGCGCTCAGCCAAACCGCGGCGCCCGGCCAATGTCCCGGATGGGGGTACAGAACCGCCAGGTCCGTCGGCCAGAGGGTCTTCAGGAGATAGCGTGCATAAGAAACCCACGCGTTTTCGATCCTGGCTCCGAGAGGCAGGGCGGTGGAGACCGCCCCGCCTCGCTGTTGCGCCACATAAGTCACTACCGATGAGGCGGCACTGAGCAGCAAGAACGGCACTTTCTCAACCAGGCTCGCCAGCCGGCCCCGCCATCCATCCGTGTTGCCCGGTCCCCACCGCCGCAACGGCCAGAAATCCAGCAGCAGCAGCACAAACGGCAGGGTCACCAACATCGGTTTTGCCATGAGTCCCAAGGCGTACAGACCCAGCGCTGCTCCGTACCAGGCCCACAACTTCAGCCCCTGGCGGGCCGCGCCCTGCGCCATCGCCCGCCGCAGGCCGTACTGGGCGTAAGCGCAGAGTGTCAGCATGAAAAACAGTCCGCTCAACACGTCCTTCCGCTCCGAAACCCACGCCACCGACTCGACGTGCAGGGGATGCAACGCGAAGAAAGCCGCCACGACAAAGCTGCGCCAAACGGCCCCGGTCAGCCGTCCCAGCCAGACCAGCAGCAGGAAGCTGTTCAGCAGGTGCAACCCGGCACTGACCAAATGATGCGCCCCGGCGTTCAAGCCGAACAGCTCGCAATCCACCATGTGCGACAGCCACGTCAAGGGGTGCCAGTTGCTGGCATGGCCGGTCGTAAAGGCCCAGCGGAGGTTCTCCCAGCTCAGGCCGCTCTGAACGCGGGCGTTCGACGTGACGTAATCCGGGTCGTCGTAGTTGACAAACTCATTGCGCGCCACCCCCTGCCAAACGGCCAGCGCCACGAGGGCCACCGCGGCCACCGCCACGGCCAGGGAACGCGCACCCTTGTCTGGCAGGGCCCTGCTCACCTTATTTCGCGGGGCGTCGTCGCAACGCCAAATACTGCAGCTTCAGCAATTCCAGATTGGATTTTTCCCGCTCCAGGTACCGCATCAGGTTGTTGTTCTCCTGCACCTGAAAGGAAATTCGCAAAACATCCTCTGGCGCATTGTTGGTCTGCAGTTCCGCACTGAATCCCTTCACCAGCTCCGCCGTGAGATTCATCTCCTGGTCCACCTGCCAGAGCAGGGTGTCCAGCCGGCTGAAAAACGCCGCCTCATCCTGGTCCGCCGCCTCGCCGGCGGCCGCCGTCTCGGGCCCGCGGCGCGTTTTCTCGAGTGCCAGCCTTTGACTCGACACCCTCGCCAATTCCCGCGCAGCGGCGTCCACCTTCGCGCGCAGCTCAGCCGCCAGGTCCTCCTCCCACTTGGCCTTCTCCCGCTGTTTGTCCTTTTCGGCCTGTTCGGCGCGCGAGGCATGTTGCGCCGCCCAGTCCTTCAGCAAGTTAAATTGCGCGGACAGTTCAATCTCCCGCTGGCGCAGTTTCGCCAGGTCCGACGGCGGAGCGTTTGTGGAGGCCGCCTCGGCCGCCCCCGCCCCGGCCACTGCCGCCACCAGCCACACGCTCACCAGCGCACTTTGCCAATTCGCCTTGATTCTTCTCATCTCAAGACGGGATTTAAGAGCATCTTCCCTCCTGCCAAAAGCACAAACTTGGCTCAGGGATTAAGCTCGGACGAAATGTCGAAACGCTGGAACAACCAGCCCAGCCAGTATATTCCGAACGCTGCTTCGATCGCGAGCACGGCCGTCGCGGCCAGAGCCGCGAGGGGCGTGGCCACCCACCAGACGGCTGCCAGACGTGCGAGGAAGAACACCGCCCCAAAGGCCAGGGCCGCCGGGATAAGCGCTACCAGGAAGGCGAGAAACTGCCCCAGAAACGCAATCAGCCTTTGTCCGGTCGTCTCGATTCCCTGGGGGCCTTCCTTGCCCGCTTGCAGCCAGGCAGGGAATAATAGAACCGCCGCGTTGGGGATGACCAGGGAGATGAAATTCAGAGCCGGCAACACCATTGCCAGGCTCAGGGCAGCCGACAAGACGGCGGGCCAGCGCCAGGGGAAATTCGGGGTCTGCGGCACCAGAACCGCCGCCACAGCCAGCAGCAACCACTGCACGCCGGTCAGGATCACGGCCGGAGCGAGCAACTGGCCGAAGGCCACCTGCCACGGCGCCACGGGAAACAACTTCAGCACGTCCAGGTAATCCAGGTCCTGCCGGAAGTCCTGCCGCACAATCTGCGTCCCGAGCAAGACGGACCAAACCGCCAGCATGGCCGCTATCGCCCCGGCCACCACCGGCAGCGTTCGTCCCCCGCCAATGTTCCCCATCCCAACCGCAACCCCCAACACCACCGCCGCAATGATAACCCACGTCCGGAAAGTGATTCCGCGGTTGGCGCTGATGAGATTCTTCCAGAAGAACGCGGTTGGCGCCGGACCGGCGGGGCTCAGGTGGAACGGGCTGCGCCCCGCCTTGGCTTTGCCTCCGGCCGCCTGCCAGTTGCCCGAGCGAATCGCCGCGACCTTTTCCGCCAGCTTCCGCGAGGCCTCGGCCGACGCCTCCTCGAAGGCCACATTGGACTTCACCACCCATGCGTAATGCGCCAACAGGACCCCCATCGCGCCCGGCAGCGCCCGCAGGAATCCCAGCGCATCGCCAGCCAGGTAGGGCCCCACGACCAGGCGAAAGGGAAACAGCAGGACGATGGCAGGGGTCGAGTTTGCCACGCTTGATACGTAGCTCTTGACCCGATCCAAGTCCGCAAAGTCCGGCGCTGTGAGCGGCGGCAAGGCCTGTCGAACCCACCACACGGCGGCGACCAGCACGAGGCCGACCGCCCCCAAGACCCCCACGCGCCGCTGCCAGTTGCTGATGCCCCGGTCCAACAGCATCGTGCGGGCGAACGACGCCCCCAACAAATGCAGGTTGAGGGTGGACAACATGAGCCACCACCCGGCCATCTGAATCCAGGCCCGTCCTCCCCACCGGTGGGTTATCAATGTCAATAACAAGACCGTGAACAGGATCGCGGCCTGTGACCGCACCAGTTTGTAGTGAATCAGCCCCCGGCGGCTGATGGGGGCCGGAAACAAGAATGCGACTTCCGCCTCGGTGAACGCCAGGACGGTGCGCCGATTCGGCAGCACCCACGCCGCCAGCGCAATCACGGCCAGCGCCGCCGCCGCAATCAGCTCGACCCACTCCGGGTCGCCGGGCAGTCGGGCCACCGGAAGAGCTTGGACGCCCTGGCCCGGCATCATAAAAGGCCGGACGAAATAATAGGAAAAGTACAGACCTCCGACGATCGCCCCGGCCAGATACTTCGGCTGCTTCAACCGCTTTAATCGTGAAACCGTCCGGTTTTTCACCGAATGGTATTGCAGGTAAAACAACGCCGAAAACATGGCTTTTGCCTCCGCTCAACCGCCGCGCCCCGGCTTCGCGACATCCGCCGGGAGGGGCGGGGGACTGGCCGTGGCCCGGAAAAACACCTCCTCGAGGTTCGCGTCCGCCTGCTCTTCGGAAAACTTGCGCCGGATTTCCTCGAGGGTGCCGTCCGCGACCTTCCGTCCGTTCTGCAGGATCAGGATGTGCGAACAGATTTCCTCCACCAGGTGCAAAAGATGCGAGCTGATGACGATCGCCGCGCCGCCGCGAGCCCGCTGCAGAATCGAATCCTTCATGCGCCGGATGCCGATGGGGTCCAAACCGGTGAGGGGCTCGTCGAAGTATATGACCTTGGGCGAATGGAGCAGTCCGCAGGCAATCGCCAGTTTTTGTTTCATGCCGCGCGAGAGTTCGCCCGGCAGGGCGTTCTTTCTGCCGCCAAGCTCGAGCTCTTCAAGCAGTTGCTCCGCGAGCGGTTCGTACCCCACAACCTGGTAGATCCGCGCCACGAACGTCAGATGCTGCCAGACGGTCAGGTAATCAAACAGCCGCGGCTCGTCCGGAAAAAACGCCAGGTGGCGTTTGGCCGACACGGGGTCTTTAACCAAATCATGTCCGCAAATTCGCAGCACGCCGCCCGACGGCGGAATGATCCCGGCCAGGCACCTCAGCGACGTGGTTTTCCCCGCTCCGTTCGGTCCGACCAGGCCCAGGACCTCGCCCGGCTGGACCGTAAAGGACACATCGTCCACAGCGCGAAATTCGCCATACAGCTTGGTCAGGCCCTGGACTTGGATCATAAAGGGGACGTCGCGGGACGGAAAGGGTTGCCCTCCAGGGCAAAGAGCCCCGTGAGCCTACCCGACGGCATGCCATCAGTCATCGGGGCGCAGCCTAACATCCCCGCCCCGCCGCGTAAAGCTTCGCCAAGGCACGCCCCCAAATGTCAAATGCAGTTTCAAGTGGACATGGGAGTCCATTTCCAGTAACAAGGGGGCGCGAGGAAGCAATGGCGAGGTTGGTTGTCAAGACATTGGAGCCGGTGGGGCGGGGACTGGAGCTCAAGCTGGGTGCCAACCGGCTGGGGCGCGGCCCGGATTGCGATTTTCAAATTGACCATCCGACTGTCTCCGCCCTCCACTGCCATGTCATTCTGGGGGACAACCAGCTCCTGGTCCGGGACTGTGGTTCGACCAACGGCACGTTTGTGAACGGGGAGCCGGTCCGGGAGGCCCGGCTTTTGGCCGGCCAGACGCTTCGCCTGGGGGATGTGGAATTGCTGGTCGAGTCCACGGAAGTCACCATTGCGATTCCTCCCATCGAGGTGCCGGTGCCCGCGCCGCCGGTGGTGTTGCCGGATGGCTCGACGCTCTGCCGCCGGCACCCGGAGAGTCGCGCCACGCATCAGTGCACGCACTGCAAGGAGTTGCTCTGCCCCGCCTGCATTACCCGCTTGCGGCGGCGGGGCGGGAAAGTGTTCCATTTCTGCTCGCTTTGCAGCCACCCCGTGCAACGGCTGGGTCCCGAGCCCAAACGGAAGAAATCGCTGCTGAGTTTCCTCCAAAAGACGGTCAAGTTGCCGTTTTTGCGCGGCGCCAAACGCTCCGAATGAACCCTCAGCCGGAGGTGGGCTGCGACAAGGCGGCCAGAAGGGTTTCCAGACGCCGGCCGTATTCGACAAAGTTCCTCCGGGGCGCGGTGGCGTCGGCCGGCGGGGCATTGGGGTCGTGGAACACCACCACCATGTGAGGTTCGATGCTCAGCCCCCCGCGGTAGCCGCGCGCCAGCGCATCCGCCAGGATGTCGCGCACGCGTCCTTGGCCTTCCCCCGGCCAGCGGTACTCGGCGGTGTTGCGCTCAGGGACCCAGGTTGCGTCCTTGACATGGACATGAATGGTGTGGTCACGGAGGTGTTCCCAAAATTCCCAGGGGTCCTGCCGCGGCCAGGGTTTGGCCTTGGAGCGATCGGGGTTGAAAATCGGATTGGCGGTGTCGAAAACCCACTGGAGGCCGGGGCAATGGTCGAGCAGCTCCAAGGCATGCTGCCAGCTCATTCCGCCGTAGTTCATGCAGTTCTCGTGCACCGGCTGGAGTCCTTCGTCCAGAAACATGCGGGTCACGTCGCGGACCCGGCGGAACACCTCGGCTGGGATGCGGTATTCCTCATCGCCGGGTCGGAAGCTCATAATCCGGACGTAACGCGTGCCGAGCGCCTGCATGCGGGGAATGGCGCGT
>JARKQH010000174.1 GCA_029974925.1 Verrucomicrobiota bacterium
CTGCGCCCGGCGGGCCTGATCCCCGGCCCCAGCGGCTGAAATCGGTTGCCGTCTGGCGTTCCCAGCCCCGCTTGACCGCCCCACCGGTGATTTTTCGTCGCCGCATCGGCGGAGCTTCCCCTTCAACTGCCGTTTTTAGGATGATCCTTTTTTCGTGCCCCGGAACACCTCCTGCCGCGATCAGCGTCAGGTCCCAGCCGGCACCGCACCGAACTTGCGCCGGCTCCATCCGCCCGGTCCCCCATGTGTAAAGCTGGCTGCGCGAATGGGCTCGACAGCATGGCCGGTTCCGGTTATCGCATGACGCAAATCTCGCATGAACTGGCGCCGATCTTCCAACCTGGGCGGCAAGGGTGGCCTGGCCGTGTCTTTGGCGGCGGCATTAATGGCGGGTGGCTTGTCGGGCGCCGCCGCCGAGCGCCCACCCAATTTTCTGTTTATTTATACGGACGACCAGCGTTACGACGCCGTGGGTGTCGTGCAGCGCGAGCAGGGCGATCGCGGCCGTTTTCCATGGTTACAGACTCCGCATATGGACCGCCTGGCTGCCGAGGGAATGCGGTTTCGGAACGCGTTTGTGACGCTGCCATTGTGCGCCCCGAGCCGGGCGGCGTTCCTGACGGGCCGCTACAATCATCTGAACGGTGTGGCCAACAATCGGACCCCGTTCCCTGAGGACAGCGTGACCTATGCGACGCTCCTGCGTCGAGCGGGTTATGCCGCCGGTTACGTGGGCAAATGGCACATGGACGGCCAGCGGGGGAGGCGCCCGGGGTTTGACTACTCGGCGAGCTTCATTGGGCAGGGGCGCTACATGGATTGCCCTTTCGAGATTGATGGCGAGGCCCGGCCGACCCAAGGCTGGGTGGATGATGTGTCCACCGACTTTGCCATAGACTTCATCAAGGGCCACAGGGAGAAGCCATTTGTTCTGGTCGTTGGTTTCAAGGCGTGCCACGGACCGTTCACACCACCCGAACGCGCCAAAAACCGCTTCGCCGATGCCCAGGCGCGTTCGGTCCCCAATCTTTCGGTCCGCGCCGTTTATCGCACGGCTGGCGCGGCAGGGGGCGAGGAGGCGCGGAAAACCCAAACCGACACCGCGCCGAGGCTGAACCTTGACTATTTTCGGTGTATCTCGGCCGCCGACGACAACCTGGGGCGGTTGCTGGCGGTACTGGACGAGGCCGGCTTAACGCAAGACACGATGGTGGTGTACACCAGTGACAACGGTTATTACCTTGGCGAGCATGGTTTGGGGGACAAGCGGTCCGCCTATGAGGAATCCCTGCGCATTCCGTTGCTGGTCCGGTATCCCAAGCTGATCGCCAAGGGAGCCGTGTCCGATGAACTGGTCCTGAACATTGATGTGGCGCCGACGTTTCTCGAATTGGCGGGAGTTCCGGTGCCGGCAGAGATGCAAGGGCGGAGCTGGGTGCCGCTGCTGGCGGGGAAAAAGACTGAATGGCGGCAAGCCTTCCTGGCGGAGTATTTTCGTGAACGAGCCTTTCCTGCCACCCCGACGGTGGTTGCCGTGCGCACGCGAGATGCCAAACTCATCAAGTATCCCGGCCGGCAGCAGTGGATCGAGCTTTTCGACCTGGCCAAGGACCCTTATGAGACGCGGAATCTGGCAAACGATCCCGGCAGCAAGGAACTGCTGGCGCGAATGGAAGCAGAGTTTGAGCGTCAGGCCGTCGCGGTGGCCTACCGGGTGCCGCCGTATGCGGACGAGTTGGCTGCCGCGGAGAGCGCAACGGCTACGCCCAAGGCGGGGAAGGGCAAGCGGAAGAAAGCTGCAAAAGAATAATCAGGCCGCAGTATGCTTGTTGAATCGAGGGGGCTGCGGCGACTCCTCGCCTCGGCTGTCTTTCAAGCGGCGGAGCATCTGGCGGATGTCCATCACGCCGCGGATGGTTACATAAATCGTGACTGTGGAGTACCAGACCATCACCGCCAGCATCAGGAACCACCAAAACAAATGTGCGCGCATGTCAGGCCTTTTGGTTTGAGTGAGAGGGCAGGGGACCGGCGGTCGGGCCAGCCGCGCCCGGTTTCAGCAGCGACCCAATCACCATCGCCAGGGCCACCAGCACATACGTGGCGATGCCCGAGTAGTAGGGGCCGATTTGCCGGGTCAGCGGGGCGGTTGCCGGCAACTGCTCCATGACCAGGTAGGTGACCGGAACCAGCGCTCCGAAGAGGATGGCGCCGGCAGCACCCCAGTTGTTGGCCCCCTTCCAATAGCAGCAGGCGATCACCAGGGTGGTCATGCTCGAGAGGTAGATGGTTCCCGTGACCCCCAGGTAGGTCCATAGGTCGCCCTTGAGCGGATACCACAAGCCGTAAAAGAGGAGGAACAGGCCGATCAACGCCACAATCAGGCGATTGACCAGCAACCCTTTCCGCTCGCTCCAAGCGCCTTTGCGGAAAGGGGCCAGGATATCATTGTAGATGACGCTGCCCCAGGTGAGCATGTAGGACGAATCGGTGCTCATATCGGCCGCGAGCATGGCCGCCACCAGCACTCCCATCATGCCCATCGGCAAAAAGGTGCTCAGGAATTTAGGCATGGCGTGCAGGGTGTTGCCCCCCACTTCGGCCGGGGTGAGGGTGGCCAGGGCGGCGATGCCCCACAGGCCGGGAATCATAAAGCGGCAAACGAAAAAGAAAGCGGTGCCGGTGAAGATGCGCTGTCCCGTGCGCGCGCTCTTCGCGGACAGGATGCGCGCGATGACCGCCTGCCACGTCAGGCACGCCGCCGCGTTGAGCAGCAAGTTGAAAATCACATAAGGCCAGCCCATGGTGGGATTCACGAAGGGATTAAACCCCCCCGCCCCATGGTGGGTTTGGACCGCGCCGACCAGCCGGTCCCAGCCCACTTGGCTGAGGATCAGGCCGGTGACCACGAGCATGCCGGCGCTCATGACGACGAATTGCAGGAAGTCTGTCACCAGAACGGACAGCATTCCCCCCAGGATCGTGTAAACGGCCACGGCGACCAGCAGCGCCGTCATGGTGATTTCAAGGTATTTGACGTCGAACCCGCACACCAACACCAAAAACTCGCCGCCGGTGCGAAGGAAGACTCCCATGTTGAGCAGTCCGCCCAGGACAATGACCACGCCGGCCGCCCAGCGAATCCGCGGCCCGAACCGTTTCTCGAACAACTCGGGGATGGTCATGGCGCCCGATTCGCGGAGCGGTTTGATGCAGAAGCCGGTCAGCCCGATCACGAACATGGCGAGCGCCTGCGCCAAGCCCGGGACCGCGCCGGCGAACCCCTTGTCGTAGCCATTCTGTGCCGTGTACATGCAAGTTACGATCCCGAACTCTGTCGCGGCGAGGGAGGCAATGCCGAGGTAAACATTCATTTCCCGGCCGGCGACCAGGAAATGGTCCACCCGGGAAACGTAGCGGCGCACCATCACGCCGGCGATCATCGTGCCCAGGAGGTATAATCCAACAATGCTCCCATCCAGGAGCCACGAAAAATTCGTCATAGTGTCTTGGCGGGGATGAATCCGCGCATTGGCGATCGAGGCTAAAGCGGCGCGGGCAGGGTGTCGAGCCACATTCTTTCCCTCGCGCTTTCAGGCTTTCTGACGGCGAGGAATTCGCTCGTCAAGACAGGGAGGCGGCGTCATGATGGAAGTCATCGAGATTATGCACAGCGCATCCAGGTTTCCCATGCGGCGACGAGAGTTTTTGCGGGTCAGCGGTCTTGTGGCTGGCGCGGTGGCGGTGGGGGCGCATTGGCGCGCCGCGGCCGCGCCGGGGATCGAAGTGTTGGAGGTGCGGGTGATCAGCCACCAGGCCGAGCATTACCATGGGTGGCCGACCGTTGCCCGGCGGCGCAACGGGCAATTGTTGTTGGTGTGCTCGGGGTCGCGGGAACAGCATGTGTGTCCTTTCGGCCGGGTCGAGTTGATGGTTTCGTCGGACGAAGGGCGGAGCTGGGGCTGGCCGCAAGTGCTCCTGGACAGCGCGATTGACGACCGCGACGCGGGGGTGGTCGAGACGGCCAAAGGGAGCCTGCTGGTGACCACGTTTACCTCGCTGGCGTATGAGCCGATTTTGGAGCGGGCGCGGGGCAAAGCGCCGGGAAGCGGGGGCGGCTGGCCGGAGGGACGGCTGTCCGCGTGGCTGGCGGCGCACAACCGGCTCAACGCGGAGCAACGCCGGGCGGAGTTGGGTCAATGGATGATTCGCTCGACGGATGGCGGAGTTACCTGGTCGGCGCGGTATTCGAGTTTGGTCAACAGTCCGCATGGGCCGTTTCCGGTGGCGGACGGACGGCTGCTATACGCGGGGGCGGAATTGTGGTCGAAACCCCGGCGGGTCGGGGTCTGCGAATCCGTGGACGACGGGCAGAGCTGGCGCTGGCTGGCGGACATCCCGGTACGGCCGGGGGATGACGCGGCGCAATATCACGAGTTGCACGGGGTGGCCTGCGAGGACGGGCGGATTGTCGTCCAGATTCGAAATCACAACCCGGCCAACGACAACGAGACGCTGCAGACCGAGTCGTCCGACGGCGGCAAAAGCTGGTCGGTGCCTCGGGCCATCGGCGTGTGGGGTTTGCCTTCGCATCTGCTGCGGTTGCGTGACGGCAGGCTCCTGATGAGCTATGGCCACCGGCGCCCGCCGTTTGGCAACCAAGCGCGTGTGAGCCTGGACGGCGGGCGCACGTGGTCGGAACCTGTGGTAATTTCCGGGGATGGTCTGGGTGGGGACCTGGGGTATCCCAGCACGGTGGAGCTGGGGGATGGCTCCCTGCTCACGGTGTGGTATGAAGTCATGAAAGGGTCGCCGCGGGCCGTCCTGCGGCAGGCGCGGTGGCGGTTGAAGAGCTGATTTGCAGGTGGATCATGAAAGTTGGAATTGTTGGCAGTGGATTTGTCGGCAGCACTGCGGCCTATGCGATGGCGCTGCAGGGGACGGCCAGTCAAATCGTGTTGGTGGATGTCAACACCGCTCTGGCGCGCGCCCAGGCGGAGGACATTCTGCACGCGACCCCCTTCGGAATGGCCATCCGGGTGAGGGCCGGCAGCTATGAGGATTTGGAAGGAGCGGGCGTGGTGGTGCTGGCGTGTGGCGTGGGCCAGAAGCCGGGTGAGACGCGGCTGGCCTTGTTGCAGCGGAACCTGGCGGTGTTTGAGCTGGTGACGCCCGAGGTCCTGCGCCACGCTCCCCGGGCGGTGCTGCTGGTGGCCTCCAACCCCGTGGACGTCATCACGCACGTGGTGAGCCGGTTGGCCGGCAGCGCGTCCGCCCGCGTGTTTGGCTCGGGAACGATTCTCGACACCGCGCGCTTTCGCGCCCTGCTGGGCGAGCACCTGGGAGTCGCGCCGCAATCCATTCACGCGTATGTGGTGGGCGAGCACGGCGATTCGGAGGTGCTGGTGTGGTCGAGTGCGCGGGTGGGCGGGGTGCCCTTGCAGGAGTTTGCGCGCCAATCAAACCGGGAGATCACCCCGGAGGTCATGAGCCGGATTGATGATGGCGTGCGCCGCGCGGCATACCGGATCATCGAAGGCAAACAGGCGACCTATTTCGGCATCGGCGCGGCGCTTTCCCGCCTGGTGCAGGCCGTTCACGGCGATGAGCGGTCGGTGTTCACCGTTTCCGCCGGGGCGCCGGACAGGCATCCGTTTGAAGGAATCAGCTTTTCCCTGCCGCGGGTGGTCGGAGGGGGCGGCGTGATCAGCACCTTGTGGCCGGGGTTGTCCCCCGAAGAAACCCTCGCGCTCGATCGCAGCGCCAGCCTCCTGCGCGAAACCGTCAAGGCGATCGGTTACTAACGTGGAGTGAACCATGGATCACCACCCAGAGGAAACTGCCGGCGCCTCCCCGACGGAGAGCGTCCGGGCGCAACTCGAGGTCTCAGGGGCGTTGTGGAAATTGCTTTGGGACTTTGATCCCAACGGCCTGCTGGTGCTGGATGATGCGATGCGGATTCTCCTGGTCAATCCCGCGATGTGCGCGATGCTCAAGACCGAGCCGGGGGCGCTGGTGGGACGGCCAGCCGTGGAAGTGCTGGGCGACATTTCCGATTTCCAGCGCGCGTACGCGGAGCAACGGGAGATTGTGGGCCAGGAGGTCTCCTACTCCCGCTACGACCTGCATGTGCGCAAGGTCATCTTTCCCGTGCCCAACGCGCGCGTGGTGGCGGGCATTTTTGTGGACCTGACCCGCGAATGGAAGCAGGAACAGGAACTGGAGCGATTGCGCACGCGAACCGCGGAGGAAGTCCGGAGCGTGGTGGACAAACAAATGCGGGTGGCCCAGCAGATTGCCGGACTGCTGGGGGAAACGACCGCGGAGACCAAAGTAAGCCTGTTGCGGTTGCTCGAGGTGTTGCGTCCGGAGAATGAGTGAGCCGGTCCATTTTTACGAAATCGTTCCGCTCAGCCTCCGGTGCCACGGCGAGGAACTGTGCGGAGATGAAGTCAAGTATTGCCGTCTGCCGGACCGAACGATCGTGGTTTTGTCGGATGGGCTGGGCTGCGGCATCCGGGCGGCGATCCTGGCGCGGCTGACCACCGAGATCATTGTAACGATGCTGCGGGCCGGCGCGCCCCTGCGCGAGGTCATTGAAACCGTGGCCGGCACCCTGCCGATCAGCCCCGAGCACGGTCTGGCTTATTCCACCTTCATCATCCTGCAGATTCGCAATCAGGACGGCTGCTTCCAGCTCAGCGCTTTTGACAGTCCGCCGCCGGTGTTCTTGAGCGACCAACGCGTGCAACGCCTCCAAAGCCGGCGCGAAGTCGTCGCGGGCAAGGCGTTGATCCTGAGCGAGGGGGTGCTTCGGCCCGGCGATTTTCTTGGCCTGATGAGTGACGGGGTTTTATATGCGAACCGCGGGGTGACCCGGGATGCGGCATGGGGGTGGGACGAGGTGGCCGCGTTCCTGGGCAAAGCGGCGGTCAGCGGCCCCGGCTCGGCCGAATTTCTGGTGCGCGCCGTCATGCGGGAGACTCAGCGACGGTACGGCCAGCGGGTGGGTGATGACGCGACGTTTGTGGGGGTCCTGGCGCGCAAGCCTCGCCGCCTCATGGTCTTTACCGGGCCGCCGGCGGACCGGAAGCGCGACGAAGCATGTGTCCATCGGTTGCTTGGCTTCGAGGGACGGCGGGTGGTCTGCGGGGGAACGACGGCCGGGATCGTGGCGGAATATTCCGGTGAAGTGCTTCGCACGGACACGAGCACGACGCGGGAGGGCATTCCTCCCATTGGCATCCTGCCGGACGTTGACCTGGTGACGGAGGGCATCGTCACCATGGCCCGGACGCTGGAGTTGCTTCAAGCCAGTGGGGGAGACCCCGAGCGTCTGCCCGTGGACCGCAACGGCGCGGTTCTGCTGGCCCGGGAACTCCTCCAGGCGGATTCGGTGTTTTTTCTCGCCGGCGAAAGTGTCAATCCCTATTACCAGAATCCGCAATTGCCTCGGAGCGTTTCGATCCGAAGAAGCCTGGTGATGCAGCTTGTCGAGGCGCTGAAGTCGTTCCAAAAGGTCGCAACCGTCGAGTGGACCTGAACCCTTGAGGACGATGCGTTCGGGTTTTCCAAAACGAAAAGTTGGGGCGCTTGGGGCGGGGCTGCTGCTGCTGGTTTTGCTCGCGCTGGCATGGATGGCTGTCACCCCCCAGTCGCACTTCCCGCCGGAGCCTCATCCCAACGGCTATTATGATTTCGTGGCGGCAGGGCAGATGACATCGGATGGCGTGGAAGATTATCAGGACCTGGATCATGCCTCCCTGCAACGTCTGGTGTCCGCCCATGAGGAGGCTTGCAAACGCCTTCGCGAGGGGTTCGGCAGACCTTGCGCAGTGCCCTTGCAGCACGCCATCACGAATTTCGCGGTCTGGTCGAAGGACCTCATGTCCCTCAAGCGGCTGGCGAAGTTGCTCTCCGCCGAGGGCCGCCTGGCGGAAATGGACGGGCGACCGGGAGACGCGGCCCGCAGTTATGTGGAAATCCTCCGTCTTGGGAATGAAATCAGCCGCCAGGGGTTTTTGATCGCCAGAATGGTCGGCATTGCGATCGAGGGAATCGGCGCGCAAGGCTTGGGGCGGGTGCTTCCGGCTCTGAATCCGGGCCAGACCCGGGTGGTGATCCGCGAACTCGAAAACCTGGAGCGTTCCCGGGTAAGTTGGCAGGAAGTCCGTCGGGCCGAGCGCCTGTTTATGCGACAGGAACTGAAGAAGGTATCGCCCCTTTCCTGGCCTCAGGGCTTGTGGCAAAACTGGCAGGTCCTTGTCAGCACCGAGAGCAGGCACAAGTCGGCTGTCGCGAAGGTGAGGCTGCTCCAAGCGGAAGCTGCCGCCCGCTGTTACCTGGCGGAGCAGGGCAGGGCCCCCTCCACTCTGCAAGAGCTTGTCCCCCAGTATCTCACAAGGGTTCCAGAGGACCCGTTCACGGGCGGTTCCCTCTTTTATCGCCCGCAGACCACCAACTGGCTGTTATATAGTGTTGGCCCCGACGGCACGGATGATGGCGGCGTCCGGGCGCCGCGGGGGAGCAACAAGGGGGATTTGTTCTGGAATTGAGCCCTTGTGTTGCGCAGGTCTTGGTCCAATTGGTCCAATTTTTGGCACAATTTAGGGTTGCAGCGTTTCTTTTGTCTGCTAAGGTATCGCTCCCCTCGGCCGGGAAAGCCCGGCCGGAGGGATTTGGCGGCCATAATGCCTGCCCGGGTTGGGCAGGGGGCCATAACCACACTTAACTGAATCCCGTGTTCCGCGGGATGGTCCGCCTGACGGCGGGTCTTTAACCAAAGGAAACTTGTGCTGAGTATTGGAGTAAAGGAATTGTTGGATGCCGGTGTTCATTTTGGACACCAGACCAAACGGTGGAATCCGAAGATGAAGCCGTTCATTTTTGACGCGCGCAACGGCATCCACATCATAGACTTGAGCAAGACCCTCACCCAGTTGGAGGCGGCCTGCAACTTTTTGGGTGAAACCGTTCGCAAGGGAGGGAAAGTCCTGTTTGTCGGGACCAAGAAGCAGGCGCAGCAGGCGGTGAAGGATACGGCCAAGGATTGCGGCCAATACCATGTGACCGAGCGCTGGCTGGGCGGGACGCTGACCAATTATGCGACGATCAAGCGCTCAATTGCCCGGTTGAAGCACATCGAGAAGATGGAGGCCGACGGCTCGATCAACAACTATGTGAAACAGGAGCAATCGGTGTTGCGGCGGGAGGCCAGCCGGTTGCACAAGTTTTTTGACGGCATTCGTGCGATGGACAAGCTCCCCGCGGCGCTGTTCGTGGTGGACATCAAGCGCGAGCACAATGCGGTGGCCGAGGCGCGGCGCCTGAAAATACCAGTGGTGGCGATCGTGGATACGAATTGTGATCCGGACCTGGTGGACTACCCGATCGCAGGCAACGACGACGCCATCCGGTCGGTCCGCATGATCCTGGCCACGGTGGGGCAGGTCATTACCCACGCCCACGCCGAATACGAGGCCAAATACGCCCGCCGCAAACCCGAGGCGGTTGAAGCGCCTGCGGCCGCCGCGGAACCCGTCCCCGGAGCCACAACGCCCGAGCCGATACCGGCGCCGGCGCCCGTCGGAGCGGCCGGCGGCGAAGCCTGAGCCGGTCGGCCGGCTCCTGGCGCACGCGCGGGGGCTGGAATTGCCCATTTCATTGTCAAACAGTTTTAATCCAATCAAAACCGATTTATTCTATGGCTGAAATAACTGCTGCCGCCGTGGCCCAATTGCGCGAAATGACCAACGCCGGCATGATGGACTGCAAGAAAGCGCTGACCGAAGCGAAGGGCGACCTTCAGGCGGCGGTGGACATCCTTCGCAAGAAGGGCGCGGCCACGGCCACCACCAAGGGGGCCAAGGAAGCGCGGGAGGGCGTGATTGCGCAGTATATTACGCCGGACGGACGGCTGGGCGTGCTGGCGGAGATCAATTGCCAGACGGACTTTGTAGCTCGCAACGACATGTTCCGGGCCTTTGCAGAGGACGTGGTCAGGCGTCTGGCGACCGATCCGAACGCGGACTTTGAGGCGGAGCGGGTGGCGATGGTCGCCAAGATCCGGGAGAACATCCGGATCGCCCGTCACCAGCGGATGGAAGTGCAAGGCAACGGTTTGATCGCGGCCTACATTCACACCGGTTCGAAGGTGGGGGTGCTGGTCGAGGTCGGCGCCGGCCAGGAGACGACGGTGGCCAACGACGAATTCAAGCAATTGGTCAAGGACATCACGCTCCAAATTGCGGCGGGACATCCGCTGGCGGTGTCGCGCGAGCAGGTCCCGCCGGCCGTTATTGCCAAGGAGCGTGAAATCGCCGCCGAGCAAGTCAAGGGCAAGCCGGCGCCCGTGGTCGAAAAGATCGTGCAGGGCAAACTCGAGAAATTTTATCAGACCTATTGTCTGCTGGACCAGGGGTTCGTGAAGAAGAATTCCGAAGTGTCGGTCAAGGAACACATCGGCACGGTGGAGAAGCAACTGGGCGATACGGTCACGATTCGCCGCTTTGTCCGGTTCCAGGTGGGGGAAGCCGTGGCCGCCTGATCCGCCCCGCACCTTCATGCCCGTCCAAAGCGGGCCGCGAAAGCAGGAGTTTTCGTCAGCTCCTGCTTTTTTCTTTCTGCGGGGGTTCTGCGGGGCCGGCGGGCCGCGGGCGGAACGGTCAGCCGACCGATTGGGGCCGGCCAGAAACGGCCGGCTAGAAAACCTCGGCGGGAAGGCCCGTGGCCTGACGGACGGTTTGCGCGATGCGCGAAAGGACGCGCAGCGGCAAGTGTCCGAATTCCGAATTGGCTGAGGGCCGGGTGGCGGAATAAATCTGGACCAGCGAGATTTGGGCGCCGGAATTCTTCAATTCCAGCAATCGCTGGGTGTATTGTTCAATTTCCTCGAGGGGCGGTTCCTCCTCGCCCAGCGCGGGAAACAGGCTTTGAATCACCACCGGCCGCTGTCGGCCGAGCATCAGGATGTTGGAGAGAATCTTCTCGAGGGGCACTTCCGAGCGGTTGACCCTGTTGACGTAGGCCTGGGTGCCGCCATCGAGCTTGGCCCACACTTCGTCACTGCGGGTGAAGAACTTGAGCCCCTGCTGGACATGGGGGAGGTCCAGGCCGGTCGCGTTGGTGAGCAGAACCAGCTTGAAGAAAGGAAGGCCGGAAAGGGCCCGGACATGAACGACCGCTTCGAGGGCTTCCGCAAAGCGGGGGGAAAGGGTGGGTTCGCCGTCACCGCTGAGCGCGACATGCCGCAATTGCAGCAGTTCGTCCGGCAAGGTCCGGTACCACGGCCGCTCCCGCAACCGGCCGCTGCGGACAAAGGCCAGGGTCTGGCGCAACTCCGCGGCCATGGCGGGAACATCCAGCGGCTCGCCCGTGGTTCCGTTGCGGTGCACCTCGCAGTACACACAGCGGAAATTACAGAGCTTGTCGGGGTTCATGTTAATTCCGACCGACAGGCCGCGCGCCCGCGGTGACACCACTGCATAGACAAAACGATTGTCCAGGAAATCGCGAGGCGAGCCAAAAGCCGTCTCAGGTCCGCCATTGGTCCGGCCCCCAAGCTTCTTCCTTTTGTCAGGCGGCTCGGTCAAATGAACGATCTTGTCAGCGGTCTGTTCCACAACTTTCAAGCCACGCTAGACCCGCGGCGCAGGCGGCACTACACTATCGTTGCCAAAAAATGGACATTTTTTGGCAAGCGGATGCGGGTTTGTTCAAGTAAGACGGGCTGATTCTAGACCACGGAATTTATCCCTAAATCCGGCAAAAGGCTGGAGGTGAATGCCTCTTGCCAAACAGTGCCTCTGATTGGGGTCCGCAAGCGGGATTAGACGCTTGCCCAGGGGCCGATCATTTGGGTTTTTGAAGCTTGTGGCCGTATTTGCGATTGAAACGAAAACAGGACGCAAATTCCGTCCGCCCCTCATCGTTTTCCCAGACCTCGTCATAGATGGCCTTGGTTGGGGCGCCCCGCAACCGGGTCTCCTTCAGGATGTTGCCATCTTCGTCTGACAACAGCTCCAGATGCCGGGGCGGTTGGGTCCGGTTCACCCGGTTGGACAGAATCACCAGAATCTTCCGTGTGACTTTGCGTTTCGTAGCGCGTCGCTTCAGCATGACAAAAGGATTTGTCACCGGCAGCCGGACGTCAATTATTTTGCGCTGGAGACCGGCGCGGGCAAAAGCACGAGGGAGGGGCGCATCCAGAGAGGGAGGGGAAATGGCCCCGACAGGAAGGGGGCCGCTTTCACGTCCTGCTGCCGGGTGCAACGCAGCCCCTCGCCGGCGATGTGAGAATGGACTCGGAAAGGGCCGGTCCATGCAAAGCGTTGGCTCCACACTTGAACTGTTCCAGTCCGGTGGGCATGCTGCCTTGGGTATGGGCGGCAACTTCTTTGAGCGTTCGGTTGCAGCCGGTCTCTTGCCGAAAGAATTCTATGCGCGTGGCGGTCACAGGAGCATTTGGCTATTCCGGGCGGTACATCGCCAAGCACCTGCTGGATGCTGGCCATAACGTGCTCAACCTGACGAATTCGGGCAACCGGCCCAACCCGTTCGGGGAAAGGGTGGGGGTTTCCCCGTTCCATTTCGACGAGCCATCCCAATTATGCCGGGCCCTTCAAGGAGTCCAGGTGCTGGTTAACACCTATTGGGTGCGGTTTGATCACCGGCTCTTTACGCATGCACAGGCAGTGGCGAACACCAAGGTTCTGTTGCGGACCGCCCGGGAGGCCGGCGTGCGCCGTGTTGTGCATGTCAGCATCACCAACCCGGATCCCGCCTCACCTCTGCCTTACTTTCGCGGCAAAGCGGAATTGGAAGCCTTCCTGCAGGATTTGGGGCTGTCCTTCTGCATCCTCCGCCCGGCGGTTCTGTTCGGCCGGGAGGATGTGTTGATCAATAATATCGCCTGGTTTTTGCGGCACCTGCCGGTTTTTGGGATTTTTGGCTCCGGAGATTACTTGGTGCAGCCGATTTATGTGGATGACTTTGCGGAGGCGGCCGCCCGGGAGGCGGAGGGGGACGACAATAAAATTGTCCAGGCCATCGGACCCGAGACGTTTTCGTATCGCGAGCTGGTGAGGTGCATTGCCAGGGCTCTGGACCTCCGGCGGCCGGTGGTTTCGCTCCCGCCGCGGCTCGCGTACTGGGCCTGTCGCGGCGTGGGTTGGTGGGTCAGGGATGTCGTCATTACCCGCGAGGAAATTCGCGGGCTGATGGAAAACCGCCTGTTCGTGGAGGCGCCGCCGCTGGGCCGCACACGGCTGAGCGAATGGGTTTGGCAGCATCGCGACACCCTGGGCCACCATTACACCAGCGAACTGGCCCGTCGCCTCGACCGCCAAAGCGAATACCGGTCCAACTAAGGGCCCGGGGCTGCGCGCGACCTGGCGCAGGGTCAAGGCGCGCGGGGCGTCACACTGACTTTATAGTACTTCGGCGTTGAACCCGCGGGCCGCTCGTCCTCGAACATCAGCACGGTGCCATTGCCTTGAAAGACCGGGCCGCTGCTCCAGGGCCCGGTGGGATTGGCGGCGGTGTAAACTTGGTATTGGTGACCGGCCCGGCCTCGCCACCGGAGAGTGACATGCGCCTCGCCGGCGGCGATCATCACCGTCGGGCGCAGCAGCCTGTCCAACCGCACCGGATCCACCCGTTCCGTGGAGGAAACGGCAAAGCTGCCGTGCGCCAGATAATGGAGGTTGAGATAGGAAAGCATGAGGCTTGGTCCGTGTCGGGGATTGGCGACCTCGATGCTGCCCATGTTGACCGCGGCACCGCAGACGGGGCAGGTGACCAGCCCCCACTGGGGATACTCCAGCACATAAGCGTCCGGGTTCGGCGAGCGCGGCAGCGCGTTGATTTCCTCCCAAAGGCTGGTGGCCAGGGCGAACCCGTCGGACACCCCGTCCCCGTCGCTGTCCGGGTGGTTGGGGTCAAGCAGAAAATAAGCCTCTTCCTCGTCCGTCAACCCGTCGGCGTCAGAGTCAGCGGCTGGGGCTGTGAAGTGGCTCGGGCCAGGCGAATGCAGGGCTTCCACCAGCAGGCGCACCCGGCAGCGGCACTTGCCGTGCACATCGCCCGCATAGGTGAAACTGCCATGCTCCAGGTAGTGCAGGGCGATGTAGGGGATTTTGGCGTAAAGCTGCGCCAGGGGATTGCACACGGTCAAGTGCCCCATGTTCACATTCGTTCCGCAAATGTCGCAGCGTTCCAATCCCCGCAACGGAAAATCCAGGCGAAACACCGGCGCGATGACCGGTCCCACCGGCAGCGCCGCAATCTCGCCAGCAATCCGGCGCGCGAGGTCAATTCCATCGGCGACCTGGTTCAGGTCCTCGTCCGAATCCAGCGGGTCGCTTCCCAGGTCGCGCTCTTCCTCGTCAGTCAGCAAATCGTGGTCGGCGTCCGGCTCGACTGGCAACAGATGTGCGCCTCCCTGACCCGCCAGCACGGCCTTGAGCTGGAGGGCATCCACGCGCCCTTGCCCGCCCATCAACTGTCCTCCCTGCCAGGCGAACCCGCCATGTTCCAGGTAGTGCAATGCCATGGAAGGCACTGACAACGACAGGCCGGTCATCGGGTTGATGACATCCCAAATCCCCATGACCACCCGCTCGCCACAGCGCGGGCAGGTTTCCACGCCGTCCATGGGGTGCTCGACCACAAAAGGACGATCCTTGGGCCCCTGTTCAGCGCTTGGCGCCCGTGGCAAGGCCTCAAGCTCGGCCCGCAGGGCACGCGCGGCCTCAATGCCGTCAATGACCTGGTCCCTGTCGGTGTCGCGCAAGGCCGGATCGCATCCGAACGAGGCTTCCTCCCAGTTGCGCAAGCCGTCGTCGTCGGCGTCGCCACCGCCCGTTTCGGAAAGGAAATGTGCCAGGCCTGTGCTCGCGAGCACAGTCTGAAGCAAGGCGGGATTAAGCCGTCCGCCATGCTCCGTGCCGGAATACGAGAAGCTGCCGTGCTCGAGAAAGTGTCGCGCGATGTGAGGCACCGTGATGGACTGGTTTTCCAACGGGTTGGTGATCTGCATGAAGCCCATGTTCGTCACCGCCCCGCAGATTTGGCAGGATTCCAAACCGAGCGCGGGAAAATGTTGAACGTAAGGCTGGTCGGGCACCGGCCCGTTCGGCAAACCGTCCATGGCCAGAGCCAGGGCCCACGCCAATTCGGCGCCATCCAGCACCTCATTGGCGTTTTCATCCGGGTTCGCCGGATTTTTTCCCAGAATCGTCTCCTCCCCGCTTGTGAGCAAATCCGCGTCCGGGTC
>JARKQH010000326.1 GCA_029974925.1 Verrucomicrobiota bacterium
TCCTGAACGGCACGGTTTACGAGGTGCGGCTTGGTGAAGCCAGGTGAGGCGCACGCAGAATTATAGGGATTTCCAAACTGATTTCGCTTGCCTTCGGGGCGAGTCCATGGGAGAATGGGGCTTAACAGCTCGGGAGTGAAACCAAAGGAAATTTGCATTGAGGGCTGGCGGACAAATTGGGTTTGGGAAATCGGCAAAGGAAGCTGGTGACTGGCTGCTTTACCCACGGCCTGGGGAGAGGAAATGTGATACCCCGTATTTGCATCTGCTGTGGTGAACCGATGGCGGAGGGTGCCAACAAGCTGTCTCGCAACCCGAACGTGTGCGCCTCATGTTCAAGCCTGCTGGACGGGATGGATGACGATGGCCCAATCGAGCCACGCCCGGTTCTCAAGCCAGGCCAGGAACAACCCACCGCTTCTGCAAGCCCCGTCAGCGAGGTCCTCAGCAGCCACCCAAACCGCTGAGCCGGTGTTGCGGCTCAATTGGCGATTGGCGAATGAGCTTGTCTGGGGGGCACATCTGTGAGAAGTACCTTGCTCATGGACCATCGCGGGCAACATTTGCAGTCGGGGCCAACCACCGGACAGGGGGAAATTCCCCCGGTGTCCAGGCGCCCGGCGGCCCTGAGAATGGCCCATATTGCGAAGATTAGGCGCAGCGTTCATTCCTAATCGTTAACTGACATCGGTTGCGCCCGTAGCTCAGTTGGATAGAGCATCTGCCTTCTAAGCAGAGGGTCCCGCGTTCGAGTCGCGGCGGGCGCGCCAACCAAGGACTTCTTATCAGGGGCCTGGCTTGGTTCGGGGGCCATGGGGATGGCCAACCGTGAGAATCGTCACGTTCCGGTCCGGTTCGGCCTCGAGCAGCCTTCGATAAGTCAAGCCCAGTTCCGGGGCATCGTCCACCATGTCGTGCCCAAAGACGTTGGTGCGGATGGCAATGCTTCGGGCATAGGAGTCTGAGCCGGAACGATTCAGTTGAAAAAGTGAGCACCGTTACGGCGATGAACACTGGCACACGACCGAGGTGGCGGGCCTGGAGGGGATCAATTGGCTGTGCGTGCACAAGTTCTGGGGCACGGAGGCGATGCATCACGTGGCCCTCGCGGCCTGCAACCTGTGCGTGCTGTTGCAATGGCGACTGGGCCAGTTGGAGAAATGCGAGCTGAACACCTTGCGCTGGCGGCTCTTTGGGCCGGCGGCGGTGTGGAGCTTTGCCCGGGGCAAACCGACGCTCAAACTGGCCGTGCGTGGAGAAGAGAGTCGAAACTGGTGGCGCGAAATCCTGAACAAACTGACGGCCTTGCCCCATTGCCATGCAGTTGGATCGTTGCATGCCTGAGACTCATAACGCCTTCAATTATGCGTGTTCAACTGAAGCGTTCCGGCTTAGAGTAGCCGGGCGAACCGGGACGACACCCATATTGGGGGGAGGATGCCATGAATGCTCGCATCAATCGAATCTTGTACTCCTTGAATTGCGTCCGGTAAAGACAGAGGTGGTTTTTCCTGCCAATTCTCAGGGTGGATTCAAGGCGGTGCAGCCGCCGACGTCCGGGCGTGTTGCCCAACTCACGGGCGCGTAGGCAGGCAGCAGGAGCCAAAGAGCAACCATCTTGAATCACGTCGCCCCGATTGCCCCCATGGCCGGGTGAGCGCATGTCGGAGATCTCAAGTGCCCACGATTGAACCAGCCTCGGCAGCCAATCACGGCAGGCCGGCGTCGTCCACCGCCCGGCACAGCAAGTCCGTCAGGCCCAGTTCACGCGCCCACTCGGCCAGGTAACCACGATCCAGGCGCGCCCCCTGGACTTTGAGGACGCCGAGCACGTCGTTCCATTGCCGGTCGGGCACGCCGCCGCCGTCGCGCGGTAAATGCCATGAACGGAACTGGCCATCGAGCCGCCAAGGTAATACGGAACATCGAGGGCCTCGAATGCCCGCGCGACCAGGAGATTAATTTGGGTTTGCTCGGCCTCCATCAGTCAGCGGGGCGCGGACCGTAAACCTGCGCGGCCAGTTCTGGTCCGAGATGAATGTCTGCGAAACGCCGGCGCAGCTCGGTCTGACTGGCCCTGGGATGACGCGCGCGCAGGCCAGCCAGAGTGAGGCTGCGCACCGTGTTGCTCATGCGGTCGGCGAGCTGGAGCCGCCGCCAGGCCGGGGCTTGGCGGAGCAATTCGATCAGCACCCGCTCGGCCTCGGGACTCGTATCGGGCGATTGCGTTCGCATCGCGCCCAGCCTACCACGCTGCCGTCAGGGATGTCGAGGGGTGAGCATAGGAAGTCCCTGTTTCCGCTGTCCATTCCCCTGACGGCCTGGGCTTCCCCGGGCGCCAACCCTCCGCGCGGTTTTGCCAGTGGACATCCGGTCGGCTACGTCCTGAGGCCGGTGAGATCCAGATGGAGGCGCCGGTTCTCCTTTAGAATCTGCTCCATGGTCAGCCGCTGGCCGCGTTCGGCGGCTTCACGGCCCAGGATGCAGGTCAAGGCTCCATCCACCGAGCGGCGAACGGTATCGTTGACCACGCGCTCCTCGACCACATCCTGATAGAAACGGGCGATATTGCGCACAACGCCGTCATCGTAAACGTTCCCCACCTCGGCGTTGAAGATGTCGTCCGAACTGCGGAAATGGACTTTGCCCGTGTAGGCCACCCGCGCATTGCCGGTCGGCCCATAGACGCGACAGCTCAGGTCGTTGGCGCAAAAATTGGCAGGTCCCTGGCCGAAGTGATCATGCACAATCCCACTCTGATATTCATAAAGAACCGAGCAGACATCATGGCCGTCGCCGTGGGGATTGGGACGAGCCACGCGCGAGAAGCCGCTGGCCGCCATGGGCCGTTCACCCAGCACCCACAGGGCGGCGTCAATCGCGTGAATGTCGAAATTGCCGAGATAATCACACCCCAGGGCGATATCGTTGACCCAGATCAGTTTGGTGAGGCGGCTTTCGAGGTTCTCGGTTTTGGGCGGGTCGGGGAATCCGGTGCAGATGCCGGTTGTCGAAATGCGGGCAATTTTTCCAAATCCCTCCGAGGTGAGGCGTTTCTTGACTTCCTGGTTGGCGGGTTCGGTGGGGAGTTGGTAATCCACAAAGAAACAGCGGCGCTTGCGCGCGGCCTCCCGGGCGGCGGCTTCGATTTGCAGGCAGCCGGGAACGTCCACAGCCACTGGTTTGGCCATGTAAATGTGGAGGCCGGCCGCCACCGCAGCCTTCGCGTGTTCGGGAAAGAAGTATGGAGGGGTTTCAAGGGCAACCGCCTCAATCCCGCTTTCGAGCACCCGCTTGTAGCCGGACAGGGTGGCAAACCGGCGGCTTTCATCAACGCCCAGCGCCTCACCGGCGGCTTTCACGACTTCCGGAAAATAGTCGGCCAGCGCGTGGATTTCATACCCGCCATGCTGTTTGAAGAGTTTGGCGACCGTGCCGCCAAACTCGGCCTGCGCCCAGTCGGCATGGAAATCCACCACGGGAAGGAATCGCGAGCGGTTGGTTTGGGTGTCAGCGGCGCGAGGCGGGTTCCCCCCCTTCTGGTCCCAGGCTGCGGCGGCGAGGGCGGCGGCGGGTCAAGCAGGGCGGCCCCCAGCGAACCATAAACGCCGCGGAAGAGGCTTTGGGGCGAGGGGGAGGTGGCGTCGTGCTGCAGCATGATGGTGCGTCCCTGCACCGTGCGGATCACCGTGGTGTTCATGTTGCCACGGTATTCCTCGTGGGCGAATGCTTCAAAGAACTTTGGAGTGGAAAAGTCAGTCTGTCGTTTGGTTGGAAAGGGTCCCCGGGGGGGGCGGCCAGGAATTCACGCCGCAGCTCGTTGGCGGCCTCGAAGATCGCGCTGATTTGCGCGTCGCTGACCCGTTTGTCCATGTTGATACAGCAGATGCCGGTGAGGGCCGGGTCGGCCGAGTCCATCACCAGCCGGCGGACGGTGGCCCGGATTTGCTCGGGGGTCTGGTCCACAATGGCCACCGGGCTCAGGCGAATGTTCAGGAAGGTGTGGGGCAAATGCCGGCGCAAGACGCGCAGGTCGCCTCCCCATCCAACGTCCAGGAAGTCCAGTTGCGGGACCTTGGCATAGGCGGCTGCCATGCGGTGCGGGTCCGGTCCGCAATAGTGGATGCCGAAAGGCCGGTGCCGGCGGCTCCATGCGATATCAAAGGGCAGCAGGAATTTCTCGTAATGGGCCGCGGAGATCATGGTGTGGCTGCACTCCGAATGCAGAAACACCGCGCCCGGCCGGTGCAGCACATTTCGGTTGACCGAGATGCTGCTTGACCCGGTTCGGGATTCGACGAAGCTCACGAAGCGCTCGATCACCCGCCCAATCTGGTCGAAAAAGAGCCCCACCTGGCCGGGCTGGTCGGCCAGGTCCGTGAACAACTCCTGCCCCCGGAGGTCCAGCGCGAGATTGAGTATCCCACCCCAGTTCACGTCCCCCGTCACGTAACCGTGCCGGGTGGCAAGCTGGTCAGCCAGTGCCTCCAGACGTTTGAATGCCGGTGATCTGAAGGCCGCCTCTTCGTCCACTGCCAGTTGCTCCTGGCCCCGCGGATGGACTTGAGGGGGGGCATCGGCGCGGTATTCGACCTCGCAGCCCAGCATCTCCGAAAGCAAAAAACCCGCGGCCAAATGGACCGCCCCCAGCACCGGCAGGTCGCGGTCCCGGTCTCCGCCCAGCCCAAAGTGTCCCCAGCGCTCGTACGCCACCTTTTCCATCGTCCTTTCGGCCTCGACCCGGCGCCGCGGATGGAAGAAAAAGTCCGGGTCGAAATCAATCCCGGCGTGGGCGTGCCACCAGTCCGGCGCCAGAACAATCTCAACCGGCAGAAGCGGCGCGTCTGTTTTCGTGCTGGGTTGCATACGGGCTCACCAATGCGTCGTCACCCATCAAGCTACCAGAAAGCCGTGGCAAAGCCACGCCCATTGAGATACCACGCGAAGGAGGATGAAGGGCTGATTCTGCCTGACTGCCCCCAAAGGCATCCGGGGGCCCAAACGGTGGTCGGCAAGCGCGGGTAGCGACCGGAACCCGCCTCCACCTGTCCTCTCAGGCAGCTTTCCCCCCATGTTTGGCCACAGCCTCGACTCGATTGCGCACATGCATCTTCTCGCAGATGTTTTTCACATAGGTGCGGACCGTTTCGATGCCAATGCCCAACTGGTCGCTGATCTCCTTGTAAATGTAGCCGGCAGACAACAGCCGGAGCACCTCCTGTTCACGCGGGGAGAGGTTCTGGGACTCCTCGGGCGAGGGGCCGACCAGATGGAAGTGGCGGACGACCTTTCGGGCGATGTGACTGGACATGGGCGCGCCGCCGCGCCGCACATCGTCAATGGCCTCGAGCAAGAGCTCTGGCGGGCTGGACTTGAGCAGGTAACCGTCCGCCCCCGCCTTGAGGGCGCGGAAAATACGTTCGCTGTCCTCATAGACGGTGAGCATGAGGACCTGAAGCGACGGCAGCGCTCGCTTGAGATGCACGACGCAGTCAATGCCTGACATGCCGGGCAGCTTGATGTCCATCAAGACGACATCGGGTTGAAGGGCGGGAATGCGCTCGAGGGCTTCCTCAGCGGAGGCACACGCGCCGACGAAGCGCACGTCCGGCGCGGCGCGGAGAATCTGCCCGAGTTGCTCGCGCAACCCCCGGTCATCTTCCACGATTGCCACTTTTTTGAGCATGGGTCCCAAGCCGGTTCGATCATGCGCCGCCCGCCGGCAAACCACCATCCCCTAAACCGGGGATTCATGGGCGGCGGCCTCCGTGGCCGCAACGGGCAGGCGAAAGCAAACCGTGGTGCCGGCGCTCGGGCGGCTCTCGACGGTGGCCTCACCGCCCAGGTCCTGCATCCGGCGCTTCAGATTGGCCAGGCCGTAACCCGGCTGACAGGTGGCAGGATCGAAGCCACGGCCGTCGTCTTGGACACCAATCGTCAACAGGGAATGAGTGAAGGTGATGCGGAGACGCACCTCGGAGGCGCGGGCGTGCTTGATGACGTTATGGAGGGCTTCCTTCACGGCCATGATGAGGTTGTGGCGCACCTGACTGCTGAGCGGCACTTGGGGAGGCAGGTCCGGGACCTCCAGCCGGCAACGCAGTCGCGCCTGCGAACAGAGCTGGTTGGCCATCTGGCAAAGGTAGTTGGCCAGCGCGTCCAGGTTGTCGTTTTCAGGGTTCACGGCCCAGACGGTTTCGTAGAGCGCCGAGACCAGTTCGCGGGTCATTTGAGACACCTTGCCGAACTCGGCCCGCGCCACCTCGGGCAAATCGGTCCGGCCCTGGGCCATGGCGGTGGACAGCGAAATCTGCGTGACGCGCGCGCCCAGGTCGTCGTGGATGTCCTGCGCGATGCGCAGGCGTTCGCGGTCCACGGCGCGCTGTTGCTCCAGGCGCAGGAGATGCCGGCGCAACCGCTGCCAGACGGTGTAACGCCAGGCGCCGAGAGCTGCTGCCAGCGCGATGGTCGCCATGGAAACCCAGAACCACGGCGTTTGCCAGAAAGCCTGTGGCACGGCCAGCGCCAGCGAGACCTCCGCCTCGCCGGGCTCGCCCATGACCGAGACCTCGTTCAGCCGAAAGCGGTAGTAACCGGCCGGGAGGTTCACATATTGCACGGAGACCTCGCCGGCCAGACCCAGGCTGTAAGCCTCTTTCCACTCGACCCGCAGTTGCTCCCCCGGGGTTACGGGCGTGGCCAGCTCCTTGACCGTGTGCCATTCAGCGTGAGCGCCAAGGTCGTCATCCACGATGGCCAGGCCTTGGGTGCGGCCGCCGGGGCTTGGGGCAAAGGTCCCGGCCATGCTCGGATGCAAACCGTCCCGCATCCAGCCCGCGGGCACACCACCGGACGACCCTCCGCCGGCGGCGTCAAACGCCTGGCTCAATGAGATGGCGGGCGCGGCGTCACCCGACAAGGACGTCTGGATCACCAGATCGGCGATCGCGAAAGCGCCCACCGCCGCGGGCGGCCCGGCCGAAGTCATGACGACCCAAAAGCTCCGGGCGTCGGGAGGAACGAGCACCGTCTCGCGCCGATGAGCAAACCTGGCGGTTTGCAGGTCACCGGTCCAGCCCTCGGTCTGCCCCGAGGCTCGAAAGATCGTCTCGCCTACTTGATCCCCGCTGCGGTCGAGAAACCGCAGGCACAGACGCATCTCGGCCGGTTGTTCCCGCCAGCCCTCCTCATAACCATCCAGCCGGAAGCGAAATCGTATTGCCGGCGAGACCGAGTTTGTCGCCGGGCCGAAAATAAACACCACCGTCCGGGGCTGGCGGTCCAGCCGGACTGTTGCACCCGGCGTGAATTCAACCCGTGAACCATCCACCACCAGCCGGCGAATCTCCAGCAGCGCATTGGTGCCGCTGCGGTCCGCGGCTTCGGCCTGCACCATTAATGCCAGTCCCAAGACCACGCCGGCAACGGCTGCCATCCAGGAGGGGGGAAGACCCATGTTCGGCAACACGCGATCTGAATTCATGATGACCCGGTGTCAGTGCCCCCCCCAGGCGGAGCCAGCCCCCGCCGAGCCTTCGCGGTCTGCGATGCCGCCGTGACCCCCAAGGCAGGAGGGCCAGGCACCCTGAGGATTCAACGAATTCAGCAAGCGGCGCCGGACCGTCCCCCCGGCCGGTTCGCTGTTCGAGGGCGACGATCATTCTGCGGAAAATGCTGACCCACTGAGTTCGGTTTCGCAAGCGCGAGCTTCGCCGGCGGCCTCCAGCACAACCGAGGTGTTGGGCCGGGCTGCAGAAATCGGTCGTTTTCAAGGGGGAAGCGGCCGCTTGTTGACCACCGCCACCGCCGCCGCAAAGGGACACAGGTGCGCTCTTGCGGGGCCTGAGGTTTCATCGCTACAGTAACCGCGCTACCCGCACTGTCCGGGTGTTGTCCATCCCCCAAAGCGGGGAGAGCGAGACGCCGGCCGCGCTGGTAGGCTACTCGAGAGTTTGCCAGCGTCCATGAGAAGCCCATTCTTCATTCTGGTTCGGAGCCTCGCCGGGTTGGTTTGCGCGACGGCGGCCAGAGCTATGAAGCCATCATCCGCGGCGACTGGAAGCGCATGCCGAATGGCCCTTGGAGTCCCATGGAGCTTTTCCATCTCAAGAGGCATCCCCAAAAAACCAACCTCGCTGCCACCAACCGGAAGGTGTTCAAGGAGCTTTCCGCCGTGCTGCACCAGCACATCCAGCGGGGTGGCGTCACGCCCTGGCAAGAACCGCAATCATGGTTCTGGCCGGCGCCCTCTTTCGCTCATCGCTTTGGAACCACTCCGAAAACGGTTATTGCCATGACCTCGCTCAAACTTATCCCCGCCCTTTTGCTCATACCGCTGGCCGTTGTTGGCGCGACCAAGCCGGCTGGCCCAGCCTCCCAACCCCACGTTGTCCTTCTGCTTGCGGACGACCTGGGTTACGGGGACCCGGGTTGTTATAATCCGCACTCGAAGATTGCCACGCCGAACATGGACCGGCTGGCGCGGGAGGGAATGCGGTTCACCGATGTCCATGCGGCAGGGCCGCTGTGTCACCCTTCCCGGTACGGGCTGATGACGGGAAGGTACCCGTTTCGCACGGATGTCTCGCGCTGGCCCAAGGAACCGCTGATTGAAAAAGGCCAGGTGACGCTCGCGTCGTTCCTGAGGGATCGGGGCTATCGCACCGCCATGGTGGGCAAGTGGCATTTGGGCTTTCGCGAAGAGGGTTACGAACGGCCGCTGCCGGGCGGACCGGCGGATTGCGGATTTGAGAGTTTCTTCGGGCTGCGCGCATCCACTGACATCCCGCCCTACTTCTACATCCGGGGGGACCGGGCCGTGGCGCCACCCACCGGCCACATTGCCGAGCATCACTCGGAAGGCTGGTTGCCGACGCAAGGGGCGTTCTGGCGCGAAGGAGGCATCGCGCCCGGGCTGTCGCTCGAGGAGGTCCTGCCGCGGCTCACGGATGAAGCCTGTGCCCTGATTCGGTCGCACGCCGGCAACAAAACCGACGCGCGGCGTCCTTTGATGCTCTACCTTGCTTACACGGCGCCGCACACCCCCTGGCTGCCGGCGGCGGAATTTGTCGGAAAAAGCGGGGCGGGAATGTACGGCGACTTCGTCATGATGTTGGATGCGCAAGTCGGCCGCGTGCTCACCGCTTTGGAAGACGCCCGCATGGCGCAGGATACGCTCCTGATCTTCACCTCCGACAACGGCCCGGTCTGGACGCCGGCTGATGTGGCCCGGTTTGGACACGACGCCGCTGGCGGGCTGCGTGGGATGAAAGCCGACGCCTGGGAGGGAGGCCATCGCATGCCGTTCATTGTGCGCTGGCCGGGGCGGGTGAAAGCGGGGACGGTCAGCGACCAGACGATCTGCATGACGGATCTGCTCGCCACTCTTGCCGAGGTCTGCGGGGCCAAGCTGCCCGTTGGCGCGGGGCCGGACAGTGTCAGTTTTCTGCCGGTGCTGGAAGGCCGGCAACCGAAAGGCAAGCCGATTCGCGGACCGATCGTCATGCGGGCGGGCAGTTCGCCGGCGATGATGATCCGATCCGGCGATTGGAAATTCATCAACCAGCTCGGCTCCGGGGGCTTCTCCCAACCCAAGACTATCAAACCTGAACCCGGTGGTCCCGCCGGGCAGCTTTACAACCTCCGCGACGACCCTACCGAAACCACCAATCTCTATCTGAAGCACCCCGAGATTGTGGCGCGGTTGGAGGCGGAAATGCAGCAGATCGTGAAAGCCGAACGCTGAGCGTCGCTCGCCACCCTGAATCGCCACGCCGAACAACGATGGACTGCGGGGTCAGGGCGGCAGGATGGGGATGATGCCCGACAGCGGGATTTCGCCCCGCAGCATTCGCGAGGCCTGGTCGGCGAGACGCAAATACCAGTCGCTGGGCAGCCGGTAACCGTCCACGTTCAGCGGAACGAAATTGCAGTCGGGCGGTTGATCAGCCGGCGTCGGGGCGATTTTGAACATGGCGGTGCCTTCATCCACTTCATCGAACATCGCGCCATAGATCATGGTACAGCCGGCCTGGATGGCGTTGTAAACCTGCCGCCAATAGAACATGCCGCCGTTGCGGGGAATCTGGTTGGAGGGGCCGCCGTTGAGGTTATGCCAGGTGAATCCCGGAAAGACCACCGGCATGTAGCCGATGCCCAGTGAAGCGCATTCAGCCAGATCGGGCACGATGTAGGTGTTTTTGAAATTGTCGGCGCCGCTGGTCGTGCTGTAGCGCCCGACAGCCCAGGGACTCAGAATATCGAAGGCGCGGTACACCGCGGCCCAGGCGGCATTGGTCTTCGAGTCGCCTTTGAGTGTCCGCCAGTTCGTCGGCACGCCGCCCATGACGGTGCATCCCGCTGACTTGAAGTGGCTGATCACGACCAGCGCGTCCTCGGGCGTGCCCGGACGGTCGGTGAAGCCGAAGCCCCAGATGGCCACGACCGGTTTGCCCCGGTGCCGCACGTAGCTGGGGCTGTTGGTCACCCGGAGAGTATTGACCAGATAGGCCCAATCATTGGTCAGCGTGCTCACCAGCGTGGCGGCGTTCTGACCGGAAATGTCATACATGATGGCGAAGACCCGGCCATAGGCTTCCGCTCCCGCTCGCACGTTTTCGGTCACCTGATTGCGGAAGGCCGACCGGCTGGAGCTGGAGAGCTCGGACGAAAACCGCTGGAGGAAAACGCCGTCCAGCCGGTTGTCCTTCATCCATTGAAAATGGCGCAGAACCGTTTTCTGCTTGAACGCCGAGTAAAGCCTGGCCGTCGCGCCATTTGAATAGGTCAGGCCGGTGGCGAACAATTCGTCCGGGGCCAGCTCGGTCATGTCCGGCCACATGTCCACGGTGAGGTTGGTGGCGGTGGGTGTGTTGTTGCGAAACCAGTGCATCCACGCATTGACCGGCGAGCCGTCCCCCGGGCAGGCGAACCACCCTTGGTATCCCATCATCAGTTTCCGGTCCAAGGTGGCGGGGTCCACATTGAGGCCGAGCCGGAAAAACCGCTGGACGCCGGCGGGCGGGAGCGTGACAGAACACTGACCATTGTTGACCGCAACCGGATTGGTCACCGACGCCCATTCGATGGGCGCGGCCAGGACCGGAGTGGACAGCAAGGAAAGGGCGGTCGCGGACACCGGCCAGGATAACACCACGTTGTCACCTACACGGGCCACGGACAGCGACACCGACGCGGGCGGGACCGGGACCGAGGCGGTGATGGTCACGGGCGCGGACACGGTCGTTGCCCCGCGATCGTCCGCCGCCACCGCCGTGAAGGTGAAGCTGCCCGAAGACGGAATAACCCAGTCCAGGGTGTAGGGGCCGACGCTCGCTTCCCCCAGCCTCACGCCGTCGGCATAAAACACCACATTGGTGACCACCCCATCGTAGTCGGAGGCCGCCGCCGCCAGCGTCAAGATTGCGGGTGAGTCAGCCGCCACGATGTTGGTGCCGTTGGGCGGGCTGACCAGGCGCACGACGGGGCGCAGGTTGCCGCCGGAACTGGCCGGCTGGGGCGGCAGGAAATCCGCTGCGCGCGTAATGGCCACATTATCCCACTGCGCCGCCAGGGGCCAGTAGGGCGCTGCCGCGCCCGCGCCGGTCAGGCCGTCGTAGAATACGCGCAGGGTCACGTTCGAGCCGGTCACACCCGTGTTGAAGGCGCGCCAGGTGAAGTAGCCTTGGTCCGCGTTGGCGTCCGAATAGGACAGGGTGATTTGCGGTTCCTGCGGCGCGTCGTTCAAGTCAATCACGGTGGTGACACGATTGGCGGCCTCGCCCATGTTCCAAAGGTAGGCGCTCAGGACATAGTCGGTGTTGGGCGCGAGCTGGACGACCTGACGATACTGGCAGACGGGGGCGCTGCCGCTCACCAAGGCCCGCGCCACCACGTCCCCATTCACCAGCGCCAGGTTGGTGCCGGTATCGGCATAAATGTCTGCCACCCGCGTCCAGCCGGGCGGGAAAGGGTGCGTGTTTGTGGAAGTGACGGGCCCTTGGAATTGGAAGTCGCCGTTGTAAACCAACTGGACGTTCTCGGTGCCGGGCACGATGCTAGCCAGCTTAAGCCGGGTCTGCGCCAGGGCCGAATCAAAGGCCAGCCCCAGTAAACTGGCAACCAAAAGGAGAGGCGGATGCTTCACAACGAACTACTTATCGGATTGAGCCGGACGAAATGCAATCCCCGGCTCAATCCAACCGGGGATGCGACACCAAAGCTCGGCCCGCCCGGCCAGACGGCCGGGCAGGCCAGGTTCCATTCATTAACCGGGGAATGCGTTTCCGTTCTGTTGGCGGGCTGGCGCATTCCGTCCGCTGCCCGCGGCAAAGGCGCCACAGGACAGGGCTGACGAGTCTCGGGTCGCCACGTCCCTCCTCACGGCGACACCGTCCGATAGAACGACAGGTCGCCGCTGATGGGGAAGGTGAAGGTCACGGAAGCCCCGCTGGCGTTGGTCGTGCTTCCCGGCACGCGAGTCCAGGTGGCGGGAGACAACGCCGGGGTGCTCTCGAGGTGATAGATATGGCCTGGTGTTGTTTGGTAGGTGAGCGTCACGTTGCCGCCACTGACACTGACCGAGGTGATCGCCTGCCTGGCCGGAGCCGCCTGAAGGATGGTCTTGTTGATGGTGGAGTCGTAGCCATAAGCGACATTCGGGCCGCCATTGGCCGTAATCTTGCCCGCCGCGATATAGTTGGCGACGGCGGTGAGCTGATTGCCGTTGATCGTCACGGTCCCGGTTCCCGTGATGTTCAACACCGACGCACCCTTGATCGAATCGGTCGGATGCAACTGGGTGAGATTGAGCGTTCCGCTGTTCACCTGCGCGGTTCCTTTGCCCCCGTTCCAACCGAGACCAAACATTTGTCCGACCGAGACCGTTCCGCCGTTGATGATCAGTGTGCCGTCGGCGGAGGGATCGAAGCCCACCCACAAATGATACCCGAAGGAGGCCGAGGCTCCGCTTTCAACCACCATTAACGCGGTGTTGTTGTAGCCCACGGCATTCCATTCTGCGGAATTGGCGGCCGTCAGGCTGGCGCCATTGGTGATGATCAAGGTGCCGCCGGGGCCGTTGACTCCCATCCGCACCACACCGGCCAGCGCCGCATTGGTTACGGTGCAAGGCGCCGCGTCGGGAACGTTGAAGGTCACAAAGGTCACATTGCCCGGGCACAAGCCGCCGGTCCAGTTGGGGCACTCATTCCACAAACCGGTGCTCTCGGGATTGGCGGCGGGATTCCAAACCACTTGCGCCGGCGGCAGGTCAAGGCCAGCCGGATAGATGGTCGTTTTGCCCACATTGATGACGTTATAGTCCACCAGGACGTTGGTTCCAACACTGTTGGTGATCTGGCCGGTGCTCACAAAATACTCCGCGTAAACCTTGTGATCGCCGTTGATGACCACCTTCCCCGTCCCGGAAACGTCCAGCACCGATTCGCCTTGGAGGGAATACCAGTCATCCCACTGGGCCAGATTCAAGGTGCCGCCCTTGATGCGCGCGGTGCCTTTGCCACCCAGGTAACCCATGTCGAACATGCCGGCCACCGTCATCGTTCCACCGTTCATAACCAACATGCCCTCCGCCCCCGCCTCCAAGCCAATCCTCACGGGACCTCCAAAGGTCGCGGCGCCGCCGTTCTCCACGATCATGACCGCGTTGCTGTTCCAGCCGATGACACTGGCATTCTCCGTCCCGCAGGTCAGAATGCCGCCGTTGGTAATAATCAGCGTGCCGCCGGGCCCGTTGGTGCCCATGA
>JARKQH010000234.1 GCA_029974925.1 Verrucomicrobiota bacterium
CAGCGACACCACGACCGGCAGGGATCGTGTCACTGCAAAGGCCCCCGCATCTCCTTCTCGCCCTGTTTCGCCCCGTCAAAGTCGAACTGTTTCAACGACTTCCTTCTTCTTGAGACAACAAACACCAGAACAAGAACCACGCCCAGGGCAGAACTGATCACTGTGATGTACAACATGCAGCATCCGTTGAGGAAAGTTTGAACAACCCAGAGAAAAGCACGGTGCTTTCCTGGCTACACATGCGTGCACAGCCATGGAATTATATTGCGTCTGGAAAAAGATCAAACGCTATCCCGCATGAAGCCGCATCCTGGAGCGTACGGGACATCCGGCAGAATGCGGACGCGCAGGCGTGTTCCAACCGGCGCGGCGCACCAGCCCAGGACATTGGCCCGCGCGAGGCGCACGTATCGCCACAATGGAAAGCGACACGGCCAGCAAGCAGGACATCCGGCCGCGCGAGGGCGCGTATCTTCTTGACCGCCTTGCTCCGATTTGACTAAAAACGACAATCGAAGCTTTCAATCCTCCACGGCAAAGGAGGGGCTCGCCATGCCCCGGACCACCCTTCTGCTCTCGTGTCTCCTTGTCCTGCTTGGGCTTTCGCCCGCCCTGGCCGCTTCCGGCAAGGCCGTCGAGTTGCGCCAGTCCAACTCGCTCGTGCCCTTCACCCCGCCCCAGGCGTTCCTCGCCGGATGCTTCCTGGCCGACGAGATGGACCCCTCCTTTCTCTTCGGCTCCGTGGGCGAGTTCGCCTCCTCCCGGAAATGCTCCGTGACCTGGCTGATCGAGGACGGGGAGAAGGCGCGCATCGACAAGCCGCAGAAACCGGGCAAGCCCCTGGAGTACACGCTCTACCTCGAAGAGGACTGCCCGGACGGGGTGAACTACTACGTCTTCCTGGACCAGAGCGCCCTGACCCCGAAACAGTGGGTCGAGTGGCGCAGGCAGTTCCACAAGAACAAGGCCGAGGGCGAATACGGCGCGGCGCGCGACCGCATGGAGAAGGCAGTGGCCGGGGGCCTCAAGGTCGGCGGGGAGCTGCGCTTCATCATGCGCGACGGAGAGCTGACCAGCTCCGACCCGCCGGAGGCGGCGCTCAGCAAGACGCTCGCCTTCAAGCCGGTCTACGACCTGAAGGCGGGCGCTCCGGTGGCGAAATGACCGGGCGCGGGCAACCGTCGTCCCAAGCGGGGCGACTTCAGATCATGAACGTGACGGAGAGCACGGATGCCTAAGCCTCGCGCCAGAGCCGGCACGGCCGAAAAGCTCGCCTCCCTGGGCGTGCTGGCCGTCCTCGCCGCTGCGGCGCTGTGGCTCTGCTCGGCCCAGGCCCGGTTCAACCCGGCCGTGATCGTGGCCATGGCCCACCCCAAGGGCCAGCCCCCGGCCGGAGCTCCGGCAGCGGCCTCCAGCTCCCTCACCGCCCAGCTTCTGGAGAGCCTCTCCGCCTTTTCGCCCCTCTCTTCAACGGAATCCTACAACGCCGAGACCCTCTCGGACAAAATCGACGGCAAGGCCGAACTCTACCTCGCCTCCGGGTTCATGGAGATGTCCTGCCGGGCCTATGCGGCCGGAGACGGCGGCCAGGCCCGCGTG
>JARKQH010000257.1 GCA_029974925.1 Verrucomicrobiota bacterium
TATGACCTGATTCACGTGTGTCGCAAGCGGCGACCGGAGGACACACGCCAGAAGCGCAGTTGGGCCGGTCTGCGCCAACTGGTCAGGCAGCGCGCACAGGAGGAAGTCGCCCGCATCGAAGCCGGGCGCTACGGCGGCCAACCGCTTCCGCCGCCCGACATCCGCATGGTCCTCATCGGCAAATGCCTTGAGGTTTACTCCCGCCACTACGGCGCGGTCGTGGATTGGAACGGCGAGCCGTTCCCGCTCAAGTCCGCGTTGCAGGACATCCGCATGATGGTCGAGCAGATTGTCAGTCGCGAGACGCCGCTGCCCAGCGAGCTGGAAGGCACTGATGCGTTCACCCAGATCTGGCTGCTTGCCCTATGTGACAAGCGCGAAGTCTCCGTGGACAGCATCAGCAAACTCACGCGGGGCGTGTTCGAGGTCAGCGACCTCACCGGCCACAAGCCGCCGTTGCTCCGCAAAGGCCGCGTCAAAGGCGGGCGCACCTACGAAGTCCTGACACCCTTGGAGCGCCTTGACACCTTGCGCGATACTTTGCGCGGCGCCGGCTCGACCACCGAGCAAATGACCCTGCTCGACCTGGCCGACAACACGCCGGTTGTATTCGGCCCCAAGCTGGTGGACGTGCTTCACCTCCTCGTCGGCAACGCCGAGCAGGGCGAACGATTGGATCATCTCGTTGAGCGTTTTCGCGGCCAGCGCGAGCAGATTCGCGCCGCGCTCCAATACCTGAAGCAACGCGACCCCAACCGCTGGTCGAAGTCCGCCGACAAATTGCTGCCGTTCTACGACGACCTGTTCGCAGCCCAACGGATTGGTGGATGAGTGGATGATGGAGAATGGATGGTGAATATGTCCAGTGAACCAACACGAAGACAGAACCTGAACCGCCGCTACATGAAACTGGAGGCATGGCAGCGCGGGATGGACCTGTTTGAATTGGTGTTCAAGGCGATCAGCGGCGTGGCGGATTTCAAGCTACGCGCGCAGGTCGTGGATGCGCCGCAATCGGTTTCGGCGAACATCGCCGAAGGCTGCTGCCGCCGGTCCTTGCCCGAATACCTCCAGTTCCTTTACACGGCCAAGGGTTCACTGGGCGAAACCCTCACGCGAGTCATCGGCTTGCAGCGTGTCGGGCTGATTACGGCAAAGCAGTTCGAGGAAATCGACGTGCTCCATTGCGAGGTCGAGAACAAACTGCTCGGCCTCATTCGTTCACTGGAGTCAAAACGCGCCGACGGCTCGTGGGATGACGCGCTGCCTGAAGCCCATCATCCATCATCCCCCATCGCCCATTCGTCCGCATACTCCCCCACGCATCCTCCACCATCCACCATCCATCATCATTCTTGATATGGCCGGCTATCTCGTATTACCCGAAGCAGCGTGCGACTGGTCCGGCTCACAACCCGGCAAGGTGAAGCCCAACCCCATCCGGCTTGGCCTCATTGATTTGGTCCGCCAGTTTGAGCAGGACCCCTTCCCCTACCACCGCCAGTCGCCCGGCGTCTGTCTCTACGGCCTCGACGACCTGTTGGTCCAGATGGAGCAACTTGAAGACGTGAACGAGACGCGGGACTGGCCGTTCCTCGCCGAAATGCGCAAGCGGCTCCGCGCCGTCGCCAACGAAGTCAGCAACATGGGCACCATCCATGTCCCCATCCGTCACGCCCTGCTGCTGGGCGCGGGCAACCACCTGTTCGCCCGCTACGCGGGCAAGCGCATTCCGCTCTGGCGGCTCTTTGGCTCCAATCCCGCCATTGGCTGCGAGGCCGGACACGAAACCTACCTTTTCGGAGAGAACCTTTCATGAATCAGACACAGAACCAGCTTGCCCCCAACGACCGCGTCCGCGTGTCCGGCCGCTATGAGTTGGGCATTGGGGAAGTGCTCCGCCTGAGCGAAACCGGCGGCCTCTGCGTCGCTGACGTGGTGTTCGAGAGCCGCGCCGGTCGGCGGCTGGAAACACTCCCGGTCCAGCGGTTGGAGAAAGCCGCCTCGCCCTGGGACCGGCTCCGCGCCGGCCATTTCGACAACCCCAAGGATTTTTTGATGCGGCAGCTTGCCTGGCAGTTCGCCCTTGGCAACACCGGTGGCGAGCTCACCAATTCCCGCACCCAACTCCTGCCCCATCAAATCCTGCTCACCCACGATGTCATTAAGATGACCCGGCGGCGCTTGCTGATCGCCGACGAAGTCGGCCTCGGCAAGACCATCGAAACCGGCATGATCATCCGCGAACTCATCGCCCGTGGCGAGGCCCGGCGCGTCCTCATCATTTGCCCCGCCGGCCTCATCAAGAACTGGCAGAACGAATTGCGCGACTGCTTCCGCCTGGAGTTCGAGGTTCTCGGCATTGATTTCCAGGACTTCGCCCCGGCCAGTTGGGAAAACAAAAGTCGCGTCATCGCCTCGATTGACACCCTCAAGCGTCCGGTGCGCATGGAGCGACTGCTCAACGCCCCGCGCTTCGATCTCATCATTGTGGACGAGGCGCACCACGTCAGCCGCATCCGCTACGGCAAAAAACAGCAAGCCACCCAGAACTATCGTTTGATGGAAGCCCTGCAGGGCCACACCCGCGACCTGCTGTTCCTGTCCGCCACCCCTCACCAGGGCGACAACTTCCAGTTCTGGTCACTCGTCAACCTGCTCGACAACCACTTGTTCGAGTCGCCCGAGGCGATGATCTCCCACCGCAGCCTGCTCAATCGCGTCATGATTCGCCGCACCAAACGCGAAGTGGTGGACGCCCAAGGCAAGCCCCTCTTCGTCCGCCGCCAGGTGCATACCGAGAGTTTCGAGCCTGCCATCCGCGAACAGCGGTTCTACGAACAACTCACCGACTACCTGAAAACCGGCTACGAAGCGGCCGGCGTCTTCCGCACCGGCCGGACCACCAGCGCCCAGCGCGCCATCGGCTTCGTCATGACCGCCTTCCAGAAAATGATGTCGTCCAGCCCGCGTGCCATCAAACAGGCCCTTCGGCGTCGCCTCCTGGTCCTGTTGGTCCGCGAGCAAATCGAAGTCGAAAAGAAACGCCGCACCACCTTCACGCCCGAACTTGCCGAGCAGTATGTCCGGCTTCAGGAGGAAATGCGCCTCATCGCCCGCGACATTCTCTCCACCCAACCATCCAGCATCTATCATCCATCATCCAGTCTGGGTGACGCCGATGCCGATGCCTACATTGCGCAGATTCGGCAGCGGATCGTGCGCAAGCTGGCCGAATTGGACGAAACGACTGAATGGTCGCTGGATGCCGACGAGGAAGGCGACGAGGGTGTTTACGCCGACGCCGAGATTCCTGACGAATCCGCCCGCGTGCGCGAACTCATCGGACTTGTGCCCGAGGGCACCGACCGCAAGTTTGACCGCTTGCTCGCCGTCATCTCCCAGTTGCGCCGCGAGAATGAGAATGAGCGGTTCATCATCTTCACCCAGTATCGGGAGACACTCGAATTCCTCCGCATCGAACTTTCGCGCATCTTCGGCGAGCAGACCATCGCCACCATCAAGGGCGGCCCGTTGGAGGACAAAATCGAAGCCGCCGAACGCTTCTGGGATGACCATGGAGCCAAGTTCCTTGTCTCCACGTCAGCCGGCGGCGAGGGCATCAACCTTCAGTGCGCGCGAATTCTGTTCAACTACGACCTGCCCTGGAACCCGATGGCCGTTGAGCAGCGCATCGGTCGCATCCACCGTTTCGGCCAGAAGGAAGTCTCTCAGGTTTACAACCTCGTCGCGAAAGACACGGTCGAAGAGCGCATCTACGCCTTGCTCGCGGAAAAACTGCGTGCGGTAGCGCAGGCTATCGGCAAGACCGACCGGGAAACCGGCGAGCCGCTGGAGGACTTCCGCCTCGAAATCCTTGGCTTCCTTGGCTCCAACCCAAACTACCAGCAGCTTTTCAAGCAGGCCCTGGTGGACAAGGACTACCGCCGCACCGCGCAGCAGATGGACGAGATGATGGAGCAGGCGCAGAAGGCGCGTGTTGTCCTGATGGAACTGTCGCAGGACCTCACCCATTTCAACCTGGAGCACTACAAGCGGATTTCCGGCCGCTTCAATCTGCGCCAGTTGGGCGCTTGGTGTCGGGAAGCCATCGTCCGACTCGGCGGCACGATGCTGCCGATCGGCGAGTTCTGGCAGGTCCAGACACCCGAATGTCTCAAGGCGTTCCCCCAGGTCGCGCCCAAGTATGAAAACGTGACCTTTGACCGCGAACTCGCCATGCGCAAGAAACGGTGCGAACTGCTTGGCATCGGCCATCCGCTGATTGACGCCTTGCTGGGCTACCTCCAAAACGCGCCCTTCAGCGGCGACACCGCCTGTCTGCCGGCCAACGGCGCCAAACCCGGTTGCGTCGAAGCCCGTTACCGGGTGACATGGGACCGCGCCGACCAAGGTTCATCGGCGGAAATCGTCCGGGTATCAGTCAACGGCCAGTGCTCCGTGGACGAAGGCGGCTTCGATGCCGAGCGCCTCGAAACCGGCCACTACCTGGCCCCTCATCCCCCCGCAGCCCTTCCCTTGGAAGCCGAAGCCCGCGCCGACGAAGCCATCCGCCTCTGGACCGCTTCCCGCCGCACCGAAATGCCCGAAGGCACCATCGTCCGCTACGACCTGCTGGGCGTATCGGCCGCAGTCTGATCAGGCTGCCGCAGCGCCTTTCCTGGCCCGGATGGTGAACAGATAGCGTTCGCCAGGCGATGCCTTTAACCCAACTTTCGCACGGCGGGCAACGCTGGGATTGATTTGCAGCCACTTGCGTGGCGCAAGGGCTTCAGGACAGCCCACGGGCATTTTGCGCAAAGTCCTTAACTACAATCTACCGGAAAGTTGCGCCAATCCAAGCGGCAAAATACCCCGGGCTTGGGGAATCCCCCCCGCCGCGCAGCCCCGGATGTTGCCCCCGCCCGCGTGGCCCCGGGTGCCGTTGCTCCCGGCGGGCCCCATCCGTCTTCGCTCCCCGGCCTCCCTCCAAGAACCACGCTTGCATCCTTGAGAGGGCCAACGAGCTGCCGGCCAGGCAAAATTAGGGATTGACTTCTTGAACAGATTTTGCAACCATGCCGTTTAATGACAGCGCCCTCGTGGTTGGCCCCTTCGGCGCCAGGAATGGGGTGCCTGTTAACACTCAGAATCGGAAAGCTATGAACAACATTTTCACGTTCTCACGAGCGGTTTCCTCCCTGGCTTTGGCAGGCGCCCTGATCCTGTCCGTCGCGCCGGCCGGCGCGGGCACCGTGGCTTATTGGCGTTTCGAAGAAGGCCCGGCCGATGCCAACGTCCCCCATGGCGGACTCCCGGGCGGCGCCTTTTACCCGGGCACGCTGGACAGCTCGGGCAACGGCAACCATTTGTCCGTGTGGGCCGAGGGCTGGGCGGGTTACGCCTATCGCACCGACGTGGCATCGCCCTTGGTTCCGCTGACCGGCGCGGCCAACAACTTCAGCGTCCAAAACACCGGCGGCTACCCGGCCATGTTCACCGACTCGGCGGCCATGCGCACCATGACGCCCTCGGCGTTCACCATCGAGGTGTCCTTCAAGCCCGAGACCGGCGGTTACCGGACGCTGGTGGGACGGGACAGCCGCGGGGCTGCGACCGTGAACCCGGACCTGGCGGCGCTCTACCTCCAGATTGTGCCGGGTGATGCGGTGGCAATCAAATTTGCCGACGTCAGCGGTTACTGGCACGAGGCGGTGTCCGCCCCGGGCGCCATCACGGGCTTTCCGTGGCCCAACACGGCGGCGGGTTTCTGGTATCACATGGCGGCCGTGAGTGACGGTTCGTGGTTGTCTCTCTACCTGAATTCCGGGACCGGCTACCAACTGGTCGCGCAAACGGACTTGACCCTCAGTGGCAGCCCGAACACGACGCTGACGGCGGGGCTCGGGTCCGGCGGCGACTGGACGGCCGGCAACTGGTCGGTCGGCCGGGGCTTGTATGCCGGCGGGCACGCGGACCGCGCCTACGGTTTCATTGACGAGGTTCGCATCTCGGATTCCGCGCTGGCGCCCGGCCAGTTTCTGTTCGTCCCGGAACCTGGCAGCCTGTCGCTGGTCCTCCTGGGCGGCTTGATGCTCTGCTTCCGCCGGTTCCGCGCGCGGTAAAACCACGGCCATTCAGGCATCCCTTCGACGGCGCCGCCGCGGCGGCGCCCGGCAAAACCGTCCCGCCCCCACCCTCCCGGGCGCGGGATGGCGCATTGTTTGGCCCGCGTTCCGCCCGAGCCAGGGCTTCGTTCAAACGCCAAGCTCCTTTTTGACGGCGGCGAATTGCTCGAGAGCGAAGGCGAGCTCGTCCCGCGAATGCGCGGCGGAAATCTGGGTGCGAATCCGGGCCTTGCCTTGGGGCACGACCGGGTAGGAAAAGCCGATTACATAAACGCCGCGCTCGAGCATGGCCTCGGCAAACCGTCCCGCCAGGGCGGCGTCCCCGAGCATCACCGGCACGATCGGGTGCGTCCCCGGCAGGAGGTTGAACCCAAGCTGCGCCATGCCCTCGCGAAAGAACTTCGTGTTCGTCTCGAGGCGGTCGCGCAGCTCGGTGGAGCGGCTCAGCAGCTCGAGAACCTTGAGCGTCGCCCCCGCGATGGCCGGCGCGAGCGTGTTCGAGAAAAGGTAGGGACGCGAGCGCTGCCGCAACAGCTCGATGATCTCGCGCCGCCCGCTGGTGTAGCCCCCGCTGGCGCCGCCCAGCGCCTTGCCCAGCGTCCCGGTGATGATGTCCACCCGCCCCATCACGTCGTGATGCTCGGGCGTGCCCCGGCCGTGCCGCCCCATGAACCCGACCGCGTGCGAGTCGTCCACCATCACCAGCGCTTCATACCGCTCCGCCAAATCGCAAATGGCCGGCAGATTCGCGATATAGCCGTCCATTGAAAACACCCCGTCGGTGGCAATCAACCGGAACCGGGCGCCCGCCGCCGCTTTGAGCTTCGCTTCCAGGTCGGCCATGTCGTTGTTCCGGTACCGATGCCGCTGGGCCTTGCACAACCGGATGCCGTCAATGATGCTGGCGTGATTCAGTTCGTCCGAGATGATGGCGTCCTCGGGCCCCAGCAACGTCTCGAACAAGCCCCCGTTCGCATCGAAACACGAGGAATAAAGGATCGTGTCCTCGGTGCCGAGGAACTGGCTCAGCGCCGCTTCGAGCTGCTTGTGCACACCTTGGGTCCCGCAAATGAAGCGCACGCTGGCCAGGCCGTAGCCCCAGCGCTCGAGCGCCTCCCGGGCCGCCGCCGCAACCGCCGGGTGCTGGGCCAGCCCCAGGTAGTTGTTGGCGCACAGGTTGAGCACCGGACGGCCATCCGAAACCCGGATGCTCGTGCCTTGGGGCGTCACAATCACCCGCTCGTGCTTGAATGTGCCCGCGGCGCGAATGTCCGTCAGTTGCGCCTCGAGGTGTGGTTTGAATTTGCCCATCATAAATCCTTGCCGGTGCCCTCGAGTGCCCGGTTCCAAGGGCACTGGGCCACGCCGCCGCGCGACCCGGGCCCGCGGCTCCGGGAGCGCCGACAGTCCTTCCCGCCCGGGTCAGGCAGGCCCGCCCGCGGGGCGGACCGGAAATATCCCCGGTCCGGCCTTGACCGAAACGCCGCTGCCGCGGGCCGTTTGCCAGCCTTGGGGCGCGCGATTCCGCGCCGCCCGCCGACCCCCTGCGGAGGCTATTCCACTTGCGGCAGCTTGCCTTCCTTGTAACTGGCCAGCGTTTCCTCGAGGTCCTTCTTCATCGCCGGCTCGGCGATTTCAACCGCCTTTGCCTGCAGACGAATGGCCTCTTCTTTCTTGCCCTGGATGAACCGCACCCGCGCCAGGGTGTCGAGGATTGAGGCATCCTTCCCCTGAGCGGCTTCGTTGGCGCGTTCCGCGGCTTTGGCCGCCGCCCCGAGCAGCGGCTCGCCCACGCCCTTGCGCGAGGCCAGCATCCACGCCAGCCGGTTCTGCAGCATCGCGTTCTTCGCATCGCCGCTGCTGATCTTCTCGGTCATTTTCGCCGCCGCCGCCTCGTCGCCCTTCGACAAAAGAATCTGAAGCCGCGTCAGGTCCAGCCCGCCGCGCCGGTCCTCGGGCAGGATTTTTTCGACCTCGTTGAGCGTCGCTTCCGCCTTGTCCCATTCTTCGTTCTGCATCTGCTGGCCGAACTGGCGCGAAAGGCGGGTCATCTCCGCCTTGTATTTCTGTTCCTTCTCGTATTCCGCCACCGCCTTCTTGAGATCATGCCTGCCCGCCAGCACTTCTTCGATCAGTTCCTCCTTCAGGCCCATGGGGTGGCCCACCCACGCGATCTTGCCCTGCTTGTCCACCAAAAAGGCCGCCGGAATCCCGTTCTGCCCCGCCGCCTCCATCCAGGTCTCCGCCATCTTGCCTTTTTCGCTCCCCTGCTTGTCATCCAGCGCCACGCGGTAGGTCATTTTCTCGCCCATCTTTTTGACGAAGGGCTCGACCTGCGACTCGTCGCGCTCCCACACATTCTGGCCGATGACCACCAGCCCCTTGTCCTTGAATTTCGTATGCAATTCGTTCAAGTGCGGAATCGTCTGCCGGCACGGGCCGCACCACGTGGCCCAAAACTCGACCAGATAAACCTTGTCCTTGGCCAAGGCGGTCACCGGCTCTCCCTGGACCCATTTGCCCGTCTGCAGTTTGGGGGCGGGATCGCCCACTTTGAGCGTGGCCTCCTTCTCCTCCTGCGCGGCCAGCGGCAGCGCGGCGACGGCCAGCAAGGAGGCAATCAGGCTGAGGTGCTTCGTTTTCATGTTCAATAGTTCTCCGGCAATTCACGGCAGGGCTCGGATCGCTGCGGGTCGAAAGACCCGCATGCAGGCGACCGGCCTTATCGGGATACCATACCCCATCCCCGGCCTAGCGCCAGTTCAGGATGACTTTCCCCGATTGCCCGCTGGACATCGCCTCGAACCCTTTCTCGAACTCGGTGTAATGAAACCGGTGCGTAATCGCCGGCCGGATGTCCAGGCCGGACTGCAGCATGACGGTCATCTTGTACCACGTCTCATACATCTCCCGGCCGTAAATCCCCTTGATCGTCAACATGTTGAACACCACCTTGTTCCAGTCAAACGGCACGGCCTGCGACGGAATCCCCAACATGGCGATCTTTCCCCCGTGCGCCATGTTGTCAATCATGTCCTTCAACGCCGCGGGGCTCCCCGACATCTCCAGCCCCACGTCGAATCCCTCCTTCATCCCCAGCTCGGCCTGCACCTCCTTGAGACTGCGCCCGTGGTTGATGTTCACCGCCAGCGTGGCGCCCATCTTTCGCGCCAGGCCAAGCCGGTACTCGTTCACATCCGTCACCACCACAAACCGGGCGCCGGCGTGTTTGACCACCGCCGCGGCCATGATGCCGATCGGCCCCGCCCCGGTGATGAGCACGTCCTCGCCCAGCACCGGAAACGACAGCGCGGTATGCACCGCGTTGCCGAACGGATCAAAAATCGCGGCCACGTCGCGATCAATCCCGTTGTCGTGATGCCACACGTTGGTCACCGGCACCGAGATGAACTCCGCGAACGCCCCCGGCCGGTTCACCCCGATCCCCCGCGTCCCCTTGCACAAATGCCGCCGGCCCGCCAGGCAGTTCCGGCACCGCCCGCACACCACATGCCCCTCCGCGCTCACCGTGTCGCCCGCGCCGAAATCCTTCACGTTGGCCCCCACCCGCACCACTTCGCCCACAAACTCGTGCCCCACCACCATCGGCACCGGGATGGTCGCCTGCGCCCAGGCGTCCCACTTGTAAATATGCAGGTCCGTGCCGCAAATCCCCGTCCGGTCCACCCGGATCAGCACGTCGTTGATCCCCACCTCCGGCTCCGGCACCTCCTCGAGCCAGAGCCCCGGCCGGCGTTCTCTTTTTACCAAGGCTTTCATGGTCTGCGTCCGTTCTCGAAATGTCTTGTTTATCAGAACAATTTCCAATATAGTAAACACGCTGTGTCCGTTATGCAAGAACTTTTTCCAATATATTGAACACCCATGAAACCCCGTTCCGCCCCGCCCCCCTCCCCCGCCCCCCCCGAATCCATCCACCGCCACCTGGGCGGCCGGGTCCGGCAGTTGCGCGCCGCGCGGGGCTGGTCGCTCGAGGCGCTCGCCCAGGCCAGCGGCGTGAGCCGTTCGATGCTCAGCCAGATCGAACGCGAGCAGGCCAACCCCACCCTCGCCGTCACGCTCCGCATCGCCCGCGCTTTCGGGCTCAGTCTCGGCGAACTCCTTGAATCCCCCGGCGCCGCCTCGATGGTGACCGTCATTCGCGCCGGGGACCGCGCCTACCATTACCGATCCGACGCCGATTGTGAGATTCGGACGCTCTCGCCGCTGAACCTCGAGAAGGACGTCGAGTTCTACGAACTGCGGCTCAAAGCCGGCGGGGCGCTGCGGAGCGCGCCCCATTACGAGGGCACCCGCGAGTTCCTCACCGTTCAGAAAGGCCGCGTCCGCGTCCAATCCGCGGGGGATGTCGAGGAGCTCAACGCCGGCGATTCGGCCAGTTACCGGGCCGATGTGGAACACGCAATCCTCAACGCCGGGAAAGGCGACGCCATCACTTACCTCATTGTCATCTACCGGTAGGCCGGCGGACCGTTCCGCCCCCGCCCGTCATCCGCCTTCGGTCCGCCCGCTCATTCCCGCTCGACCAGCAGGAGAGCGGAGCCGGGCCGGCTCCCAATCCTCACGGGAAGGCCCGGGCCGGCCAGGAGCTGGCCGGAAAGCCGTTGTTGCTGGCGGCTGTCCAGGTTGGTGACCCGATAGGCCGCCGCGGGGTCCAGGTCGCGCAGGGGGAAGGAGGCCAGGCTTCATAAACCCGGGGGGCTGAACGATTAAAAATCGGCTTTCAAGACAATCCGGTAGCGGGCTTTGCCGGCGCGGAGGTGGTCGAGCGCGTCGTTGATCCTGGACATGGGGAAAAACTCCACCTGCGGCGCAATGCCATGGCGCGCGCAGAACTCGAGCATGAAGTCAATGTTTCGCGGATTGCCCACCGGGGAGCCGGAAACCGACCGCTGGTGGGTGAGGAGCGAGAAAACCTGGACGGGCACCGCCTCGAGCACCGCCCCCACGAAATGCAGCCGGCCCTTGGGCGCGATGCAGTTGATGAGCGCGGTCCAATCCAGCGGAACATTGACCGTGACGATGAGGAAATCCAGGGCGGCCGCCAGCTTCGACATTTGGCCGGCATCCTTCGAGTTCACGACGTGATGCGCGCCCAGCTTGAGGATTTGCTCCCGTTTGGAATCGTTCGAGGTGAAGGCGAACACCTCGCAGCCCCACTTGTTCAGGAACTGAACGGCAAGATGGCCCAGGCCGCCGATGCCAACGACACCCACCCGGTCGGTGGGCCGGATGCCGAACTCGACGATGGGAGTGAACACCGTGATGCCGCCGCAGAACAGCGGTCCCGCCTTGGCGGGGTCCACCTGGGGCGGCAGGGGCGCCGCCCAGAGCCAGTGGCAGCGAACCCGCTCGGCAAACCCGCCGTGCCGGCCCACAATCGTCTGGTCGGCCTGGGCGCACAGGTTGTGATCGCCGGCAAGGCATTGCGGACAGGCCAGGCACGAGCCCGCCATCCAACCCAAACCGACGCGGTCCCCCGCCTTCACCCTTCTTGCCCTCGAGCCGGCGGCAACCACGGTGCCGACCACTTCATGCCCCGCCACCAACGGGTAGGTGGTTTGTCCCCACTCGTTGTCAATCATGGAAAGGTCCGAATGACAAATCCCGCAATGACTCACCTGGATTTCGACCTGTTCCTCCGGCAAGGACCCGGCTTCATACTCGAAGGGCTTCAGAATTTCTCCTTTGGCGGCCACCGCATACGCACGAATTTTCATGAGCGCGAAACTGGCATTCAGGCGCCGGCAGAGCAAGCCCTACTTTGGCCCGGCGCGACGCTGGCCTGGCCTACCCTCTGGGCCGCGCGTTCCAGAGGGAAACCAGGACCAACGCCGGCACCACCGAGAGCCCCCCCAAAACGAGGAACACGGCCGACCAGTTGCCTTGTCCGAGGTCCCGCAAGTAACCGACGCCGGCCCCGGAGAAGATGGCGCCAAGGGCGCCGACGCACATGGTGAATCCCGTTGCAATCGAGGCCGCTTTGGGATGGCTCAGGTCCACCGTGGCCGCCCCCGAAATGAGGGCGTCCGGCCCGTAGATCATGAAGCCGGCCACGGCCATCAGCCACGTGGCCGCCACCCAATGCCCCTTCGGAATAAAAGCCATCGCGCCGCAGGTGGCCGCCACCCCGAGGAGCATGATCACGCACACCGGCGCCCGGCGCCTGCCAAACAGCGCATCGGAAGCCCAGCCGGCGACCAGCGCTCCCAACGCGCCCACCAGCGGAATCATGACCGCTGTCAGAACGCTGTTCTTGATGCTGCGCCCGTGAAACTCCGCCATGTATTGCACACTCCAGTTCATGAAGCTGTAACGCACCGTGTTCATCACGAAGAAACCAAGCGTCAAAATCCAAAGCACGCGGCTGCGCAAGGTCATGCCCAGAAGCTGCCAGGTGGAAGGACTCGCGCTGGTGGAAGCGGTTCCGAGCGCCCCCCCGCCTTCCTTCGAGGCCGCCGCGTCCAGGGTGTCGTCCCGAACCGGCGGAAAGCCGGCTTCAACCGGCGAATCCCGCAAAAGCCAGAAAAACACCAGCGCCACTGGCAGGAGGACAAGCCCCGGCAGCAGAAAGGCCGACCGCCAGCCGATGCTGTCGCAGAGCGCGCCGGCCAGCAGCCAGGACAGGACATGGCCCACCTGATAACTGGTCGAAAGGCGGCCGATGAGCGTGCCGCGCCGGCTGGCCGTGTTCCATTCCGAAAGGGTGTGCACCATCAGCGCCCAGCCGGCCGACTGGCCCCAGCCGTTGAGCGCCCAAAGAACCTGCATGGCGGCAAAGGACCCGGCGAAGGCAAACCCGAGGTTGCTCGCGGAGGCAATCAACAGCGCCAGGGTCATCATCCGGCGGGTTCCAAACCGCTGCCCCAGCGTGCCATTCACCATCTGGCCCACGGCATAGGCCAGCGCATAGGTCGAGGGAATGCTCCCAATCTGCGCGCCGGTCCAGTCGGGAAACTCCTGGAGAATCGCCGGCTGGGCCACCGCAAAATTGACCCGGGCCAGGTAGTACGAGGCGTAAGCTCCCCACAAGAGGGCGAAAATGCGGCGCTGCCAAGCCAGCAGCCGCCCATTGGTTGGCGCAGAGTCGTTCAAGCGCTTGCCGGATGCCGGCCCGGCGCGGGCCTATACTCTGCTGCGCCCGCGAAACGGGTCAAGCCAATCCGGAAACCCGAGGAGGGATGAGAGCTGAAGGATGAGAGATGAAGGATGAGGTACGGCGTTGCCGTGCCGCTCTCCTCGTGCGTGCTCCTTTGCCCAGGCTGGGGGAGGCGACGTCCCGTCGCCGCCGCACGGCCCTCCCTCCCTCCTCGCCGCGTCCCGACCCTCAATGACTTCGGGGTTGGAGACGTCCCGTCTCCACACTCCCACGCCTTCGAAACCAACACCCCCTGGGACGAGACGTCCCAGCCTGGAGTTTGGCTCAGTTGGTGGCGTAGAAGGTGGCGCTGGCGAGGTGGGGCGAGAGTTTTTCGGGCTTCGGGTCCGGGGCACCGGGCGACGTGAAGCCGGCTAAACTCTCCGGGCGCAGGGCGCTGGCCCACAATTCG
>JARKQH010000284.1 GCA_029974925.1 Verrucomicrobiota bacterium
GCCTGAGCCGCCAGCGTCTCGACGACCACTCTTAAATCCGCCGGAAGGGGCTGTTGGGTGTGATTGGCCAGATTCAGACAGCCGAGGAGCGTCTGTTGGTGAATAAGGGGAATGGCTGCGAAACCGCCGATCCCTTCCTTCTCGAGCGGCCGGTTTTCGCCCTCGAGGACCTCGTTTTGCAGACCGTAAACAGGCTTGCCCGCGCGCACCAACCGGCTGCGCTGTGAGTCCGCGGGGTAGTGCGAAACCGCGGCGATGAACTCCGGGGACAGCCCCCGGCTGGCAGCGAGGCAAAGGCTCCCGTCTTTGGGGTCAACCAGATAGACTCCGCCGCAATCCACGCCTTCGAGGCGGACGGCCTGCTCCAACAGCACCTCCAACGCGCGCTTGAGCTCGCTGGTGGCGCTGAGTTCAACCGCCAGGTCCCGTTGAAGCTGCACTGCGAGTTCGGCGCGCTTCCAGTCGGTATGGTCAATCGAGACGCCCACCAAGCGGATCATGCGGCCGGTCGCATCGCAAATCCTCCGCCCTTTGGCGAGAATCCAGTAATAGCGGCCATCCTGCATGCGAACGCGGTATTCCTGTTCAAAAGGTTCATTGCGCTGGGTGATTTGCTGCAAGGCCCGGGCCAGCCGGTCCCGGTCCTCCGGGTGAACCTGCCCGAGCAATGCGGCCGAAGAGGAATAGGGCTCGAGGTTTTCGCCCCGAGCCACCGAGGCGGCGTTGTTCGAGTAGGTGATCCGGTCCGTGGCCGGGTCGTATTCCCAAGTAACCATGCGGGCCGCATCCAAGGCGAAGGCGAGACGTTCGCAAGCCTCTTTGTGCTGCAACGCCTCGGTTTTGTACTGGGCGGTCTTGGCCTCGACCAGGCGCGCCAGGTTGCGCGCCAGTCGCGCGGTTTCGGCGACCAGCCAGCCGATGCCTCCCAGGATTGCCAGCCGCGTCAGCGTGTTCCAGGCCAGGACTGCCGGTTGCGGGCTGCCGCGCGTGCTGAACCACTCCACCCAACCAATAATCAGGGCGGAAAAGAGGGCGATGAGGCCGGCGCCCGTTCTGCCCGCGCACCAACCGGCGTAGGCCACGCCGAACACGTAATACAGCGTGAAGCTCATTCGCGGCGGCATCAGCGAGTCCACCATCCCGAGCCCCAGCGCGTAAAGAACCCCCAGCGCGATGGCCAGGCCCGGCGAAGTTCGAAGCAGCCGCGGGCCAGAGGAGGTGTGATTCGCTTGCATGGCCCAATGTTAGCAAAACCTCGCTTTGCTGTTAATGGCCTTTTCTGGCACGCCCCGTGCGGGGCGGACTCAACCCGGTGGAAGGCCTCGGCGGCCCTGCAGGACTTCCGCCCCATGGTGGATTTTATGGCGGGCAAAGCCGATCGTGGGTATGGTGGAAAGGTGATTGCGTTAATGGATTATGGTTCCGGCAACCTGCGCAGTGTTCACAAGGCGCTGCTGAAGGTGGGGGCGGAAGTGCGGATTGCCCGGGGGGGCGGCGACCTGGCTGAGGCGCAAGGCGCCGTGTTGCCCGGCGTGGGCGCATTCGACGACTGCATCCAGGCTCTCGATCGGCAGGGTTTGTTATCCGCCACGCGCGATTTCATCGCGTCGGGGCGCCCTTTCCTTGGGATTTGCGTGGGCTACCAGGCGCTGTTCGAGCGGAGCGAAGAGTTCAACAGTTGCGCGGCCGGGTTGGGGATATTCCGGGGCAAGGTGGTGCGGTTTTCGGGGGCGAACGGCCTGAAGGTGCCGCAGATTGGGTGGAACCAGCTCGAGGAAATCAACCCGGCGTGCCCCATTTACGCGGGCGTTCCGGAGGGCAGCTACGTTTATTTTGTGCATAGCTTCTATCCGCAACCGGCCGACGCGGGGATTGTGGCGTCGCGAACCCGCTATGGCGAGACGTTTGCCTCCTCGATCTGGCGGGACAACGTGTTTGCCACGCAGTTCCATCCCGAGAAAAGCCAGACCGTCGGATTGCGGCTTCTCGGCAACTTTGTGAAGTTGTGCCAGGGGGCGTGAGGCCTCCCACCTTGCGCGCCGCCGCCGGGGTGCGGGGAAATTTATTTGGGCGCATCCCTTGACTCTGACACAGACGTGCTATTTTGTTGGGTTAAGTGAGAAATTTTACTGGAATACAAAATTAGCAAAACATTACAGGAATACGATATGGCACACGAACTCCCTCCGCTTCCGTACCCAAAGGAAGCCCTTGAACCGCACATTGACGCGCAAACAATGGAAATCCATCACGGCAAGCATCACGCGGCTTACGTGGCGAACCTGAACAAGGCGATTGCCGGGAAGCCCGATTTGGAGAGCCAGACGGCTGAGGCGCTGATTCGCAATCTTGAAGCGGTGCCCGCAGACATTCGCACGGCCGTTCGCAACAACGGCGGCGGTCATGTGAACCATGCGATGTTCTGGAAGCTGCTCGGCCCCAACGCCGGCGGGGCGCCCACCGGAAAGCTGGCGGAGGCCATCCAGGCAACGTTCGGCAGCGTGGAAGCGTTTAAGGAAAAGTTTGAGGCCGCGGGTCTGGCGCGTTTTGGCAGCGGCTGGGCCTGGCTGGTGGTGAACCAGGGGAAGCTGGAGATTGTGTCAACGGCGAACCAGGACAACCCGATCATGGGAAAGGCGATTGCCGGGGCGGAAGGCACGCCGATTCTGGGGTGTGACGTTTGGGAACACGCCTATTACCTCAAGTATCAGAATCGCCGCGGGGATTACCTCAAGGCGTTTTGGAATGTGGTGAATTGGGGCGAAGTGGCCCGGCTCTACGAGGCGGCCCGGAAGTAACTTCCCGGCTCAAGACGAATCAACACGCCGCGACCGCGGCGTGTTTTTTATTTCCGCGCCTCCTTGGCCCAAGTGTCCTTCAGGGTGATGGTGCGATTGAAAACGGGCCGGTCGGGCGTGGCATCCGGGTCGAGGGCGAAGTAGGCCAGCCGTTCGAACTGGTAGCGGAGGTCCGGCCGGGCTTCTTTCAGGCTCGGCTCGCAGCGCGCGGTGAGCACCTCGAGCGAGTTGGGGTTGAGGTGTTTCTTGAAGTCGCCGTCCGCATCCGGCTCCGGCACCGTGAACAAGCGGTCGTAGAGGCGAACCTCGGCTTCGATGGCGTGGGGAGCGCTGACCCAGTGGATGGTCCCTTTGACTTTGCGGCCGGCGGTGGGGCCGCCGGTCTTGCTGCCGAGGTCGGCGGTGCAGCGCAATTCGATCACCTGGCCGGTCGCATCCTTGATCACCTCGTCGCACTTGATGATGTAGGCGTACTTCAAGCGCACCTCGCCGCCGGGCCGCAAGCGGAAGTATTTCGGCGGTGGGGCCTCCATGAAATCGTCGCGCTCGATGAACAGCTCGCGAGTGAAGGGAACCTGGCGGGTGCCCGCCGCCGGGTCTTCGGGATTGTTGACGGCCTCGAGCTGCTCGGTCTGGCCCTCGGGGTAATTGGTGATCACGACCTTGAGCGGACGAAGCACCGCGAGCCGGCGGAGGGCCCGGCGGTTAAGGTCTTCGCGGATGGCATATTCCAGGACGGCGACGTCGGTCAGGGCGTTGTATTTGGTAATACCGATGTTGTAGGCGAAGGCCCGAAGGGCTTCGGGCGTGACGCCGCGCCGGCGCAAGCCGCTGATGGTGGGCATGCGGGGGTCATCCCAGCCGGCGACCAGGTTCTCATTCACCAGTTGCATGAGCTTGCGCTTGCTCATGACGGTATAACCAAGGCTCAGGCGCGCGAACTCGAACTGGCGCGGGCGCGGCCGGGGCAGGTCGAGGTTCTCCAAAATCCAGTCGTACAGGGGCCGATGCACCTCGAATTCCAGCGTGCAAATGGAGTGGGTGATGCCTTCGATGTAGTCGCTGAGGCAATGGGCGAAATCGTACATCGGATAAATGCACCACTGGCTGCCGGTGTGGTGATGTTCGGCATGCCGGATGCGGTAGAGCACCGGGTCCCGCATCCAGATGTTGGGCGAGGCCATGTCAATTTTGGCCCGCAGGGTGCGGGTTCCGTCCGGGAACTCACCGTTTTTCATGCGCTCGAACAGGTCGAGGTTTTCCTCGACGGAACGGTTGCGCCAGGGGCTTTCCTTTCCGGGGCGGTCGGGCGCGCCGCGGTAGGAGTCCGTATCGGCGGGCGAGAGATCACACACGTAAGCCAGGCCCTTGCGGATGAGGACCAGCGCGTACTGGTACAGGGGCTCGAAGTAGTCGCTGGCGTAGAACGGCTCGACGGCCAGGCTGCTGCCGGGAGCGACCGGAGGCAAATAGTAATCGGTGCGGCCGTCAACCTGCCGTCTTTCGGCGGTTTGGCCCTTGGACTTGAGGCCCAGACGGTCGTCCGCCCACGCGCTGATCAGCCATTGCACGTCCGCCGTGATGGATTCCACATATTCCACCTCCTCCTTGGCCGGGTTGGTGTCATCCATCCGGAGATTGCAAATCCCTCCAAACTCGCGGGCGATGCCGAAATTCAGGCAGATGGACTTGGCGTGGCCGATATGCAGGTAGCCGTTGGGTTCGGGCGGAAAGCGGGTGTGAATCTGCGGGTATTTGCCGGCGGCAACGTCCGCGGCAACGATGTCGCGAATGAAGTCGGAAGGGCGCGTCTGGCTGGCGGCGCCTTCGGAAACATTCTGGTTCGAATTGGCCATATCAAAGTCGCCCCAAGCTACACAGGCAGACCCGAAACCGGAAACAAAAAGGTGCGGCCGGACCCGGCGGACAAGCCAGGGGAAAGGACAACACCGCCTCGCGCCCTCGGGACCGTTGTTCGAGAGCGGGAGGCGGAAGCACCGGCGCCGTGAACGACGCCGGACTGATACGAGGGGGGTGGTCTAACGCCGGCGTCGAATCCCGAGGAATGCCAGGAGGCCCGCGCCCAGCAGCGCCAGGGCGCTGGGCTCGGGAATGGCGCTCAGTTCGAAATCGTCCACGACAAAGGCCTGGCCACCGCCGGCAGGGTTGGCGTAGGCATTAACCATTGAAACCATCACCCGAACATTCGCCGTGCCTGCCGGAGCGGTTGCCGACAACGTGAATTGTTTGTAGCTGAAGGGCTCGCCATTGGGAGTCCCCAGTCCCGCCGCCGCCAGATCGAGGACCGCCCCGCCGAGGGGGGAGCTGGCCGCGTCAAAGAACTGAATGCTGAACAACGATTCCGTCGGACTGCCGGGAATCAGCCCCGAGTAGTTCGGCTCGGCCCCTGCCCAGCCGCTTAGCACATACGTCAGACCCGGCGTGCCGGGAACATCTTGATACAAGCGGCCGTGGGCGAGGTCGCCGGTGCTCAGGTTGCCAGTGAACGGTTTGAAAAACACGCCGTAGTCACCCACCGTGACGGGCGTCGGAGCCGGTCCAGCCCAGGGTTCGGAGGAAAGCTCGTCCTCGTAAGGGCCGGTGTTGTTCCGGAAGCCCTCGTTGACCCAAAGGGCAGGTTTCGGCAGAAAGAAGCCGGGCACAATTTCCTGCTGGTAGGTCTGGTCGAGATTGCCGTTGGAGAGCAGGTTGGCGTTGGAGGTGCTGGTTGCCAGGGCCGCCGAGGCGGCAGCCAGGATTCCGACCAACCACTTGTGGGCCACCGAATAATTTGATCGAGCGGCCCCGCGGTGCCTCTGCTCTGTCAGGCCGGTGTGGCGCAGGTTTCTTGTCATAATAGTCCTTCTGTTTTTGTTGTTGTTGCTTTTGGGTTCTGGCAGCAAGCCGAAGCATTGCTGTCTGCAATGGGGGTTTCTGAAAGGTTGCAGTTATTCAGTCCGGTTCATTTGGCGCCGGCACAACGCACGCATCGCGGAGGCAGGGGACCGCCCCGCTCCGAAAAACAATTCGTCGCGCCGCTGAAGTTCTGCCGGGCCATGCCTACACTATGTCAAGGGCAGGCCGCTTTGTCAAGGATCAAATGCCCGCGGTCAGGCAACCAAGCCACCCGACCGCGGAGGGAACAGAAGCCTGCCCAGTCGTTGCTGGCTCGCAGGTGATTGCGGAACAAAGACTTGAGACTCGGCCAGGTACAATCGGGACAAAAAGGGTTTCGCCTTGGAAGCATCTCCCCGCCCTATCCGCCATTATTAGAAAAAATCAGCGCAACCAGTCAGCGATCTTTTCGTGGGCGAAGATGGCCTTGATGGGCTGGCGTTCGCGAACGACTGCAACGCGCCGGCCATTGACGAGAACTTCCGGGGCGAGGCTTCGGGTGTTGTAGTTGGAGCCCATGACCGAGCCGTAGGCGCCGGCGCTGAGCAACGCCAGGTATTCGCCCTCGCGGACGCGAGGCAGGGGCCGGTCCTGGCAGAAGTAATCGCCGGATTCGCAGATCGGACCGACCACATCGGACTTGACGCGGGCGCCGCCGCGGCGGTTTAGGGACACGATCTCGTGATACGCGTCGTAGAAGGCGGGCCGGATGAGATCGTTCATGGCGGCGTCCACGATGAGAAAGGTTTTGCGGCCGGTGCGTTTGATGTATTCGACGCGGGTGAGCAACACCCCGGCGTTGCCGGAGATGAACCGGCCGGGCTCCATGAGAACGCGCAGTCCCAGCGGCTGGAGAAGCGGAACCAGCCGGGCGGCGTATTTTTCCGGCGTGATGATTCCGCGGGCGGCCGGGGAGCGCCACCAAGCGGGCGAACCGCTCGCGAGGGCAGGCTGATAAACTATGCCCAAGCCGCCGCCGATGCTGAAGAACTCGAGACCGTGGCGGTCTCGGAGGCGGGCCACCAGCGGGGCGACTTTCCTGACCGCCTGTTCAAAGGGGCCGACTTCGGTGATCTGGGAGCCGATGTGCATTTGCACGCCGCGCAGATGGAGGTTCTTGAGGCGGGCGGCGCGGGCGTAGAGCGCCTCGACCCGCTCGAAAGCGACGCCAAACTTGTTCTCGTACGTTCCGGTGGTGATTTTCTTGTGGGTACCGGCCTCCACGTCGGGATTGACGCGCACGGCCACCGGCGCGCGTTTTTTGAGCCGGGCCGCGATGCGGTTGATGCGATGCAGTTCCGGTTCGCTCTCCGCATTGAACGTGTAAACCCCCTGGCGCAGGGCGAACTCGATTTCCGCTTCGCTTTTGCCCACACCGGCGAAGGCACATTTGGCGGGGTCGCCGCCCGCCGCGATAACGCGCTCGAGCTCGCCGCCGCTGACAATGTCAAAGCCGCTGCCGAGCCGGGCGAGGGCGCGCAGGACGGAGAGGTTGGAGTTGGATTTGACGGCGAAGCACACCAAGTGGTCCACGCCGGCCATGGCGGTGTCGAGCTTGCGAAAGTGGCCGGCCAGGGTGGCCTGGGAATAAACGTAAAGCGGCGTGCCATACTTGCGGGCAAGCCATTCAAGGGGCACCTGCTCGCAAAACAACCTGGGGCCAACGTAATGAAATTGATGCATATAAACGAAATCGGTTGCGGTCGCCTGACATGACAAGCGCCGGGGGACACCCGGCGCCAGCCTGCTCTATGTCCTATCGCCTTATTTGGCCAGAATGCGAGCGCGCTCGGCGTGGTACTGTTCCGGCGTCAGTTCGTCGGCGCGGTATTTGCGAAGCAGTTCGGCCAACTGCTGCTGTTTGGCTTCGGAAATCGGCAAGGGCGGGCCTTGGATGGGCGTGAAGCCATAAATGTCTTTTTGCGGCTTGACGGGGGCCGCGACAGGGCCGGCCGTGGGCTTGGGCGCCGGCGTGGTAGGAACCGGGGCCGGCCTGGCCGCCACAGTCGGAGCGGGAGTCGGCGACGGTTTAACCGCCACTGCGGGCGCGGGCCGCGGTGGAGGCAACTCAACCAGTTTCTTGCGCATGTCCTCCCGAGCGCGGGCAATGGCCGCTTCGTCCGCAGCGGGTGGGACCGTCACGACCGCGGGCAACGGCGGCACGGGAGCGGCTGGAGTCACAGCCGGAGCCGGAGCTGCCACAACGGGCGGCTGAACCGGCGGCAGAGGAGTGACAGCGGGCGGTTGTCCCTCAAGCTCGCTCATCTTTTTCCGCAAGGCTTCGCGCGCTTTGGCAACCGCTTCGGGGTCCGCCGCGGGCGGAACTTGGACAACCGGGGCAGCGGCAGGCTGGGCGACCGGGGCCGGAACGGGCTGCGCCGCCGGCGCGGGAGCGGGTTGAGCGACTGGAGTGGGAACGGGCTTGACCGGCGCCGGGGCGGGAACCGTCGCAACGGGCGGCTTCGGCTGCGTTTCACCCATTTTCTGGCGGACTGCCTCGCGGGCGCGCTCGATGACCGCAGGATCAGCCGAGGGAGGCAATTGGACCGCAACCGGGGCGGGTTGAACTGCCGGCGCCGCGGCGGGAGCCGGAGCAACGGGAGCCGGTTTGGGCTGAGCAGGGGCCGGAGCAGCGGGTGCCGCAGGAGGAGGCTGGACGGGAGCCGCTTGGGCCTCGTTCATTTTCTGCCGCAGAGCGGCCCGGGCTTTGGCTTGTGCCTCGGTGTCGTCGCCCTGAACATGAAGCGACCAAGCCAGCACCCCGACAAGAGCCGCGCAGACAACCAACGGTGTTCTTGAAATCTGCATACCGGTTTTCTATGACAAATCCTTTCCCGACGCAACAGCTTTCCCAAGAGTTTCTGGCGGCCCAGCCACCAGTCGTCCGGGGGGGGACCAGTCCAGCCCCGCACCCGTGCCCCGCACCGCCGTCCTGTGCATGGCAGGGGCCGGGCTGTCAACCGTCGCCCATGACGGTCACAACGATGGTGCGCCGGCGGGGTTTGATGTCGCATTCGAGATGGAAGATTTGTTGCCAGGTGCCCAGTGCCAGGGCGCCCTCCTTGATCGGCACGGTAAGCGACGGACCGAGGACCGTTGCCTGAAGATGGGAATGGCCGTTGCCGTCGTGCCAGGCCTGCTCGTGTCCGTAATCGCGGCTCGGAGGGAACAGCTTGTCCAGCATCGCCGGCAGGTCCCGTTCCAAGCCGGGCTCGAATTCGATGGTCCCCACCGCCGCAGTGCTGCCGACATTGAAGACATGAACGAGACCGCAGCGCACTTTGGAGTCGGTGACAATCCGGGCAATCTCACCGGTGAGGTCGTGCATGTGGCGGTGGCCGGAGGTCTGAACCTGAATTTCACGCTGGTAGAACATGCCGCAAGCGTATCTTAAAAACTCCGGCAAAACCAGAGAGCTTTCCGGGTTCATGACGGGGCCGGGCCCCGTCCCGTGCCGGTAAAGCCCAATCTCGTCTTGGAGAATCCGCTGGTCAAAACGCAAATGGACGCGGGGGTTGCCTGGAATTCCGGACTTGGGACAATCTGGGTTCAAACGCGCCACCTCCTCCATCGTCCAAACGACAGTCCGGCCATGTTCAGGGCATATTCAGGCTTGCGTTTTGGCTCGCCGGCTTGGAAGATGCTGGCCCTTTTATATGGAATCAGACGCAACAGAGCTGGCGGGATTTTGGAAGGCCTACGCCTGGGCCGAGAAGCACAAGAAAGAAGTGATTTACGGCGCCGTGGGTGTGGCCGTGGTGGGCCTGATCGTGTTTTTTGTGGTTTGGCAGCAGCGGGAGAAAGCCGCCGCGGCCCGCCATGCAATTTCCCGAGCCTATTTTGATCAGATGGTTTCGGGCAATGCGGCAGGGGGCGACCCGGAGGCGTATTTGAAAGTGGCGTCCGAGCACCCCAACACGGACGCCGGAGCGCGAGCCCTGCTGCTGGCAGCCGCCGGCTACTTTACGCAGGGCAAGTTTGCCGAGGCGCAGGCGCAGTTCCAGAAATTCGCCAGCGAGTATCGGGAGAGCCCGCTGGTAGGGCAGGCGCTGCTGGGCTCGGCCATCTGTCTGGAAGCCCAGGGAAAAACGAACGAGGCCATCAGCGCCTACAAGGACCTGGTGGAGCGCCGCCCGAACGAGCCGTGGATTGCACAGGCGAAGTTCAACCTGGCGAATCTCTACGAGGCTCAGGGCAAGGCGGATCAGGCCGCCACCTTGTTTGAGGATGTCAGTCGGGCCGCGCCGTTCGGTTCGCTGGGGTCGGAAGCGGGAATCCGGCATGAGGAACTGCTGGCCCGGCATCCGGAACTGGCCCCCAAACCGGTCGTCAGCACCAACGCCCCCTTGCAGATCGAAGCCAAGTGAAGTGATTGCCGGCGCGCCGAGAAGGGCGCGCCCCGCCGGGCCAGGCTGTCCATGAAACTCAGTATTATTGGCACCGGTTATGTCGGCCTGGTAACGGGCGCCTGTTTCGCCGAGGTGGGGCACCAGGTGATTTGCGTGGATAGCGACGCGCAGAAGGTGGCGCTGCTCCAGCAAGGAGGAATTCCCATTTACGAGCCGGGGCTTGAGGACCTGATCCCCCGGAATGTGCAGGCTGGCCGCCTGCGCTTTACTACCCGCACGGCGGACGGTGTGGAGGGTTCGGACGTCATCTTTATCGCCGTGCCGACACCGCCGCTGCCGGATGGCTCGGTGGACTTGAGTTTTATCGAAAAAGTCGCCCGCGAGATTGCCAGCGCCATGACCACCTACAAAATCGTGGTGGACAAGAGCACCGTGCCGGTGAAAACGGGCGAGAAGGTGGCAGAGACGATCAAGCGTTACGGCCGAAACCAGGTGGAATTTGACGTGGTGAGCAACCCCGAGTTCCTGCGGGAGGGTTTTGCGGTGGAGGACCTTATGAAGCCGGACCGGGTGGTGATCGGGGTGAGGTCGCCGCGGCCGGTGGCGGCAATGCGGGAGGTTTACGCGCCGTTTGAAGCGCCGATGATTGTCACGGACATCAATTCAGCGGAATTGATCAAGCACGCTTCGAACTCCTTCCTGGCGATGAAGATTTCTTACATCAACGCCTTGTCCGTGATCTGTGAGGCGACCGGGGCGAACGTGCAGGAGGTTGCCAACGGCATGGGCATGGACGCCCGGATCGGGCGCCGGTTTTTGGAGGCGTCGCTGGGATTTGGCGGGAGCTGCTTCCCGAAGGACTTGAGCGCCTTCATCAAAATCGCGGAGGAAATTGGCTACGATTTCCGGCTCCTGAAGGAGGTGCAACGGATCAACGAGGAGCAAATGAGCCGCTTTGTGAAGAAGATCAAAGACACGCTTTGGGTTCTGAAAGACAAGCGGATCGGGGTGTTGGGGCTCGCGTTCAAGCAAAACACCGATGACGTGCGGATGTCGCCGGCGATTGAGTTGTGCCGGCGGCTCCAGGCGGAAGGAGCCCTGCTGCGCGTGCATGATCCCCAGGCCATGGAAAAGGCGCGGGCCGTTTTGCGGGATGTGACCTACGTGGCGGACATGAACGAGGTGGCGGAAGGGTGCGACGCCTTGGTGATTGCGACCGAGTGGGAAGCATTCAAGAAACTGGACCTGCTGCGGGCGCGCAACGCGCTGTCGCATCCCATCCTGTTCGACGGCCGGAACCTGTTCGATGTGGCGGAGATGGAGCGGCTGGGGTTTATTTACAAGAGCATCGGCCGATGAAAGCGGGCGCCCCGGAGCAGGACCCAATCGAGGTGGCGGCGGCGCTGGTGTTTCGCGATGGCAAGCTCCTCATCACGCAGCGCCATCCGGACGCCCACCTCGGAGGATTGTGGGAATTCCCCGGTGGCAAGCGCGAGGCGGGGGAATCCTACGAGGCGTGCCTGGTGCGGGAGCTCCGCGAGGAACTGGGCATCGAGGTGCGCGTGGGACCCCGCATTGCCGCCCTGACGCACAACTATCCCGAGAAAGCGGTGCACCTGGAGTTTTTCCATTGTCAGTGGACCGCCCATGAACCGCAGGCACTCGAATGCCCGGCCTTCAAATGGGTCACACGCGAGGAGCTGGGGAACCACGCGTTCCCGGCGGCGGACGCGCAGCTCCTGGCCAGACTCGGCACGGAACTTCGATTGTGGCAGGCCACGGACCAGCCGCCCGAGCCCGACGGCGCTCCCCCGCCGGCTCAGCCGTAAACCTGTTCGATCACCTGCCGGAAAAGGTTCTCGCCCACCTGCACGATTTTCATTTCGCGCTCGGCGTTTTCCGGCGAATCGCTGGCATGCGCGGCGTTGATCATCACGCTCTGGCCAAATTCCCTGCGGATGGAGCCGGGCGGGGCCTTCGAGGGGTCGGTGGGCCCGAGCACGTCCCGGATTTTGCGCACGGCATCCACGCCTTCGTAAACGAGGGCGATGCATTTCTCGCTGCCGGGCTTGTTCATTTCATCCGGCGGACACTCCGAGGGAGCGCGGCCTGACATGAACCGGACAATGTTCTCGAATTGGTTGTCGCCGAATGCCGGGCTCAGAACCGCGCCGAGCTGGCGCTCTTCTTCCGGCCCGATCTTGAATCCCATCTCCCGTTCAATGGCCGCCTTGGCGCGGGCCGCGACCATATCCTTCAACTTGGTCCGCAACACCTCCCGGACGGGGCCGTAAAACTCAATGGCTTGGGATACGCTCATCCGGTGAAGCTTGACGCCCACAATAAACAACCCCGTGCGTGAAAAGAAATCTATCATGTTCCCGGGACGGCCAGTGGGAAATCGGAAGTTCTCCGGTTTGATCAAAACCAGCGTCCGCTGCCCGGTTTCACCCGGCTGATATGCAATGACGTTTTCCAGAACGCCGCCGTCGGTATCCGAGTACTTGGCCCAAACCTTGAGCTTGGACTCCGCTTCCTCCCGAGTGGGAGCGGCCAGCACGGCTGGTTCGAAGTAGCGAACCTGGCCGTCGTCGCCGACGATCAGATCGCCGTAAGTGTCCCGGATGGTTTCGCCACTCCGCCGGTTCAGACTGATATGGCCCACCACCGAGCGGGTTCGCCTCACGGCATCCTCGCCTTGGAACAGCAGCATCATCACCCGCCGGCGCCGGCCGGTTTTGGGGTCGGGTGCGAAGTTTTGCAGGATATAGTCGCGGAGCATCTCCTGAATCTTGCGATCCTGTGGATCGTCAGCGGAGATGATTTGATCCGCGTATTCGTTGACCAGTTCCTGACTGGGGGCAAACATCCGGGCGGCCACCAACTCGACGCCCGTGCGCGCGATGAGGCGGCTGATGATGCCGCCCGTACGGGATTTATGAAGAGAGTAAGGGGTTATGATTACGTATGAAAGCTCTTGAGGCATAAACACTTAAGTATTTGGCGGAGGATCAGCCGCCGGAGGTGTATCGGTCGGAGCCGGGGCGGATTTTCCCCCCAGGATTTTGAACATCACAGTGCCGCAGGTCGGGCATTTGCCTTTGATGGCTTTTCGCCCGTTTTTCATCGTCTCTTCGACCGCATCCACAATTTCCTTCTTGGATTTACACTTGACGCAGTATCCTTCGGGCATAAAAAAGTTCGCTGCCTTGGCGCTCCATGCGCCCCGGCAGTTACACGCTCAGGCTATCGGGCGGACTCCGGGGCGTCAACAGCGAAAGCAAGGTGCCGGAGAGCAAGGCGCCGGACTGGAGGAGAGCCGCGGGCATGAATGGAACTGAAGCAGATATCGTTGAACACCAATCTTTTAAGACGATTCCTCCTCGAGGTGGCCTGGCGATGCCCCCCGATGGGGCGTTGGCCCATGCTGGTGTCGAACGGGCCTTTGGCCCTCTGGGTGGCAGCACAGGCCAGCGCCACGGCGCGGCATCAAACCAGCCTGGTGGCGGCAGCTACTGGGTCAGCGGGAGGTCGCGAAGGGCGGTTTTAAGGATTTTGCCCGTGCCATTGCGTGGAAGGGCAGGAAGAATCGTAATGCACTGGGGAATCTTGTAATCCGCGAGCTTCCGTTTGAGGAAGAGTTGCAGTTCCCGCGTATCCACCTGAACGCCGTCGTTCAGTGAGACAAATGCGACGGGTTTTTCGCCCCGACGAACGTCGGGCTTGCCAATGACGGCGGCCTCCCGGATGCCTGGGAAGTGGTAAATAACCTCTTCAATTTCGCGTGGATACACATTAATGCCGTTGACCAGAAGCATGTCTTTTTTCCGGTCGGTGATGTAGAGGTAGCCCTCGGAGTCGAGGTACCCGATGTCGCCGGTCAACAGCCATTCGCCCCGGAACGTTTTGGCAGTTTCCTCCGGATTGTTCCAATAACCGAGCATGACATTGCCGCCCCGGACACAGACTTCGCCAACGTGGTGAGGCGGAAGACGGCGGCCCTGGTCGTCCTGGATGCTGACCTCGACGTTGGGAATGGGGAGCCCCACCGAGCCGGCCTTCCGCTTGCCATGAATGGGATTCTTGCTGACCACAGGGCTGGCTTCGCTCAGGCCGTAACCTTCGATGAGGGGGCGCCGGAACTTGGCTTCAAACTCCTCGATGACCTTCTTGGGGAGCGGGGCGGCGCCGCTGATGAAGACCCGGATGGGCAGTTCCAAGTGGCCGGGAATGTTGACCAGGCTCCGATAGAACTGGGGAATGGCCGGGAGGATGGACGCCTGGCGGGTGACGAGCTCTTCCAGGACATTCTTAACCGGATGCAAAGACTTGACGAGGATAATCGAGCCGCCGGCAATGAGGGGGAGAAGCATGCCGACCGTAAGCATGTAACTGTGAAACAGCGGCAACAGGACGCCGAAACGGTCGGCCGGGACGGTTTCGAGCACTCGTCTGCAACTCTCCACGTTGTGGAGCAGGTTGCCGTGGGAGAGCATGGCGCCTTTGGGGTGCCCGGTGGTGCCGGACGTATAAATCAGGGCGGCAAGGTCGGAAGGCTTGCGGCCCACCGCCGCGTGGGACAAGTCGGGCACTTCGCCGGCCAGCATGGCGACGGGGAACAGTTTGAGGTTCGGCCGGGCAGCTTCCAAGGCCCGATGATGCGAACCGAGGTCGGCATCAGTGAAAAGCACATCAATACCCGCATCAGCGAGGATGTAGTTGACCTCTTCCGGCTTGAGGAAGGAGTTGATCGGAACCGCGGCGGCTCCGGCCCGGAGAATGCCAAGAAAGGCCGGAATAAACTCAGGGCAATTCTTGAGCCAGAGGCCGACGCGGTCGCCGGGTTTTACGTTAAAGCGGTTCTGGAGACAGAACGCCGCATAGGCGGCACGTTGGGCCAGGTCACTGAACGTAAACTCGGCATCGCCCCAGTAGAGGGCGGTTTTGCGCGCGTGCTCGTGAGCCGACCGAGCGAAAGCGGTAACCAGGTTCATGAACCTGAACCCTAAAGCGATTGGCCGGGAGGAAGCAAGCCCTGACTTGCAGGCATGTTTCGACTTCCCCTGGGGCGGTGCGCGCCTATATTGGCGCGGTGGTTGACACGGAAGAGAAGCTGGCCGATTTGCTCCCAATCCTGACTGCGGCTGCGTGGGTTGCGGTGGACACGGAAGCCGACAGCCTGCACGCCTATCCCGAGAAGGTCTGCCTGATCCAAATCAGCACGGCAGAGGGCGACCGGCTGGTGGACCCGCTGGCCGGTCTGAATTTGGAGCCCTTCCTGGCTGCACTGGCCGGGCATGAGCTGATCATGCACGGGGCGGATTATGATTTGCGGCTGCTCAGCAAACATCACGAGTTCATCCCCAAAGCCATTTTCGACACCATGCTGGCGGCGCGGTTGCTGGGGTTGCGCCAGTTCAGCCTGGGGCACCTGGTGGAGCAATTCCTGGGGGTGAAGCTCGAGAAAGGCCCTCAGAAAGCCAACTGGGCAAGGCGGCCTTTAACCGAACGGATGGAGTCCTATGCTCGCAATGACACGCGGTATTTGAAGCCGCTGGCGGACCGGTTGGGTGCCGAACTCAAGGCCCGCGGGCGGCTCGAATGGCACCGCGAGGCCTGCGCCCAGCTTATCCGGGATTCCAGCCGGCCCCGCTCGTCGGACGTGGACTCGGCTTGGCGCGTCAAAGGCAGCCACGCGCTGGACAGGCGGGGGCTGGCGGTGCTCCGGGAGCTTTGGCAATGGCGTGAAGGGGAGGCGGTCGCAGCCAACAGACCTCCCTTTTTCATCCTGAGCCATGAGCTGCTGGTTGACCTGGCAGCCGCCGCAGCCGCGGGAAGGCCGCTTAACCCCCTGTTCCCAGCGCATCTGTCGCCCCGCCGGCGCGCCGGCATGGAAAAGAGCGTCGCGCGCGCACTGGCTCTCCCCCCGCAGGAACATCCCCAGCTCTTGCGGCCAAAGGGCCGGAGACCGAGCGAGCCGGAACGGCGCCGCTTCCTGGAACTGCAGCGGCGCCGGGACCTGCGGGCGGCGGAGTTGGGCCTGGACCCGACGCTGATCGCCAGCCGCGCGACCCTTTCAGACCTTGCGCATGATTGGGATAAGCACGCAGCGGACCTGATGACGTGGCAGAGGAAACTGCTTGGACCCTGAGCGGGGCCCGCCCGGGGAGCGGAAAGGGTCGGCGGACAAGCCTACGGCGGGAACCGGACCCAGGAATGAAAAAACCCGCCTGGGGAACAGGGCGGGTTTGTGAGAAAACGGACCGGGGCTCCGCCGGTTACTTGGATTCGGCCGGCTTGGCTTCCTCGGCGGGCTTGGCCGAGGCGGCCTCGGCAGGGGCGGCAACGGCCGCGGTGGCGGGTTCGACCCATTCCAGGATGGCCTTCTGGCCGGCGTCGCCCTGACGCTGATTCAACCGAATGATCCGGGTGTAGCCTCCGCGCCGGTCTTTTTGGGCGGGAGCAATTTCGTTGAAGAGAATCTTGACCGCGTCTTCCTGATGGAGACGGGCGGCGGCCAGGCGGCGGTCGTGGAGGGTGCCGCTTTTGCCGAGCGTGACCATCTTTTCAGCCACGGACCGCGCGGCTTTGGCCTTGGCGAGCGTGGTGGTGACGCGCTTGTGCTTGATGAGGCTGCAAACCAGGTTGGCCAGCATCGCGTTGCGATGCTCGCCGGTGCGGCCCAGCTTGGCTGTTCGCTTGAGGTGTCGCATATAAAAACTCTCTTACCGTGAGCCCAGAATCGGGTTCTCCTCCTTGGGCAGATCCAGCAGGTCCGGCTCGAAGGTCATCCCCAGGGTGAGACCCAAGGCGGCGAGCTTTTCCTTGATTTCATTGAGCGACTTCTTGCCGAAGTTGCGGTATTTGAGCATCTCCTGCTCGGTCTTCATCGCCAACTGGCCGACGGTGGTGATGTTGGCATTGTTGAGGCAGTTGGCCGCCCGGACGCTGAGCTCGATTTCGTTGACACTCATGTTGAGCAGCTTCTTGAGCTTGGTCTTCTCCTCGTCCTGCTTGTCCACCACTTCCTCGAACTCGACGGCGTTCTTGTCGTAACCGACAAAGACGTCCAGGTGATGCTGGAGGATGGCGGAAGCCTGGGTCAGGGCGTCGTCCGGGGAAATCCGGCCGTCAGTCCAGATCTCGAGGATCAGGCGGTCATAGTCGGTTCGTTGTCCGACGCGCGCGTTTTCGACCGCGTAGCGGACGCGGGTGACCGGCGAGAACAGGGAATCAATGGCAATGACACCGATGGGCTGATTGGGCTTCTTGTTCTCGTCGCCCGGAAGGAAACCGCGCCCGACCTTGATCTCGAGCTCCATCTCGAACTTCTTCTTTTTGTCGAGGGTGCAGATGTGCTGGTCGGGATTGACCAGTTCGAGGTTTTGGTTGAGTTGGATGTCAGCCGCGGTGACGGGACCCTCTTTGTTGACCGACAGCAGCACCGTTTGCGGCTCGCGTGAATGCGACCGGAAAAGGATCTTCTTGAGGTTCAGGACGATATCGGTCATGTCCTCCACGACTCCGTCAATCGTGGCAAATTCGTGCATGGCGCCATCCACCTTGATCGAGCTGATGGCCGCGCCTTCAAGCGAGGAGAGCAGCACCCGACGGAGGGAGTTGCCGATGGTGTGGCCATAGCCGGTTTCAAAAGGTTCGGCGATGAACTTGGCATAGGTCTCCGTGGCGGTTGCCTCTTCCTTGATCAACCGCTTGGGCATTTCGAAGCGTCCGAGACGTACTGGCATATTGTTCCTTTCAACAATTTTAAACTGGCTGTTCCGGCATTCATTCCCGCCGTGCCGGCCCAGCCCGTATAATTGTTTGGGTCACGGGCCCCAGGCACCCGCCCGGACCCGCTTCCCGGTTTGGTTTAGCGGGAATAAAATTCGACGACGGCCTGCTCGTTGGCGATGGGCTGGATTTCCTCGCGGGTGGGCAGGCGCATGACCACGCCTTTGAGCGCCTCGCGGTTGAGCGACAGCCACTCCGGCACGGCACGGCTGGCGGCAATCTCCAGGTTGCGCGTGGCAAGCTGGCGGGCGGCGTTGGCGTCCTTGATTTCGATCACATCGTTCACTTTGAGGCCGTAGGAAGGGATGTTGACTTTCCGGCCATTGACCTTGACGTGGCCGTGACTGACAAGCTGCCGGGCGGCGGCGCGGGTGTTGGCAAATCCCAGATGGTAGCAAACGTTGTCGAGACGCGTCTCGAGAATCTGGAGCATTTGCTCTCCGGTGACACCCCGGCGCTTGAGAGCGCGTTCATAGACGCCGCGAAACTGGCGTTCCAACAAGCCGTAGTAATAGCGCAGCTTCTGCTTTTCGATCAAACCCAGGGCGTAGTCGGTGTGCTTGCGCCGCGACTTGGGACCATGCACACCCGGACCGTAGTTGCGCCGCTCGAGGTATTTCGAGGGGCCGAAAATGGGGACGCCGAAGCGGCGGCTGATGCGAACGCGGGGACCTGTATAACGAGCCATAGATGAAATGAACCAGTGCTGTTGCTTTCGTGGAAAAGGCTTTAGACGCGGCGCTTTTTCCGGGGCCGGCATCCGTTGTGGGGCACCGGGGTGACGTCTTTGATGGTGGTGATTTCCAAACCGATGGCCTGGAGCGCGCGGATTGCGGATTCGCGGCCCGAGCCGGGGCCTTTGACCCGCACTTCGACTTCCTTCATCCCGTGGGACATCGCCTGGCGGGCCGCATCCTGGGCGACCTGCTGGGCGGCGTAGGCGGTGCTCTTGCGGGAGCCCTTGAACCCGACCCGGCCGGCGGTGGACCAGCCGATCACATGGCCCTGCATGTCCGTGATGCTGACGTGGGTGTTGTTGAAAGTCGCCAGAATGTTGGCGATGCCGCTGACGATGTTTTTCGCGCCTTTGGCCTTGATGATCTTCTTGCCCGCCAGGTCGTCGGCCAGCAACTCGGCGGCAGTGGGGGCCGCCACCGGAGCCGCCTGCACCCCTTCAGCCGGCTTGGGCGCTTCCGCCGGGGCAGCCGCCTCACCCTCAGCCGCCTTCCGGGCGGCTTTGGCTGGTTTTTCCTTTTCCTCGGCGGCGGGTTTGGCCGCGGCCTTGTCCGCAGCAGCTTCGGTTTTGGCTTCCTTCTTGGGAGCCGCTTTCTTTTTGGGTTCGTCAGCCATGTTAAATCACAATGGAGGTTTGGTCTGGGCTCGAAATCAATGGATGCCGGTCTTGGCGGCCGGATTGCGAACGACGCCGACGGTCTTGCGCGGCCCTTTGCGGGTGCGCGCGTTGGTCTGGGTGCGCTGCCCGCGAACCGGCAGGCCGCGCAGGTGGCGGATGCCGCGGTAACACTTGATGCCCTGGAGGCGTTTGAGGTTCATGCCGATTTCGCGACGGAGATCGCCCTCGATGACGTATTTGCCGTCCTGGATGGCATGAACGATTTGAGACAACTGCTGTTCGGTGAGGTCCTTGGCGCGGATGCTGGGATCAATGTTCGCGCGCTGGAGGATTTCCCGGGAGTTGCTGGGGCCAATGCCGTAAATATAACGCAAGGCAATGTCAATGCGCTTGTTCGGCGGAACTTCAACACCAATGATACGAGCCATAATTTGTTTGGTAAAATCCTGTCAATGCCGCACGCCGCCCCCTACCCTTGCCGTTGTTTGTGGCGGGCGTTGGTGCAAATCACCCGAATGACGCCCTTGCGCCGGATGATTTTGCAGTTTTCGCAAAGTTTTTTGACGGATGCGCGAACTTTCATAAAGCCAATCTGTCTTGCGGGCCCGGGGCTCGGCGTTCAAACGCCGCCCTCCGCCCGACTCTTCTCTGTTATCAGGATGCGTCCCTCCGACAAGTCGTAGGACGACAATTCCAACTTCACCGTTTCACCCGGCCGGAGGCTGACCGCCGCCCGCCGGGCTCGACCCGGCACAAAGGCAGTTACCTCATGTCCGTTCGGCAATTCCACCCGCCAGGTCCCATTGGGGAGAACGGCCTTCACGATGCCTTCGACGACGAAGGTATTCGAGACGGACATGTCAGGATCTCCGGTTCGGTTTCGGTGATCAGGACCGTATGCTCAAAATGAGCCGATAATGAACCATCTTGAGTGACCACTGTCCAGCCATCATTCAGGATTTTTACGCCGGGCAAGCCGGCGTTTATCATCGGCTCGATGGCAATCGTCATGCCCGCCCTCAGGCGGGGTGAGGACTTGCCATCCACAAAATTGGGCACCTGCGGCTCTTCGTGCATCGAGCGGCCCACCCCGTGGCCCACGAACTCCCGGACCACGCTGAAGCCGTTGCCTTCCACGTACTTCTGGATGGCGCGCGAGATGTCCATCACCCGGTTGCCCGCCACAGCCTGCCCGATCCCCTCATAAAGGGCTTTCTCACAGACATCCATGAGCCGCTGGGCCGCAAGATCGCAACCCCCGACTGCCACGGTTCTTGCCGTGTCTCCGATGAAGCCGTTGTAAACCACGCCGACATCGAGACTTACGATGTCCCCGAAACGGAGTTGCCGCGGACCGGCCAAGCCATGAACCACCTGATCATTGACCGAGATGCAAATCTGGCAGGGATACTTCCGATACCCCAGAAACGCGCTCCTGGCACCGTAGTGCTTGATCCGAGACGCAGCAAAAGCATCCACCTCGGCGGTGGTTACACCGGGCTGGATGAACGCCGCGACCTCGTCAAGCACCGCGCCTGCCACCGCACAGGCGGGGCGCATCGCTTCCAGATCGCGCTCGGTTTTGAGAATAATCATCGGCATTAAAGCACTCCGACCGGGCAGCATCCCACTTCGGGCATTTTACACCCGATTTGGCAAAGATTCGAGCCCATTTCGCCGCACGATCACGTTAAACAGACAAAGAACAGAATTAAAACCGGCCGCGGAGACGACCCTTCTTGAGGAAGCCGTCGTAGTGACGCATGAGCAAATGCGTCTCCATCTGCCGCATCGTATCCAGGAGCACCCCGACCAGAATCAACATGCTGGTGCCGCCAAAGAAGGTGGCCACCGGATAGGGAATCTGCAGTTCAGCGTATAGTAAAATCGGAATCACCGCAATCACCGTCAGAAAGATGGCGCCCGCAAGCGTGATCCGGCTCATGGCGTTGTGCAGGTAATCGCTGGTCGCCTGCCCCGGCCGAACCCCGGGAATGTAGCCCCCGTTCTTCTTCAGGTCGTCGGCAATCTGGAGCTCATTGAACTGGGTGGCGACCCAGAAGTAGGAGAAGAACAGGATCATGACGGCGTAAATGACGATGTAAAGGAAGGCGCCTTCAGCGAGGTTCACGGCCAGCTTCCGAAACAGTTCGGAGAAGAACTTGGCCGCGGGATTCTCGACATCGCTCAGGGTTTGCCCGAGAAACAGAAAAATCTTCTGGGGGAACATCAGGATGGCCTGGGCAAAAATGATGGGCATGACGCCCGAGTAGTTGACGCGCAGCGGCATGAAACTGGTGCCGCCGGAGTAAACCTTCCGGCCGACGGCGCGCTGCGCGTATTGGACGGGCACCTTGCGCTGGGCCTGGGTGATGGCGATGACCCCCGCGATGACCCCCGCCAGCAGGAGGACCAGCGCGATGGCATGGCCGAAGTTGAACCGGGCCTCGATGCCGCCGCCCGGGAAGAACATGTCTTTGAGGGCCACAACCGCCTGCGGCAGGCGGGCGAGAATGCCGATGGTGATGACCAGCGAAACGCCATTGCCGATTCCGCGTTCGGTGATCTGTTCGCCCAGCCACATCAGCAGCATCGTGCCGGTCGTCAGAATGATGGTGGTCTGAATCCGGTACCACCACAACCAATCGTCCGGGTAGAGCACCAGCCGGCCGATGCCCTGGCCGAAAATCTGTTCCGGGCGCTCCCAACCGAGGGCGAGAACGAACCCCTGGCCCAGGCAGAGCAGCACGGTGAGATAGCGGCCGTATTGAATGATCTTGGTGCGGCCACCCTCTTCGCGGACGAGCTTGCTCAGGGTGGGCACCACGGCGGTCAGCAACTGAATAATGATCGTGGCGCTGATGTACGGCATGATGCCCAGGGCGCCAATGGCGCAATGCTCCAGCGCCCCACCGGTAAAGAGACTGTACATGCCCAGAACCGACGACCCGCTCGCCGTGTTCTGACGGAAGAACTCCGCCAACGCCGCGCCATTAAGACCCGGGACCGTAATGACCGCCTCGAGCCGGCAGATCGCCAGCACCATGAGGGTGAAGAGGATCCGCGACTTCAGTTCGGGAATCTTGAAGCAGTTGCTGAACGTGTTGGCAATGGCGGCAAGCATGGTCAGGTGGGCCGCAAGGCATGCCCGCGGCCGATCGGGCCGCCGGCAACCCGGGCTTCAGAGTCAATGGGGGTGCGAAACATCACAAGCTCAGGATTTCGGAGCTTCGGCGGGGGTGGCACTCACGATTTCGCAAGTGCCGCCCTTGGCCTCGATTTTGGCGCGGGCGGAAGCACTGAACGCATGGGCCACAACCGACAATTTGCGCGTCAGTTCGCCCTGCCCCAGGATTTTGATGCCGTCGGCCCGGCCGTTGGCCAGCCCCAAGGTTCGCAGCGCGGCTTCGTCCACCCGGGCGCCGTCTTCAAACCGGTTGAGGTCCTCGAGGTTGACCGGGAGATAGCGCGTGGCATGGCGCGCGTTGTTGAACCCGCGCTTGGGGATGCGGCGAATGAGCGGCATCTGGCCGCCTTCGAACCCGATGCGGATGGAACTGCCCGAGCGGGCGGTCTGGCCTTTGCCACCCCGGCCGCTGGTTTTCCCGTGGCCGCTGGACTCACCCGAGCCCAGCCGCTTGCGGCGATGCTTGGCTCCCGGACGAGGTTTCAGATCATGTAAACGCATAAGAAATCAGGCTGCAGGTTGGCTTTCCGCCGCGGGGGCGGGGGGCGCGGATTCCGGCGCGACAACCGGCGGAGTCTTCTTGATCTCGAGGCCGCGGTCGCTGTAGATGCTTTCGCGCAGGCGCAAACTCAACAACGCGTTGAGCGTGGCCTTCACCACGTTGGCTGCGTTTTTGGAACCGAGGGACTTGCTGAGCACGTCCTTGATGCCCGCGGATTCCAGCACCGCCCGGACCGTCTTGCCGGCAATGATTCCGGTGCCCGGCGACGCCGGCCGAAGCAGGACCTTGGCCCCGCAATAGCGGGAAAAAACCTCATGGGGGATGGTGCCCTCTTTCAAGGCCACCTCCATCATCTGGCTCCGCGCCGATTCACCGCCTTTCCGAATCGCATCGGCCACTTCGCCTGCCTTGCCCAAGCCAACCCCGACGCGACCCCGCTTGTCGCCGACGACGACCAAGGCGCTGAAGTTAAAGCGACGGCCACCCTTCACCACTTTGGCGGACCGATTGATGAACACGACTTTTTCCGTCAGCTCCTGCTCGCTCCCCTCCCCGGCGGACTCGGTTTCGGCGGCGGCCCCACGGGGACGGCGGGAGCGGCCCGCACCGCGTGGCGGGCGCGGGACAGGCTGGACCTCGGGGGCCACAGTCTGCTCCTCCGTTTCAAAGGTCGTGTCTTCCGGGTGGATTTTGGTTTCGTTATCCATTTGACGTCAGAATTTTAGTCCGGCTTCGCGGGCGGCCTCGGCCAGCGCCTTGACCTTGCCGTGGTAACGGGCGCTGCCGCGGTCAAAAACAATTTCAGTAATCCCCTTTTCCTTGGCCGCCTGGGCCGCCAGGGCGCCGATGATCTTCGCGCTGGCGACATTGGCCGCCAGCTTGTCACGGTCGGGGGCGGCTTTGCTGAGGGTGGAGGCCGCGGCCAGCGTCACCCCCGCCTCGTCATCTATGAACTGGACGTGGATATTTTTGTTGGTGAAGCACACCGACATGCGCGGACGCTGGCGCGTGCCGCTGATCTTCTTGCGAACACGCCAGCGGCGCCGCAAGGCCAATTGATGTTTCTGTTCAGTTCTCATTCCAGGTGAACACGGTCTTGGCCGTGTTTCAAAATGCTCTTTGACGATTATTGAACGGTCTTGCCTTCCTTGCGCTGCACCCGTTCGTCGCTGTAACGCACCCCTTTGCCCTTGTAAGGCTCCGGCGGGTAGAAGCTGCGCAGTTCCGCGGCCACCTGCCCCACCAACTGCCGGTCCGGCCCCTCGATGGTTAACTTGGTATTGTCCTCGACCGTCACCTTGACCTGGTCGGGAATGGGGTAATTGATCGGATGCGAATATCCCAGGATCAGGTTGACGTTCTTGCCCTGGACGGCGGCTTTGAAACCGACTCCGTGAATTTCGAGCTTTTTGACAAAGCCCTCGCTGACTCCGCGCACCATGTTGTTCAAGAGGGCCCGGCTCATGCCGTGGAGGGCTTTGGCCTGGGCGTCATCCCCTTGGCGGGCGACAATAATCCTGCCGCCCTCGACTTTGGCGCTGGTGCGCGCCGGAAGCTGCCAGCTAAGTTTGCCCTTGGGCCCCTCGACCAGCACCTGTTGTCCCTTCACGTCCACCTTGACCTTGGGGGGCAGGAGGATGGGTTGTTTGCCGATGCGTGACATGTTAGTTAAAAACGAGTTGAAAATTCAGAACGGGGCGTGAATTACCAAACGTAGCAGATCAGTTCGCCCCCCAGGTTTTTCTTGCGGGCCTGGGTGCCGGTCAAAATTCCTTCCGAGGTGGAGAGGATGGCGATCCCCAGTCCGCCACGGACCCGCGGAATCTCATCCACGCCGACGTAACGCCGGAGGCCGGGACGGCTGATGCGACGCAGCCCTTCGATGATCCCGCGCTTGCCTTGATACTTGAGACGAAGCTTCAGCGTTTTGATACGGGCGCCTTCCACCGCGGCATCGGCGATGTAGCCCTCGCGCTTGAGGATGCCCGCGATGCTTTCCTTGAGCCGCGAGTGCGGGACGTCCACGGTCGGCCGCAACGCCCGCTGGGCGTTGCGGATGCGGGTCAGCATGTCGGAAATCGGATCGTTCATAGCAATTACCAACTGGCCTTCGTGACGCCGGGAATCAGTCCGCTCAACGCTGCTTCGCGGAAAGTCAGGCGCGAGCAGCCAAACTTGCGAAGGTAGCCGTGGCGGCGGCCGCTCATCGAGCAACGGTTGACCACGCGGACGGGGCTGGCGTCACGCGGGAGCTTGGCCAGGCTGGCGTAATCGCGCTTGGCCTTGAGTTCGGCCCGCAGCGCGGCGTACTTCCTGACCGTCTCGGCTTTCCGTTTGTTCCGTTCAATCCATGCAGTTTTGGCCATAATGCGAATAAAAAAGGGGTTGGCTCAGCGGCCTTCGGCGAAAGGCATGCCCATGAGTTTCAGCAGGTCCAGCGCCTCGTCGTCGGTTTTGGCGCTGGTCACAATCGTGATGTCCATCCCTTGCTGCCGCTTGATTTTGTCCAGGTCAATCTCCGGAAAGATCGTCTGGTCCGCCACGCCCAGCGAGTAATTGCCCCGCCCGTCGAAGGAGCGCGAGGACAGCCCGCGGAAGTCCCGAATCCGGGGCAACGCCGTGGCGATGAGGCGGTCAAAGAACTCGTACATCACGTCGCGGCGGAGGGTGACGTGGCAGGCGACCGGCTGGCCCTGCCGCAGCTTGAAGTTGGCAATGCTGCGGCGCGACTTGCTGATGGCCGGTTTCCGGCCGGTGATCAGCGCCAAGTCCTTGGCCGCGTCGTCCAGGGCGCTCTTCTCCAGCGAGGCGCTGACACCCATGTTGATGACAATCTTTTCCATCCGCGGCACCTGGTGCGGGTTGGTGTACTGGCGCTTCTGCTTGAGCGCCGGCACCACTTCGTTGATGTATTTTTGGTAAAGTCTGGCTTTCATTCGCTAATTTCCGGACCGGGCCGGAGCTGGGGAAATCACAAGTCGCATGCGGTTGGGGGCGGGCATGGGTTCAGGAGGCGGCGGGGGCCGCGCTGCGCTTGGCCGCCCGGGCGTCGAAGCGGTCGGCCTTCATCACGTTGGAAATGTGAATGGTGCCTTCGCGTTCAACGATCTGCCCCTGCGGATACTGCTGGCTCTTGCGCATGTGCTTCTTGATCATGCGGACGCCCTCGACGATCAGGCGCTGTTTCTTGCCGTCAACCGTGATCACCCGCCCGCGCTTGCCTTTCTCGGCGCCGGCGATCACGACCACTTCGTCGCCTTTCTTCACGTGGAAACTGTGCATAATGTTGCTGCTGGATGCCCGGCCGCCGCGGTCAGATGACCTCGGGGGCGAGGGACACAATTTTCATAAATTTCAGGTCCCGCAACTCGCGGGCGACCGGCCCGAAAATGCGGGTGCCGCGCGGGTTGAGTTCCTTGTCAATGATCACGATGGCGTTGCTGTCAAAGCGGAGGTAGGAACCGTCCTCGCGGCGAATCGCGTTGCGCGTGCGGACCACCACGGCATCCACGACATCGCCCTTCTTGACCGTGCCGTCGGGAGCGGCCTCCTTGATGTGGGCCTTGATGATGTCCCCGATGCGGGCGTAGCGCTGGTTGCGGCCCAGGACCCCGATGGCCGCCGCGCGCTTGGCGCCCGTATTGTCGGCCACATCCAGGATGGAACGAACCTGTAACATAGATAAATCTCCTTAGGCGGTTGCCGGCGTGAGTTCCGCGGCGCGCTCGATAATCTCGACCAGGCGCCAGCGTTTGGTTTTGGACACCGGGCGGGTTTCCTCGATGCGAACCCGGTCGCCGGGCCGGGCCTCGCCTTTTTCGTCGTGGGCGTAAAACTTCTTGTAACCCGTCACCACCTTCTTGAAGCGGGGGTGCGGATAACGCCGTTTGACCACGACGATGATGGTTTTGGCCATCTTGTTGGAGATGACCTCACCCACACGCTCCTTGCGGTGACCGCGGGCGGGGGCAGCCGGGGGTGTAGTTACGGAGTCAGACATAGCAATCGGTTAGGCCGCTTTGCGACGCAGCGCGGAAATTTGGGTTTCGATGCGGGCGATGTCGCGCCGCAGGGTGCGGAGCCGGGCGGGCTTTTCCAACTGGGCGCTCGCCTGCTGCAGCCGCAGGTTGAAAATCTCCTGCCGCAGGTTGCGGCTATCGGCCAGCAGCTCCGGCAGCGTCTTTTCCTGGATCTCTTTGCGTTTGGTTTTCTTCATGGCGGCAAGCGCGGGTTACCCGACCCGGTGGCGGGAAATAAACTTGGTTTTGATGGGCAGCTTGGTGGCGGCCAGACGCAGCGACTCCCGCGCCACCGCCTCCGTGACCCCGTCCACCTCGAACAGCACGTTGGCCGGACGAATCACCGCCACCCAGGATTCGAGGGGGCCTTTGCCCTTGCCCATACGGGTCTCGAGCGGCTTCTTGGTGAAGGACTTTTGGGGGAATACCCGGATCCACATCTTGCCATGGCGCTTCATGTTACGGGCGATGGCGACCCGGGCGGATTCGATTTGTTTGGTGTCGAGCCAGCAGCGCTCCATGGCCATCAGGCCATACTCTCCAAAGGCAACCGTGTTGCCCCGCGTGGCCAGGCCAGCGCGGTTGCCACGGTGCATCTTGCGATACTTGACTCTTTCGGGCATCAAGGGCATAGGTCAATCCTCAAAATCAGATGGAGCTCGCTACCGGTTCAGGCTGGGGCTGGGCCTTCTGCTTCTTGGTGTCCCCCTTGCAAACCCAGCATTTGATGCCGAGTTTTCCGTAAACCGTGCGGGCCTCGGCAAAGCCGTAGTCAATTTCCGCCCGCAGCGTGTGCAGCGGCACCCGGCCCCAGTGGTACTGCTCGACCCGGGCCAGTTCCGCCCCGCCCAGCCGCCCCGCGCAACGAATCTTGATTCCCTCGGCCCCGAAGTCCTTCGCCGTTTGGAGCGCTTTCTTCATCGCCCGGCGGAACGAAACGCGGCGTTCAAGCTGCAGCGCGACGTTTTCGGCCACTAATTGGGCGTCGGTCTCGGGCTGCTTGATTTCCACAATATCCACGTAGATTTCCTTCCCGGTCATCCGGCTGAGCTCCTCCTTGAGCTTGTCAATCTCCGCGCCCTTCCGTCCGATGACGATCCCCGGCCGGGCGGTCAGAATGGTGATCCGGCAGCGATTGGCGGCCCGTTCAATCAGAATCTTGGGCACCGACGCCGATTCGAGCTTTTTCTTGAGCAGCTCGCGAATCTCGCGGTCTTCGGTCAGCAGTTTGCCGAATTCCTTCTTGCCGGCGAACCACTTGGAACGCCAGTCGCGGTTGACCGCGACCCGAAGGCCGACTGGATTGGTTTTTTGTCCCATAGGTGCGAGTTATTCGTCTGACAAAACAATCTTGATATGGCAGTTGCGCTTGAGAATGGGCCCGGCGGAGCCGCGGGCCTTGGGGGTGAACCGTTTGTAGGTGGACGCGGTTTGAGCCACGGCTTCCTTGACGCGCAGACGGTCGGTTCGCAACTGGCTGTATTCTTTATGGTGCGTCTTCAAATCCTCGGCGTTGGCGATGGCGGATTTCAGCGTCTTGGCCACGAAACGGGCGCCTTTCCGCGGGGTGACGGCCAGAGCCGCCTGGGCGTGGGCCGCCGACAATCCCTGAATCTGGCGCACCACTTCGCGCATTTTCTGCGCCGACATGCGCACATTCTTGGTGATGGCTTGGACTTGCATACGGTTACTTGGCTTCGGCCTTGGCGGTGTGGGCGCCGTGTTTCTTGAAGGTGCGCGTCAACGAGAATTCCCCGAGCCGGTGGCCAACCATGTTTTCGGTGACGAACACCGGGTTGAACACCTTGCCGTTATGCACGTTGAAAGTCAGGCCGACAAAATCCGGCGTGATCATCGAGCGCCGCGACCAGGTCTTGATCGGCGCTTTGGATTTGGCTTCTTTGGCCTTCTGGATTTTCTCCAGGAGGTGGAAGTCAACAAACGGACCTTTCTTAATGGAGCGTCCCATAAGGGGTAAATCTTACTTTTGTTTCATCGGCCGGCCATCCCGCCGCACCAGAATGAAGCGGTTGGAGGCTTTCTTCTTGTGCCGTGTCCGATAGCCCTTGGCCAGCAAGCCCCACGGCGAGGTCAATTGCTGCCAGCCACCGCCCGACTTGGCCTTTCCGGCGCCGCCGCCATTGGGGTGATCCACCGGGTTGCGCGCCACGCCGCGGTTGATGGGGCGAATGCCCAGGTGCCGCGAGCGGCCGGCTTTGCCCAGCACGACGTTCTCGTGTTCCGGGTTCCCCACCTGGCCGATGGTGGCATAACAATTCTCGTTCACCCGCCGGATTTCGCCCGACGGAAGACGGATTTGCGCATAACCTTCGTCGCGGGACATCAGGGTGGCCGACGAGCCGGCGCTGCGCACCATCTGGGCGCCGCGCCCGGGGGTCAGTTCGATATTATGAATCGGCAGACCCACTGGAACAGTCCGCAGGGGCAGGCAATTGCCCACCTCGGCGGGGGCGTTGGGGCCGCTCATCAGCTTGGCGCCGACCTGCAAACCCAACGGCGCGAGGATGTAGGCCTTCTCGCCGTCCGCGTATTGAAGCAGCGCCAGACGGGCCGACCGGCCGGGATCATACTCAATCGCCGTCACCGTCGCCTCCACCCCGTGTTTCTTCCGCTTGAAATCCACCAGGCGGATTTTCTGCTTGTGGCCGCCGCCAATTCCGCGCGCGGTCACCCGGCCATAGACATTGCGCCCGCCGGTGCGCTTGCGGATCTCGACCAGGCTCTTTTCGGGCTTGGTCTTCGTAATGTCGCTGTAGTCCGAATATGCGACGTAGCGCAATGACGGAGTCAGCGGTCTAAATGTCTTTACTGGCATAAATCAATAACGTTTCCCAAGTCAGCCACTTGGAGAGCGGAGCCATCATTCCTGCCGCCCGAGGGGCGACCAGTTATCGGTTCCGCAGGTTATGCTGTCCGAACCCCTTCCGGGGAAACGGAGCGGGGAATATAGCAAACCCGGGTCCGGGCGCAATAGGTTTTTGCATTTTTTTTGCGCCCCATTTTCGTCCCCCTGCACCGAGCCCCCGCCGGGCTGCAAAAAGCGGGTGACACCGGGACTGAAAAAGGTCATATAAACCGCCGATGAAGACCCTTCTGCAAGCTGGCAAATGCGCAATGACCGGGCTCTGCCGTCGGTGCGTGATGCTGATGACCCTGGCGTTGGCCGCCACCGTCGTATCCGGCGCCCCGCCCCACGAGCCGATGCCCACCTTGCGCGTCCAAACCGACCGTCCCGGCGCCCGCATTAACGCCGCCATGTGGGGACTGTTTTTCGAAGACATCAATTTCGGGGCGGATGGCGGCCTCTATGCCGAGTTGGTCAAGAACCGCTCTTTCGAGTTTCCCAATCCCCTGATGGGCTGGACCCCGCTTCACCCAGCCGGCGTCGAAATCCGGCAGGATGCCCCACTGAACGACGTCAACTCCCATTACGTTCGAGTCACGGCCAACGAGCGCCCGGCTTCGGGTCTGGTCAACGAAGGCTTTCGCGGCATCGGACTTCACGGCGGCAAGGCCTACGAGTTCTCCGCGTGGATTCGAGCGGCAGGCGGCTCGCCGGTCCTGACGGTGGAGCTGGTGTCCGGTGAGGGCCGGGTTTTGGCCGCCACGCGTCTGAAGAATTTCTCCCCGGGCTGGAAACAATACTTCGCGCGGCTGCGCCCGCAACAAACCGACTTCAAGGCACAGTTGCGAATCCAGGTTCAGGGGCCGGGCGCACTGGATCTGGACATGGTCTCGTTATTTCCGCGCGACACGTGGAAGGGGCGTCGCGGGGGCTTGCGGGCGGACCTCGTGGAGATGCTGGCGGCGATGAAGCCGGGATTTCTGCGCTTTCCCGGCGGCTGCATTGTTGAAGGGCGTTACTTGACCAACCGTTACGACTGGAAAACGACCCTCGGCGCTCCGGAGACACGCAAGCTGATCATCAACCGCTGGAACAACGAATTCCGTCACCGCCCCGCCCCGGACTATTATCAATCCTTCGGGCTGGGCTTTTTCGAGTATTTCCAGCTTTGCGAAGATTTGGGGGCCGAGCCGATGCCCATTCTCAACTGCGGCATGGCCTGCCAGTTTAATTCCGGCGAGCTCGCCCCGCTGGAGGAACTGGACTCGTACATTCAGGACGCCCTGGACCTGATCGAATTTGCCAACGGCCCGGCCTCCACCCGCTGGGGCTCGCGACGCGCGGCCATGGGCCATCCCGCGCCCTTTTGCATGAAACTGCTGGGCATCGGCAATGAGCAATGGGGACCTCAGTACATTGAACGTTACGCGCGCTTTGCCCGCGTGCTCAAGCAACGGCATCCGGAAATCCAATTGATTTCCAGCGCGGGGCCGGCTCCCGCCGATGACCGTTTCACCTTCGCCTGGAACAAACTGCGCGAACTCAAGGCCGACATTATTGATGAGCATTGCTATGCCGCGCCAAAATGGTTTTTCGACAATGTCCACCGCTACGACCATTACGACCGCCACGGTCCCAAGGTCTTCATGGGCGAATACGCGGCGCAAAGCGTGGCCATTGCCAGCCCCGACAACCGGAACACCCTCGAGTGCGCCCTGGCCGAGGCCGCCTACATGACCGGCATGGAACGCAACGCGGACGTGGTGCGCATGGCCTCCTACGCGCCCTTGTTCGGGCACGCCGAAGCCTGGCAATGGACCCCCAACCTGATTTGGTGCGATAACCTCCGCGTTTACGGCACCCCCAATTACTACGTCCAGTTGTTGTTCAGCCGAAATCGGGGCGATGTCGTCCTGCCGCTCGACCTGTTCGACGGCAACGCCACCGGTGCAACGCCGGCGGACCGCCCGCCGCGCCTGTTCGCCAGCGCCGTCCTGGACGAGCGATCGCACGAAGTGATTCTCAAGGTTGTCAATCCCTCGGACCAGGCGACCCCCGCCAGAATTCTCCTGGCTGGCTGCGCCAAGGCGGGCCCCGTCGTCCACGCCCACGTGCTTCGCGGGCGAAGCCTGAACGAACAGAACTCTTTCGAAGACCCCATCCGCATCGCCCCCGTCACGCAACGGCAACGAATCAATGGTCCCGCCTTCGAGACGACCCTCCCGCCGTATTCCTTCACCGTGTTGCGCGTTCGCGCCCGCTGAGGACCTTGCGACTGTTCCCCGGCGCGCCGGGCGGAATTGACTTTCCCCCTGCCGCGTCCCGCTCTAGCATCAACCCCACTTTGAAATGACCAAACGAGCTTTTTTTGCCATCGCACTTGCGGGCGCGTTGCTTTCCCCCCGGGCGGGCACTTGGGCCCAGGAGACGGTTAACACCACGCCGGACGCGCGCATGCTCCGCTACCCGGACGTGTCCGCCACCCACATCGTTTTCGTTTACGCGGGGGACATTTGGGTCGTGCCCAAGACCGGCGGCCAGGCCCAACGGTTGAGTTCCCCCCGGGGTGAGGAAACCTTCCCGCGATTCTCCCCCGACGGCAGCCAGATCGCCTTTAGCGGCAACTACGACGGCAACACGGATATTTACGTCGTGCCGGTCACCGGCGGGCTGCCCCGGCGGCTGACCTACCACGGCGGCCTGGACCGCATGCTGGAATGGTACCCGGACGGCAGGAAGTTGCTGTTCGCTTCCTCCCGAACGAGCGAGAAAGACCGGTTCAACCAACTGTATTCCATCTCGGTGGAGGGAGGGCTGCCCGAAAAGCTGCCCGTCCCCTACGGCGAATTTGGCGCCATTTCCCCCGACGGCCGCACCCTCGCCTACGTGCCCATCACGGTGGATTTTGCGACCTGGAAGCGCTACCGCGGCGGCATGAACCCCGCCATCTGGCTCTTTGACCTGAAGACCTTCACCGCCCGGAATCTCACCGGCAACCAGGCGGGCAACTCCCAGCCCATGTGGCACGGCTCGACCCTCTACTTCGTCTCCGATCGCGACAAAAACAAGCGGGCGAATCTTTGGGCCTACGACCTCAACACGAAAAACTTCCGCCAAATCACCACCTTCGAGGAATTCGACGTTCATTTCCCCAGCATCGGCCCCGAAGATATCGTCTTCGAGAACGGCGCGCGCCTTTACCTGTTGAACCTCGCCACCGAGAAACTCACCGAAGTCAGCGTCCAGGTCCTCACGGACCGCGCCACGCTCAAACCGCGCACCGAAAACGTGGCGTCGTTGGCGCGCGACCCGGACATTTCCCCCTCAGCCAAACGGGTCGTGTTCACGGCCCGCGGCGAGTTGTTCACCGTCCCGGCGGAGCACGGTGTCATTCGGAATCTCACGCGCAGTTCCGGCGTGGCGGAACGCTACCCTGTCTGGTCGCCCGACGGCAAAACCATCGCCTATTTCAGCGATCGCACCGGGGAATATGAGCTGACCGTGCGGCCTGCCGACGGCTCCGGCGCCGAAGAAGTTCTGACCCGCCTGGGCCCGGGCTTCCGCTACCGCCCCTCCTGGTCGCCCGACAGCAAGAAAATCATGTTCGTGGACCAGGCCATGCGCATCCACCTCCACGATTTGGAAAAAAAGGAAACCACCGAGGTTGCCCGGCAATTGTGGCACTATCATGACGCCCTGGCGCGCATGCGCTTTGCCTGGTCCCGGGACAGCCGCTGGGTGGCTTTTGCCAAGGACCTCGACAACCTGCACACCGCCATCGTGATCTATGACACGCGCGAAAGAAAGCTGCACCAGGTGACCAGCGGTTACTACGACGATGACAACCCGGTTTTCGACCCGGACGGGAAATACCTTTACTACCGCTCCGGCCGCAGCTTCTCCCCCCTTTACAGCGACCTGGACAACACCTGGGTCTATCCCAACACCCATCTGTTGATGGCTGTCTCGCTGCGCAAGGACGTGCCCAGCCCGCTGGCGCCCCGCAACGACGAGGAGCCGGCCAAGGACAAGCCGGCCAAAGACCCGGACAAGAAACCGCCGGCCGACGACTCGGATGCGAAGCCGGAGGATGCCGCCAAACCGGAAGCCGGCGCTGACGCAAAGGAAAAGTCCGAAGCCAAGGATGAATCCAAGGAGGCCAAGCCCGAGACCAAAACGGAACAGAAGCCGGAGAAGGAGCCCAAGGCGCTGGAAATTGACCTGGCCGGCTTGGAAGACCGCGCGGTGGTGCTCCCTGCCAAGGCGGGCCGGTACGACGACCTCATCGCGGGCAGCGGCAAATTGCTGTACCGCCGCCTGCCCCGCGCGGGAGCCGCCGAAGAGCGGAGCACGCTCGTGCTTTACGACCTTGAGAAACGCGAGGAAAAGACCGTCCTGGATGATGTGGACGACGTCATCCCCACGGCGAAAGGCGACAAGCTCCTCGTGCGGCGCAAGGGCGAGTACTGCATTATCGAGCCAAAGGAAGGCCAGAAGTTCGAGAAAAAGCTCAACCTGGCCGGATTGGAGACGGTGGTGGACCCCGTGGCCGAATGGGAACAATTGTTCACCGAAGCCTGGCGCTTGGAGCGCGACTATTTCTACGACCCCAATCTCCACGGGGTGGACTGGAACCTCATGCGGGAACGTTATTCGGCCCTCCTCAAGGACGCGGTCACGCGGTGGGATGTCAATTACCTGATTGGCGAGCTCATCGGCGAACTCAACTCCTCCCACACCTACCGCAGCGGTGGGGACGTGGAAAACCCGCCCCAGCGTCCCGTGGGTTACCTGGGCGTGGATTATGCCCTGGAGAACGGCGCTTACCGCATCAAAAAAATCATCGAAACGGCGTCATGGGACGCCGAACAACGCAGCCCGCTCAAGGCCCCGGGCGTGAATGTCAAGGAAGGCGATTACCTCCTCGCGGTCAACGGACAGCCGCTGGACATCTCGCAGGAACCCCATGCCGCATTCCAGGGCCTGGCTGACAAACCCGTGATCCTGACGGTAAACGACAAGCCTTCGCCGGACGGCGCGCGCGAGGTGCTGGTCCAGACGCTCTCGAGCGAATACCGGCTGCGGCACCTGGCCTGGATCGAAAGCAACCGCAAGCGCGTCGAGGAAGCCACCGGCGGCAAAGTGGGCTATGTCTATGTCCCCGACACCGGCCGCGGCGGACAATCCGAACTGGTGCGGCAATTTCGCGCCCAGTTCAACAAGGCCGGCCTGATCATTGACGAGCGCTTCAACAGCGGCGGCCAGATCCCCGACCGCTTCGTCGAATTGCTCGCCCGCAAGACGCTCAACTACTGGGGCGTGCGGGACGGCGCGGATTGGGCCTGGCCCCAAGTCGCGCACTCCGGCCCCAAGGCCATGCTCATCAATGGCTGGAGCGGCTCCGGCGGGGATTGTTTCCCGTTCTACTTCAAGAAGGCCAAACTGGGGCCGTTGGTCGGCACCCGCACCTGGGGCGGCCTCATCGGCATGACAGGCAACCCCCTGCTGATTGATGATGGACGCGTTACCGTCCCCACCTTCGGCATCTACGATACCAACGGGAATTGGATCATCGAGGGCCACGGGGTGGATCCGGACGTGCCCGTGGTGGATCACCCCGGCCTCATGGCCAAGGGCCGTGACCCGCAGCTCGAGCGGGCGATCACCGGGGTGATGAAGGCCCTCAAGCGGAATCCGCCAACCGAAGTCAAAAAACCCCAATACCCCGTTCGCGCCGGGCGTTAACCGGACAGAAACATGACCCCAACCCAGGTGCTTTGGATCTACATCGTGCTGCTGGTAATCGGCGGCCTCATCGGCTTTTTCAAGGCCAAGAGCCGCGTTTCACTCATCATGTCAGTGGTCTTCGCCGCTGCCCTGAGTCTGTGCGCCGCGGACATCATCTTCAAATCCTACGTGGCGGATATTCTCCTGGCCATGCTGCTGGTGGTTTTCACGATGCGCCTGACCAAGACCAAAAAATTTATGCCGGCCGGCATGATGCTCGTCATTACCCTCGCTGCCCTGGCCCTCCGCCATTTGCGGTTTTAGCGCGGCAACACCACGACCCGGTAAAACCCCGCGGGCCCGGCCAGGGTGTTGGTGAACCGTGCCTGCCCTGTGCTGGCAACGATGTCTGGCGTCAGGTCATTCCACTGACCCGTCCCGAGCTGTTCGCGGTATTGCACCCGGTACCCCTGGCCCGGAATCGCGCTCCAGCTCAACACCACACTCCCCGCCTCCACCCCGCCGGTTTGAAGCGCCGGCCGTGGCGCGACCTGGATATTAAAGGTTCGGCTGGCGCTGAGCGGGGGCGTCCCATTGTCCTCGACCCGCACGGTTACGGGGTGGACCAGGTTGGCTTGGGCATCCCCAGGGGTCCAGTGGAACAAACCGGACACCGGGTCAATCCCAGCGCCCGCCGGAGCCCCCGGACTGAGACTGTAAGTGAGGGTGTTGGCCGGCAGGTCGCCATCCGTGCCCTGGCAATCAATGGCCAGCGCCGTGCCCGCATGCACGGCCTGATCGCTGATCAACGGCAGCGCCGGTGCACTGTTCACCTCGGCAACCGTCACGCTGAAGCTGTTCGTAGCGCGGAGCGCGCCCGGACTGTCGTCCGTTGCCACAAGGGACACCCCGTAGGTGCCGGGCCCATCGCTCTCGGTCGGGGTCCAGGTGAAGAGCCCCGTGACAGGATTCACCGCGGCGCCCGCCGGCGCGCCGGGAGCCAGGGAATACGTGACGGACCGGTCCGTCACCACCGCGAAGTTGTCCAAATAGAGGTTATACACGCCCAGGCCGGCCATCGGCACAATCGCCAGGTGTTCCAACACCCCCAGACCCGAGGCGGTGGAGAGCACGCCATTCCCACCCGTGAAGCTGAAAACCGGCTCGTGGGGAAGATCAAACGTCAAGGTGGTCCAATTGCTGGCCGCAACCACCCGCGTGGGCACCGGCGCGGTGCCGGATTTCCCGGTCGCCCCCACCCACTCAATACTGCTGCCGCTGGTGCCGCCGTCCGCACCAATCGCGGTGCCGGCGGGGGTAACGGTTTCGCGGCAGCCCACCGCAATCCCGATCGGCTTGTCCGTATAAATGTCGAAGCGCAACTTGCGGGTGAAATCAATCACCGGGTTGGGCAGCGTGGCCGCCCCGGAAGTCGTCAGCCGCAGCCACGGGTCGCTGGCATTGGTAAACTGGCAACTGACCCGCAGCACCAAACCGGTGCCGTGTCCGTTCGTCACGTAGGTGTCCGTGACCGCCGCCAGGTCCGGGGCCGACCCCACAAATGACGAGGTGGACCCCGAATATCGCGGATAACGGAACAGCACCACGCCGTTGGCCGTTTCGCTTATGAACGGCTCAAAATCCGTGATCAATTGGATGCCTTCGGAGGCCGTGGCGACGGCCGGCAGCGACAGCGTGTCCAGCTCGGCGACGGCCTGGGAACCGATGGGATTCCAAACGGGCGGCATCCCTGGCGTCGTGGCCCCGGCCACCGCGCCGTAACCACTGGCCCCGCCGGCGTTGTAAGCCTGCACCCGATAAAACCACGTGCTGCCCGGTGCCAGGTTCCGGTCTGAAAAGCTCACCGTGTTGGCGTCCAGCGTGGCCAGACGTATCCAGGGGCCGGTGCTGGCCGGAGCGCGCTCGACCCGGAATCCGGCCTCCACGTCGTCGCTGTCCGTCCAGCTCAAGTTGATTTGCGACGGGCTCACGGCCGTCGCGGTCAGGCCGCCGGGCGCCGCCGGGACCGAGAAAACCCGCTCGAGATAGTTCTCCGCGGACCATCCAATGGTCGGCCCGGCATCGTTCCATTGCACCTGGTACCACGTGAACCCTTTGCCATCATTGGTCACAACCACCGGACCGCCAAGGATCACCCCGGTTGCGCCCGCCGCCTTGGTGGTGACCAGCGCGCAGGCCGTTCCGTTGGTAATCGTCCCCCCGGCGCACGCGCGCACATCCAGCGTTTTGAGCGCCTTCACATCGTCCCCAACCACCAGGCTCGCTCCTTTGACGAAGGAAAGCGTCGGGTAATAGTGCTGCACAATCCAGGTCCAGCTCCGGCGCGGATAGCCGTTCGGCGTCGCGTCGCTGGTCGTCCGCCCCGCCATTCGCCGCCCCGTCGCCCAACGCGCCGTGCCCCACTGGCACATGCCTCGTCCATGCCCGTACGTGGTTTCGCCCGCGCAGACCGGATCGTATAAACAGCCGCCGGTGGGGGCGGTGAAACCGTCGCCGCAGCTCGCGCCCAGTTGGTTGTTCTCCGCCGAGTACTCCGTGCCGGCAATCGCCGTGCCCGAGAGCAGCACCCAGTCCGCCGTGTAAGTGACCGCCCGGTCGGTGAGGGAATTGAAGTTGGCCGGGTTGTAAACCTGGCAGGCGCTGGTGCCGCAAATGTCATACGTGCTGGTGCTCCCGGCGTTGTTGATCCGGCTGATCGCGTAACATCGGGCCGCCACCGCCCCGGCGTTCAAACTGTTGCTTCCCCCCAAAATGTTGCCCCAGCTTGCAATCCATTCCGAAGGCAGCACCGCCCGCGTGTAATACGTCAGGCTCACGTAATCAATCGTCACGTTGTCCGACCGCAGCACCCGGATGTTGCGCGGCACCCGCACGGTCGCGTTGGTCGCCGCGGTGGCAAATTGAATTAGCGGTTCGTCAGCAGCCGGCGCCTCGCCGGACTCGACCGTCTCGGTATCGCTCCCCGGCCCGGCCGCCGGCGCACCGGTCGTTCCCGGCGCCCGCCGCCGCGACAGACTCTCGTCCACCACCACACGGCCCCCGCCCCGCTCCAGCCGAATGCGGTAGGTCCAGTCCCCCCGCGACCACAGCTCCAAAGGCCGGCGCTCTTCCGTCCGGTAACCCGCTTTCTCGAATTCCAGACCGGCCTCCTGGCCCGCCGCCGGCACCGGCACGTGCAGTCGGAAGAACCCCCGCCGGTCGCTGGCCGCGGCAACCCCGCTGGGCCATGACTTGACGACAACTCCCGCCAGCGGCGCGCCCGAATCCTCGTCCACAATGAAGCCCTGAATGAGGGTCGCCCCCTCGCGCACCAGGCCGGCTATGACATCCGGATGCAGCTCCGCCGGCTCTTCCACCGGGTCCAGCAGAAACTGCAGCCGATACGGGTTGTCCGCCTCCAGTTGAAACTCGCCAGCCACCGGCCGGTAACCTTCCGCCATCGCCCGCAACGCGTAACGCCCGCGCGGAAGCCGCAACGCCGCGCGCCCCGCCGCGTTGACGTCCTCCCGCCGCAGGCGCGTCTCAGGCTGCCCGGCGCCCAACCCCCGGGCGGCCACCTCTTCCGGCTGCACCGCGTAACCCGTGGCGCTGTCCAGGAACCGGAGTTGGACACCTGGGTGAGTCGGACTGGCCGCCAACTCCGACGCGCTGTCTCGTGCCCAAGCTTCGTACAAGCCCGTTTGCACCGCCGCCCAAACAGCCATCACCGCCCAGCCCTTACCAGACAAAATCGAAGTCAAAACGCGGAAAAACATTGGGACAGGTCCTCTTGTCGGCCAACACACTTCATACTGCATGCCAGAATCTAACCTCAATCCCCAACGAAGCAATCACGCATCCCGCAGACAAGCGCGCGGCAATCCATCGAACCCTGTGACTCCCTCGCGCCCGCCGTGCGAATCCCCCGAATGAAGTGCCTGAGCCGTATCCAGGCAGGTCCCACGACCCGGATGGCGCCGAGGGCATGGACGTAAAGAGGTGGGAGGGGATTGCCGCCGGGGGCGTCGCTGCTGCTGCGAACTGATTCTGGCCGGCGTTCCGGAACACCGTTTGGCCGGCCTGCAATCCGTACTGCTATCCTGAAAAGTTTTGTTTTTTTGCGAACATTTTAGGCCGCCATTTTCGTAAGATCTTCAACGCTAGCATTCCGCGCGGTCAATAGAGCGGTGATAACGCGACGGCCTTTGGCTGAGACGTGGTACAAATGCCTT
>JARKQH010000336.1 GCA_029974925.1 Verrucomicrobiota bacterium
GTGCCCTAGTTTAGGCTGATGTTCGATTCGTTAAGCGGCAAACTCCAGAACGTGTTCCGGAACCTGCGCGGCCTCGGGAAAATTTCCGAGGAAAACGTGGCGGAAGCGCTCCGGGAAGTGCGGCTGGCGTTGCTCGAGGCGGATGTCAATTTCAAGGTGGCGAGGGACTTCATTGAGCGGGTCAAGAGCAAGTCCATTGGCCAGGAAGTGATCCAGAGCATTCAGCCCGGGCAGCAGATCATCAAGATCATCCACGATGAGCTGGTGGCGTTGCTCGGCTCGGCGCATGCCGGCATTTACCTCAGCGGCAATCCAAGCTGCGTGTTGATGGTGGGGCTGCACGGCTCGGGCAAAACCACCTCGAGCGGCAAGCTGGGCCGGCTCCTGCACAAACAAGGCCGCACGCCGCTGCTGGTGGCGGCGGATGTCTATCGTCCGGCCGCGATGGATCAGTTGGAAAAACTCGGCCAGCAGGTGCAACTGCCGGTTTTTGTCCGGCGGGGCGAAAAGGACGTGCTGAAGATTGCGCGCGAGGCGCTGGAGCAGGCGCGGGCCACCAACCGCAACACGCTCATCTTCGACACGGCGGGCCGGCTGCAGATTGACGAGCCGCTGGTGCAGGAGCTGGTGCGGCTGCGCGATCTGGTCAAACCGCAGGAAACCCTGCTGGTGCTGGATGCGGCCACCGGCCAGGAGGCGGTCAATGTCGCGACACACTTTGACCAGGCGCTGAACATCACCGGCTGCATCCTGACCAAGCTGGACGGGGATGCGCGCGGGGGCGCGGCGCTGAGCATGAAGGCCGTCACCGGCAAGCCGATCAAGTTTGTGGGCGTGGGGGAAAAGCTCGAGGACTTCGAGCCGTTTCACCCGGAGCGGATGGCCTCGCGCATTCTGGGGATGGGCGACGTGGTGAGCCTGGTGGAGAAGGCGGCCGAAGCGGTGGACATGGACGAAGCGTTGCGCCTCGAGGAGAAGATGCGCAAGGGCCAGTTCACCCTGGTGGACTTTCTGGACCAGTTGCGGCAGATGAAGAAGCTGGGCCCGCTCGAATCCATTGTGAAAATGCTGCCGGGCGGCGCCGAGGCCATCAAAGGCGCCGACCTGGCCCGGCAGGAAAAGGAGTTTCGCCACATGGAGGCCATGATCTGCGGCATGACGCCCCAGGAGCGCCTCAACCCGCACATCCTCAACGCCCGCCGCCGCCAGCGCATCGCCAAGGGCAGCGGGGTGACCGTGGCCGAGTTGAACACCATGCTCAACAAGTTTGCCCAGATGCAGCAAATGATGAAGAAGATGGGCAAATTCCAGAAGATGATGGCCCGCATGGGGGGCGGGATGTTCGGACGATAAGGGGCCGGCCGCAGGTCAGCGGACCAGGGCGGCCCGCGTCGCCATGCCCACGAACTCGAGGGTGGAGCCGTGCCACCATTGGAGCACCGTCAGGAGGTTCACCTTTCCCGTGAGCAGGGGAATGCCAACCAGCAGGACCACCAAATTGCCGAGGAAGATGACCACCGCCGAGAAAAGGTAGCCCTGATCGGCGATGTCGGACTGATGGCTCTTGAGGATGTGCCAGGTCAGGGTGACATGGAAGGCGTAGGCCGCCCCGAGCAGAAGGTGAAACCACACCCGGTAATCCCGCCAGTCCCAAAGCCAGTCGCCAGCCCAAAACACCAGCCCCACCAGCACCGCGTATAGCGGGAAGAAGTAGGGCGCCAGCGCGATCAGAAAATTGTTCCGCGTGACCACCACATGCCCGCCGGTGGAGGAGGCCTTGAACTTCTTCACCCGCCCCCCCATCAGCCACGTCCAGATCGCGTGGGTCAGCTCGTGGCCGAAAACGTACACCCACATCGGCTTGGGCAGCAGCAGATAGATGACCAGCCAACAAGCCGCGCCGGCAAGAAAAGCCACCCAAAAGGTGTCGGCGGCGCCGCTTGCCTGAAGCACGCGCCACAAGGCTGTTGCGCCGCCGACGCATACCGGCGCCAGCACAATCGCCACGAACACCTTCAACCATTTCAGCACCGCCGAATTATCCGGCAGAGCTCGCCCAATCGCCAGCGGTTTTGCTTCGTCACCAACCCAACGGCCTCCCCTTCCCTGCCGGGTCCCGGCAATTGGCAGCCGAGCCCGCGCCAAGGGCGTTGCGGTCCCCAAGCCAGACCGAGCCGCCAGCCGCAAACGGGCCGGCGACGATTAACGTCGAGCACGAGTCTCGAAGGCGCACCCCCTCGTGGCGGTTGGATGGTTTTTTGGCTGGCCAGTTCTGAAACGTTTTCCGACGATTAAGGCCGGCGCCGGGGACGGGCTGCCGGAGAGCGGGCGGTCCCCGCGGCGGTTTCTATCGAAAACGACAGCGAGAGAGTCACATGCAAAAGCGAGTTGAAATGGCGATTCGAGTGTTTCCCCTGGTTCTGCTGCTGGTTTTGACCGGCTGCAACACGCCGCGGACGGCCAGTGGGCCGCGCGGGAAATGGACGGCGGAGCAGGCGGCGGCCTGGCAGGCGCGGCAGCCCTGGCTGGTGGGGTGCAATTTCTCCCCGAGCACGGCGATCAACCAGTTGGAAATGTGGCAGGCCGAAACGTGGGACCCGGTGACGATTGACCGGGAACTGGGGTGGGCGGGAGAGCTGGGTTTTACCAGCGTGCGAGTGTTTCTGCACGACCTGGCCTGGAAACAGGACCCGAAAGGTTTTCTGAAGCGCATGGACCAATTCCTGGACATGGCGGACCGGCATGGAATCGGCGTCATGTTTGTGTTGTTCGACGCGGTCTGGGACCCCTTCCCCAAGCCGGGCAAGCAGCGGGACCCCAAGCCGCACGTTCACAACTCCGGCTGGGTGCAAAGCCCGGGGGCGGAAATCCTGGGCAACCCGGCGCGGCATGACGAGCTCAAGCCGTATGTGCAGGAGGTGATCAAGCGGTTCCGCAACGACCGGCGGGTGCAGGTGTGGGACATTTTCAACGAACCGGACAATCCGGTGCCGCAGTACCGCGACGTCGAGCTGAAGAACAAAGCTGAAATGGCGCTGGTGTTGTTGCGCAAGGCCTTCGTCTGGGCGCGCGAGGTGAATCCGTCGCAGCCGATCACCTGCGGGGTCTGGATCGGGACGTGGGCGGACCCGGCAAAGCTGACGGAGATGGAGCGGGTGCAGCTCGAGGAGTCGGACGTGATCAGCTTCCATTCGTACGGCAACCTCGAGGAGGCGAAGCAATGCGTGAACAACCTCCGGCGTTATGGGCGGCCGATTCTTTGCACGGAGTACATGGCCCGGCCGCGCGGCAGCCGGTTTGACCCCATCCTCGGCTATTTCAAATCCGAGGGCGTGGGCGCGTACAACTGGGGATTCGTGGACGGCAAGACACAGACCATCTACCCGTGGGATTCCTGGACCCAAACCTACACCGCCGAACCACCCGAGTGGTTCCATGACATTCTGCGCCGCGACGGCACGCCTTACCGCGCCGAAGAGGTGCGCTACATCAAATCGCTGACCCGGGACGCGCGCAAACCGGCGCGTTAATCCGGCACGAATTCGATCAGGCAGGCGCCGCGCGCGGGCAACCGCACCGGCAGCGCCGTCATGCCGCGGGCCAACCGCCCCAGGCGTTTGCGGCCGGCGGCCTCGAGACGGTAAATCCGCGCCCGCTCCGCCAGCCCCCATTCGTTCGGCTTGAGCTCGAGTTCGAGTTCGAGCGGTTCGCCCGCGATGCTCGCCAGAGCGACAGCGACCGCGCCGTGGGGCGCGCGCCAGGCGGCGGCCAGGGCGAGCGGCTCTTTTTTCTGGAAGGTGGTCAAACCCCCTTGCTGGCCGGCGTAGATGGACAGCCGCGACATGTCGAGCGTGGCTTCGGGTGCGCGAAGCTCCGGCGGGCGGAGGAAGACGCCGTCGCGGAGGTAGGGGACGGCGCGGCTGCGGAGCCGGGCCAGTTGGAGGACATAAGCGATTTCCTCGGCGCGCTGTTCGAGGTGGGCGGGGAGGAAGTTGGCCACCGTGGGCTGTTGTCCCCAGACGAAGGCGCGGGCCTGTTCGAGGCAGAACTGGCGGGAGAACTTGCGGTCCAGCAGTCTGAGCGGTTCGGCCGGGGCGAACCGGGCCGGCCACAGCTCGTCATAGGGGGGCATGGTGAGGGAGGAATAGTTGCCGTAGGTGATCACATAATTGTGATACACGGCGTGGAAGAACGGGATGGTCTCCCAGCCGTCCGGCGCGGCGTAGCGCTCGCGGCTGACCTGAAGGCTGAGCATGAGGTCCAGGTAAGGCAGCCAGGATTCGCCGCAACCCTCGCCGGCCAGGGCGGGCGGGGCGGAGCGGCGCGGGCCGGGCGGCGAGCCGCCCTGCCGCCCGGTTGAGGGCGGGGAGGTCAGACAGCGCTGGCGGATGTCGGCGGCCAGGAGTTTGAAACCGTTCATCCAATAGGTGCCGCCGCCGAGCGGATGGCCGTGGGACGGGTCGTAGCAAGCCAGGCTGGTGCAGGCCTGGTCCATGTAGATGCCGTCCACGCCCAACTGGCGGACGGCCTGTTCGGCCAGCCCCGCGTAATGGCCGCGCCAGAATTCCGTGCCCATGCACATCGAGGCGCAGGGTTCGCGGGTGAAGGTGTTATACACCTCGGGATGGATTTGGCCGTCCGGGCCTTTGACGGCAAAACGCGCCGCGCCTTCGTTGGTCCAGCTTCGGGTGGTCATGCCCCAGAGGCGCTGGTTCATGTACACCAGGGCGTGCAAATCCCGGCGGTGCGCCCGGCGGAGGGCGCGTTGAAAGGCTTCGGTTCCCTCCCGCGGCGGGAGGTATTCCGGGAAGCCGGTGTCGTAAGCACAGCCATGCCACCAGTGCCAGAAAACACTCACGGGCAGCCCCAGTTTCTTCCGCAGGACGGCCGCGGGCTCGAACACCTGGTCCGACCGGCCGCGGTTCCAGACCCACAATCCGGTCTCGAGCACCCAGTCGGGCACCTGGCCGCGCGCCAGGCGGCTTTCGACCGCCCAGGATTGGTTGGTGGCCCACGCGCGGTAGCACTCGGCCGCCGTCAGCCAATCCCCTCGGAACACACCCAGGACCACCTGGTAGGGCAGCTCCCAGCCGGCCCCAGCCGGCCCGGCTTGCTCGGGCAAATGCGCCAGCTCGAACCCGATGTTCTCCTGAGCGTCTCCAAAGCAAATAAAGTCCTTGCGGAACGACGCGACGTCGTCGCAGGCGACATAAAGGCCGCCGCCGGGCTGGGCATACAAGGCCATGCATTGGAGCGAGAGGAGACCGGGATAGGGATACACCAGGCGGGCGCCGCGGCGGTTGCCGCCGGCGAGGACCCGCCGGGGTTCGACGGTTTCCTGGCCCATCCACGAGGGGACGGCCAGGCGTTCATTCGGCTGCCGCACCAGGGCGGCGACGCGCGGGAACCGCACCGTGGTCAGCGACCACTCCGGCGGACATTGCACGCGGATGCTCCAGCGGCTCAGCGGCTGTTGTTCGTCCAGGTGAACGACCACCTCGACGCGGAGTTCGGCGGGGGCCGGGTCGGAAAACTGGCCCCAGGTGAGGCGCAGCCCCGGGGTGCGGCCGCTGGCGGTTTCACAGCGAAAGCTCTGCGCAGATGCGGGGGAAAAGAGCTGCGTCCGGCCGCGGGACACACCCTCGATCTGCCACAACTCGGCCAGGTCCGTGTCACGACCGACCCAGTTGATTCCCGACCTGATGTCAAGTAATTCCGCCAGGCGGCCCTGCGCCGGGTCCACCGCAACCCGCAAGCCGCCATTGGAAATTTGGAAGCGGTCCTGCGCGCCGTGCGCCGGTT
>JARKQH010000312.1 GCA_029974925.1 Verrucomicrobiota bacterium
CAGTTCGCTCACAGGGTGAGTTTACCCTTTGTCTGAAGCGCCATAACACGCTTCGCTCAGCTCTTTGACAGCGCGGCTCGTCCCGGGCAGGCCCGGTTCGAGATCAGCATGTAGGGCGGGGCCAAAATCCCCGCCAGGTACGTGCAGGTCGCGGCACCCGTCAGCGGTTGCAGCCACCCCCGCACACGCCCGTCTCCGGGGCACCGGCCCGTCGAGCCACTCTGCCCCAATTCGTCCTATTGCGAGCTAATCCGAGCTCCAGTAAAAACCCCCGAAATCAGAGCCCATTTCAGCCGGCCCGGAGGCGGTCCAGGTCAGACGTACGTTCCGCGCTCCCGCTGCCCGTCGCCCGCACTCTGTTCCGGGCCAGGAGGTTACGAAAGCAGCCTCCCTCTGTTTTAGTCAGTTGGGTGGCGTGTCTGGTACGTAGAGGTTAGGTCAGAACCACACCTCAAAAGGGGGGTCTTAAGGCTCGGATTCAGGCTTTTGACCCGGGGCATGCGCCGCCCAGTTGTTGTTATGTCACAGCCTTGGTCACGTTCCCGGTTGTTGTCAGCCCTCTTGAAGCAGTGGGCGGCGGCGCCAGCCACCGGAAGCCTGCTCTTTCCCATCCGTGCCATCCGCAGTCAAAGCGGGGTTAGAGAGGAAGGCTGGCGGTTGAGGCGCAGCCTGGGCCCCGGGCGGCGAAGGTTGTCCCCGGGAAACGGGCGGTTCGCGGGGAGACGAGGACTTCTTTATTCAAAACTCGACACCCTGTTTGCTTTTGGGCTTACTTTGGCGGTTTTTGAATCGCGGATGAATGTTGAAAGACTAGCCAAAGCCAAGGCCCTCGGCTTCTCCGACCGGCAAATTGCCCATCTGACCGGACGGACCGAAGACGAGGTGCGGGCCCTTCGCCATCAACACGGTTTGGTGCCGAGCTACCGCCTGGTGGACACCTGCGCCGCCGAGTTCGAGGCTTACACCCCTTATTATTATTCCACTTATGACCGTGGCGACGACGAAGTGCGGCCCGGCAGCCGGCGAAAAGTGATGATTCTGGGCGGCGGTCCCAATCGCATCGGCCAGGGGATTGAATTCGATTATTGCTGCGTCCATGCCGCTTTCGCCCTCAAGGAGGACGGCTTCGAGACCTTG
>JARKQH010000319.1 GCA_029974925.1 Verrucomicrobiota bacterium
CGTTACAATCTGGCCCTGAATTACCCGGCCAACCAGGTGACACTCGACGTGCTGGGAGGCGCGCCGGCGAACCTGCGCTGGAACTCGCCGGCCAGCGCGGTTTGGGACCTTGCCACCTCAAACTGGTTCAACACCGGCACGGCGGCCACCGACAAGTTCCAAGCGTTGGACACCGTGTTCCTGGATGATTCGGGCACTTCCACAAACCTGCTGCTCCTGTCCACCGCGCTGTATCCGGGCCAGGTCACGGTCAATTCCTCCACACGCAACTATCTGCTGGGCGGCAGCGGCCGGATTAGCGGGGGCGCCTCCATTGTGAAGAGTGGGACCAGCACCCTCGCCATCAGCAACGCCAATGACTTTACCGGGCCGGTGACGGTTAACGCCGGGACGCTGCGCCTGGCCAACAGTTCCGCACTGGGCACCTCTGCCGGCGGCCTGACGGTTAATCCCGGCGCAACGCTTGACGTCGGTGGCTATAGCGCTGGCCTCGACCTCGTCACCATCGCCGGCACGGGCTTGAACAATACCGGCGCGGTCATCAACAGCGGCGCGCGCTCGGACAACGCCATCCGCCTGCTGGTTTTGGCGGGGGATGCCACCGTCGGGACTTACGGGGTGGGCCGGTGGGACGTCCGCGGCGCCGGCGGCAGCGGCTCATTCTCCGGCCTGGTTGACTTGGGAGGGTACACGTTGACTTCGATCGGCGCCACGCAGTTCTCGATCGTGGATTCCCTCTGCACCAACCCGGGCAGCCTGGTGGTGGCCGGCGGCACGCTCTCCTTGACGCGCTCGAAGGTCGAAGGCCCTGGCACGATTAACGTGCGCAGCAACAATCTCTTCTTCGAAAACTACGCGACGGGCTATGTCACCAAACCGATTATTGTGGATGGCGGCCTGATCAAGATGTCGGGCGCGACCTTCACCTTGGGTTCGCCGATTACCAACGGGGCGGGCGGCGTGAGGATTGATGTGGCCAATCCGCTGACGCTGACGAATGTCCTCTCGGGTCCCGGAGCGGTCACCAAGCTGGGAGCCTCAAGCCTGACCTACGAAACCGTCAACCCCTACAGCGGCCCGACAACCGTCTCGGCGGGGCAGTTGATTCTCGGCACCAACGCCGCGCTGCCGGCGACCCCTGAAATTGCCCTGGCGAACAATACCGTCTTCAATGTTGCCGCCCTGCCCGCCGGCTTCTCCCTGGCCTCGGGCCAGACGTTGAGCGGAAACGGCAGCGTGGTCGGCAACGTCACTGCGGGCTCCGGTACATTCATCACCCCCGGCGTCAGCGCCGGCACGCTGAATTTCAGCA
>JARKQH010000322.1 GCA_029974925.1 Verrucomicrobiota bacterium
ATGGTGGGCGCGGTGCCGTGGGTGGCCTCGAAAAAGGCCAGCTTCTCGCTCATGTTCACCCCGGGGGCCAGGCCCAGGCCGCCCACCTGCGCGGCGAGCGCGTCGGAGATGTAGTCGCCGTTTAAGTTGGTGGTGGCGATAACGGAGTACTGCTCGGGGTGGATCAGCACTTCCTGGAACATGGCGTCGGCGATGCGGTCCTTCAGCACCACGGGCTTGGAGCCGCCTTCCTTGGCCTGCTGCTCGGTCATCACCTCGGCGGCGAATTCCTCGGCGGCCAGTTCGTAGCCCCAGGCGCGGAAGCCGCCCTCGGTGAACTTCATGATGTTGCCCTTGTGCACCAGGGTGACGTTGGGCTTTTTCTGGGCGATGGCGTGCTGGATGGCCTTGCGCACCAGGCGCTTGGAGCCACCCGGGGTCATGGGCTTGATGCCGATGCCCGCGCTGGGGTCCACCGTCTTGCCCAGGGAGGCCAGGAACTCGATCAGGCGCTTGGCCTCGTCCGTGCCGGAGGCCCACTCGATGCCGGCGTAGACGTCCTCGGTGTTCTCGCGGAAGACGATCATGTCCACCAGGTCGGGGCGCTTCACCGGGGACTCGATGCCCTGGAAGTACTTGATGGGGCGGATGCAGGCGTACAAGTCCAGCACCTGGCGCATGGTCACGTTCAGGCTGCGGATGCCGCCGCCCACGGGGGTGCCCAGGGGACCCTTCATGGCCAGCTCGGCGCTGGCAAGGGTGTCCAGGGTTTCCTGGGGCAGGTAGTTGCCGGTTTCCTTGTAGGCCTTCTCGCCGGCCAGCAGCTCCGACCACGTAAGCTTGCGGGAATCGCCGTAGGCCTTGGCCACGGCGGCGTCGATGACGGGACGGGCAGCGGCGAAAACCTCGGGGCCGATGCCGTCGCCGATGATGTAATGGACAGTTTTGTTCATGCGCGCGCTCCTGGGGTTCATGTGGGAACCCCAGCGCTTACGTTCCGGGGCTTGGGGATGTCAACCGGCGCGTGCTCGCAAAAAGAAAGGAGCCCGGAGGTGATCCGGGCTCCTGGGGAAGCGTGGCGCGAGAGACGGGACTTGAACCCGCGGCCTCCGACGTGACAGGCCGGCGCTCTAACCAACTGAGCTACTCCCGCGCGTTGCCTGCTGCGCTCGTTCCGTGGGCGTTGCCCTCGGCTTTCCCGCAGCGGGGAAAGACGCTTTAGCCAGCGCCGGGGAAAAGGTCAAGCGGAAATCCGGAGATTGCCAAAAAATTCCGTATTCCGGCGTGTTGGGGCGTTCCGCAGACGCAACGCAAAAAGGGCCCGTGGCAAACCACGGACCCTTTCGGGAAATCTGGCGCGAGAGACGGGACTTGAACCCGCGGCCTCCGACGTGACAGGCCGGCGCTCTAACCAACTGAGCTACTCCCGCGCGTTTTCTCTGGTAGGCGGAACAGGGCTCGAACCTGTGACCCCCGGCTTGTAAGGCCGATGCTCTTCCAGCTGAGCTACCCGCCCGCCCTGTGAGAAGGCGGTGTTTAT
>JARKQH010000347.1 GCA_029974925.1 Verrucomicrobiota bacterium
CTCGCCGCCGTGGTATCGCGGAGCATCGCGATTCATCGGCACTGACGGCTTGCGGAGACTCTGGGTTGCCGCCACCCCCCAACCCCCTCCGCAAGCGGAGGGGGCTGGACGTTTTGGGGGCGGGGGACCGGGGGTGGCGGCCTGACGGCCTTACCCCCGGCTACTGTCTGAAACCCTTTCAGGGTTTTGATGACGGGTTGAAGAAGGGGCACAGGGGGAAGTCCCGAACTGATGACGGGCTGCGAAGTCATTGAGCAGTCTGGATCGGAGCTGGGACGTCTCGTCCCAGAAAGTCTTGGGTTGCGAGGGGGGAGCACGGCGACGAGACGTCGCCGCCCCTGGCTGTATTTGTCAATTTGGTGCCACTAACGGGGACGCGGTGAAACGCGTCACGACCGCTCTGGGGGAGGGAGAGCTGTGTGACGGCGACGAGACGTCGCCGCCCCGAGGGGGTGGATCTGACCGCGGATGGCGCGGATGACGCGGATAGGAAAGAGCCGGAGAGAATGGCGCCAGGCATGGCGCTGTCCCGGACGGGCGATTTTGCCCGCCCTGTGCGGCGTCTCGCTAATCCGCGAAATGCGTGAAATCCGCGGTCTGGCGGGCAATGCCGGAGCTCTGCGGATTTTGCGCCTCGGGGGTTGGCGGGCGGGGGCCCGCAGAGCACGCAGAAGGACGCAGAAATGGGGTGCGCCTCAACCCGCACAGGCGCCGTTCGCCCGGGGGAGGCGCGCTCTACGAGCTTTCTTTCGCCGCCGTGGTATCGCGGAGCATCGCGATGCATCGGGACTGACGGCTTGCGGAGACTCGGGGATGCCGCCTCCCCCAACCCCCTCCGCAAGCGGAGGGGGCTGGACGTTTTGGGGACGGGGGACCGGGGGTGGCGGCCTGGCGGCCTTACCCCCGGCTACTGTCTAAAACCCTTTCAGGGTTTTGAAGATGGGTTTGGGAAGGGCAGCTATTTATCGTCGTTTGAATTCGGCAATTAGGGTGCTTTCAGGGTTTTGATGACGGGTTGGGGGATGGGCACGGGAAGTCCCGAACTGATGACGGGCTGCGAAGTAATTGAGAGTCTGGATCGGGGCTGGGACGTCTCGTCCCAGAAAGTGGCGACGAGACGTCGCCTCCCCCGAAGTAAGTGAGGGTCTGGATGGGGGCTGGGACGTCTCGTCCCAGAACTCGTCCCAGAAAGTTCTGGGTTGCGAGGGGGGAGCACGGCGACGAGACGTCGCCGCCCCTGGCTGTATTTGTCAATTTGGCGACACTAACGGGGACGCGGTGAAGCGTCCCTACCACGCTTGGGGGAACACGAGGGGACGAGGGATTGGGTAGGGACCTGTTCCACCAGGTCCCTGATATTTAAGGGAAGAACGGGGACGCGGTGAAACGTCCCTACCAATCCGGGGGAGGGAGGACCGTATGACGGCGACGAGGCGTCGCCTCCCCGAGAGGGTTTGCTGGTTTCGGGCGTGGGAGGTGTACGCGGGACAATCCAAAGCGCCGCGGGGGCGGGGCAGTCCAAAGGGGCGAAGCCGGTTTTGAAGGCGTCTTGGAGTGCGGCGCGGCCATTTTTGTTTGAATGCGGCGGATTGACAGCGGGCGGCAAATGGACAGGCTTGGGCGATGCCAGACCAGCAGGACATTCGGGCGGTAATTTTCGACATGGACGGGGTGTTGACGGATTCCGAGCCGTTGATCAACGCGGCGGCCGTGGCCATGTTCCGGGAGCGGGGGCTGGCGGTGCAACCGGAGGATTTTGCGCCGTTCGTGGGGGCGGGGGAGGATCGTTACCTGGGGGGCGTGGCGGAGAAATACTCGTTTGCGCTGGATTTGGCGGAGGCCAAGCGGCGGACGTATGAGATTTACCTCGAGATGGTGCCGAAGCGGCTGGAACGGTTCCCGGGAGCGGTGGAGCTGGTCGAGGGATGCCGCCGGGCGGGATTGCGGGTGGCGGTGGCCTCGAGCGCGGACCGGGTGAAGGTCGAGGCGAATCTGCGGCAAATCGGGCTGCCGTGGGAGACGTGGGACGCGGTGGTGGCCGGCGAGGACGTGGCGGCCAAGAAACCCGCGCCGGACATTTTTCTGGTGGCGGCAGGCCGGCTCGGGGTCGCTCCGGGGTGTTGCGTGGTGGTCGAGGATGCGGTCAACGGGGTTCGCGCCGCCAAGGCGGCGGGGATGCGATGTGTGGCGGTGGCGCAGACGTTTGGCGCCGAGCGGCTGCAGGAGGCGGACTTGGTTCGCCCAACGATTGCGCAAGCCACCGTGGCCGATCTGGCGGGGCGGGAAAGTCCCCCGCCGCTCCCGCCTTGCGCCGCCGCGCCGCCGGTCATTCCCGCGCGCCGGGAGGAGGGGGCGGGTCGGGAGGAGTCTGGGGGCAAGCCGCTGGGTTTCTGGACGACGCTGGGCCTGGGTTTGGTTGCGGGGGGAGCGTTTGTGGGAGTTCAGGCGGGGGTGGCGGTGGTCTTCATGGCGGTGAGCGTGGCCCTGGGCCGGGAGGCAGTGCGGGAGAATCTGGAGAGCAACGGGCTTTTGCTGGCGCTGGCGGCGACGGTTTCCGCGCCGGTGGTGGCTTTGTTTTGCTGGCTTTTCGCCCGGATTCCGGCCCCGGGAGAGCCGGGGCGATACCTTGGTTTCAAGCGGGTGCCGGTTGGCCAAATGGCGTGGTGGGGGGTGGCTTTGCTGGGGATGGCGGTGCTGTCGGATTTGCTGACCACGAGCCTGGGGCGGCCGATTGTTCCGGAGTTCATGCAGCGGGCCTACGCCAGCGCGGGAGTCTTGCCGCTGTTCTGGCTGGGGCTGGTCGTCGCGGCGCCGGTGGGGGAGGAGATTCTGTTTCGCGGGTTCTTGTTCGAGGGTTGGCGCCAATCGCGGGTGGGAGGCATCGGTGCGATTTTGCTGACCTCCGCGGTGTGGTCGGCGATTCACCTGCAGTATGATTTTTACGGGGTGGCGACGATTTTCGTGGCGGGGCTGCTGCTGGGGTGGGCGCGGCTGAGCACGGGGTCGGTCTATACGACGATGGTCTTGCACGGATTGATGAATTTGATTGCGACGTTGCAGACGGCGTGGTTGTGAATGGCAACCAATCTGCTCTGGAGCTGGCACCGGGCAAAGCGATTTCGAGGCGCAGGGCTGCGGGAGCGGGAAGCGGCCGGGCTTGGAATCCGGCCTGGAGCGATGATGCAGCGCGGAATGAGCATGGGGCGAAGGCTGAGGGAGACGGCAGGGCGAAAAAAGGCCTGCCGACCGGCGGATGCGGGCGTGGTTTCTGGACAGTGCCGGAACGGGTGTACTGTTCCTGGGCAGTGGAGCCGGGGGCGGGGGTTGCCGCCCGCTTGCGCCGGGGCGTTGCGAGCCGTAGAATTTGAGCACCAGCAAGAGTTGTGAAGAAGATTCTCGTTATTGATGATGAAGAGTGGCTGCGCGAGATGGTGCGGATGGCACTGGCGCAAAAGGGCTATGAGGTGATCGAGGCGGAGAACGGGGCGGCCGGCATCGAGCTGGCGCGCAAGGCGCTGCCGGACCTGATTCTCTGTGATGTGAACATGGACAAAGTGGACGGGTATCTGACGTTGTCCGAGCTGCGGAACGAGCCGGCCACGGCATCCATTCCGTTCATTTTGATGACCGGGCTGGCGGACAATGCCGGGATGCGGCACGGGATGGAACTGGGGGCGGACGATTACCTGCCCAAGCCGTTCACGATCGAGGAGCTCCACGCGGCGGTGGAGGCGCGATTGCGAAAAGTGCAGACGCTGCGCGAGGAGGCGGAGCGCAAGCTGGCGGATCTGCGGGACAACATCAGCATGATGCTGCCGCACGAGCTGCGCACGCCGCTGAACGGGATTCTGTCGTATGGCGAGCTGCTGGCGGCGGATGCGGCGAATCTGAGCGCGGCGGAGGTGGCGGAGATGGGGCAAGTCATCCGGCAATCGGCGAGCCGGCTGCAACGGCTGGTGGAAAATTTCCTGATCTACGCCCAGATCGAACTGCTGGCGGCCGATGCCGGGAAGGTCAATGCCCTGCGGCAGAAACAGACCGAGCGGCCGGTGACGCTGATTGCGGAACGGGCGCGCGAGCAGGCGCGCGCGGCGGGGCGCGAGGAGGACCTGGAACTGAACCTGGTGGAGCGGGCCATCCCCATGTCGGCCGAGTATCTGGCGCGGATGGTGGATGAACTGGTGCAGAACGCGTTCAAGTTTTCAGAGCGGAACACGAAGGTGCGCGTGGCGCTGACGGCGACGGCGAGCGGGGGGGTGTCGCTGTGCGTGGAGAATTTCGGGCGGGGGTTTTCGACGGAACACATTCGCCGGATCGGGGCGTACATGCAGTTTGACCGGAAGATGCAGGAGCAGCAGGGCCTGGGACTGGGGCTGGTGATCGCCAAGCGGCTGGCGGAGGTGCACGGGGGCGGTTTGTTTATTGAAAGCGAACGCGGCGGGTTGACCAGCGTGGTGGTCAATTTGCCGGGGGCGGCTCTAAACAACGCGGCGGCGGCCTAGCAGTTTGTTCAAAAAGTCCCGTGGAAATTTGCACACGGCGCGCGGGCGCGTGCCGGACCAGCCTGCGGGGCCAGGCGCCGCGTGGTCGAGGTCTCCGAGTTCTCGCGCGGGGAAGGCTGGACCCGTGACGGACACTTCACCTCCGATGCCATCCTGACTGAATCGCTGGCCACCTCAAGCGCCACGTCCGCATGGACGGTGCGGATGCCGCGAAAGTGCAGTCCGCCTGGGCGGAAGACCCCGGCAATCCCACCCTCCAGTTCCGACGCAAGCGGCGCCGCGACGATCGGGGGCAGCGGCGGCCCGGACCACCGTCCGTCGCGCCCGCGGGAACGACCCTGGGTTCGTTACGCCGGTCGCGCCGTCCAGCCGCAGGGGCCGCGTCCGCATTTATCCTGGTTAAATGCGTTTGCACAGCGTAGCGTCCGACGCTACGATATGGGAACGATGAACATGCCCAAACGCTCTCCAGAAAGCCGTCGGGTCGGCGCGGCGGCGGCATTTGTCGAAGCGCGCATGGCTTTGGGGCGCGTCGCCTTTTCATTGGAGGAATTGCTCCAGGGGACGGGCTTGTCAGCCATTGCGGCAAAATTCCAGTTGTTGCGGCTGCGCAACAAGGTCACGCGGGTGTCGCCGAGACAGCCATTCTTCCTGATCATCAGCCCGGAGCACCGCAGCCTGGGCGCGCCGCCCGCAGCCTGGTGGCTGGATGACTATTTCAAGTGGCGTGGCCGCCCGTATTATCTGGCGCTGCAATCCGCCGCCAGTTCGTTTGGTTCAAACCCGCAGGCGCTTCAGGTCACGCAGGTGATGACCGACCGCCCTTGCCGCCCGATCAAGGTGGGACGGATTCAAGTCCGATTCTTCGTCAAGCGGGGAATGGAGCGGACGCCGAGACAGCAACCCGCTGGAGCGGTCGCGCCACTTTGGATGAGCACCCCCGAGGCGACGGTGTGGGATTTGGTTCGCTACGCGAGTCGTATCGGCGGCATCGAGCGCGCGGCGGAAACGATTCGCCCGCTTTTGCCGCTCTTGCGCGGCGGAGAGCTGGAGCGGGTGCTGGACGCGGAGAACGAACCTGCCGTTGCGCAACGGTTGGGGTTTGTCATTGAAGCGTGCGGCAACAAGTCGTTGGCGAAAGTTGTCCGCGACTGGCTGCCCGATGAATTGAGGACCGTGACGCTCTCTCCGGCCAGGGGCAAACGCGGCAACCTCCCGCTCGTCACACGCTGGCAGGTGCTGAACAATTCCCGTGAGCTGAAAGGATGACGCCGATCACCCGTCAGGATGTTCTGGCGCATCAAGCCGTTGTGCCGTGGGGTGCGCAGTATCAGGTCGAGCAGGACCTCCTGCTGTGCCGGGCAATGGCCGCGCTGTTTGACGACAAATTCCTGAGTTCGCAGATCGCCATGCGCGGCGGCACACTCCTCCACAAGGTTCATCTCGCGCCACCCGCCCGTTACAGTGAGGACATTGATCTGGTCGTGGTCGGGACACGCCCGGCAGATCACATTCGCCGGGCCATCCGCCGCGTGCTGACCAATGTGTTGGGAACCCCCAAAGCATCGGTTTGGGACACGCTTGTGTTGGCGATTCGCAACACCGTCAAGCCGTCACGCGTGTTGCGCATGACTTACTCGGCGCGCTCGATCATGGAGCCGAACCGGACACTGGAAATCGTTGTCGAAGCGAATGTGACCGACCGAAAGCCGCACCGGGCGGTGGTTGAAATGCCGTTCAGCTTCCCGTTCCGCGACAAACAGGTTCAAACCCGCGTCAAAGGTTTCGACATTCACGAAATGCTGGGCACGAAGATGCGAGCGATGTTCCAGCGCACGCGCGGCCGGGATTTATTCGATTTGTATTGGGCGCTGACCCAATCGCCCACGCCGGTTGACCCGGCGGCGATCATTGCGTCATTCCAGCATTACCTGAAGCAGGAGGGCACGAAGGCGGGTCGGGCGGAGTTCATCGGAATCCTCGACGATCATCTCAAGGACCGCGGCTTCTGTTCGGACATGCAACCGCTGCTTCGCGCCGACATCACCTACGATCCGCAAGCGGCGGGAAAATACGTCAAGACCCACCTGTTGAGTTTACTGCCTGCGTAAGGCATTCGTTTTTGCGGCTTGAGGTTGCTTGTCCGTCGCGGCGACCGCCGCCCCGGCAATCCGGACAACCTGGCCAACGCCAGGGAGTCACCCGGCCGCCGGGTGAGGGAAGCGTTCCCTCTTCGCGATCCTGACGGAAACGGAACAAACCTTTGCCGCCCCAAGAAATGGTGGACGCGCACCCGGGATGCAACACTGGCAGGGTTCGCGCACCCGCTCGATTGGGACGCACCTCTTCAGGAGGCGCCAGGCCTCTCCGCGCCGAAGGGGTTGAGTTCCCGACGGGCGCTCCGCCGCACCGCGAAAGGATTCGAGGCGCCTGCGAACGACCGGCCGGAAATGCTTGAATGCGCCTGGAGGACCCTGCCCTGGGGCGGGGTCACTGGGGCCAAAGGGTAAGGTTGCGGGCGTCGAGTTGGCGGACCAGGAATTCGGGCAGCCAGTGGAGCGCGACATAGATGAGGAGGACGCCGACGAGGGGGGCGAAGTCCAATTTGCCTTTTCGGAGCGGCAGGCGGCGCAAAGGCACGAGCAAATGCCGGGCCGTGAGCGAGATGAACTCCCAGATGGGGCTTCGGCCCAGGTACACGTAGCTGACGACCAGGTGGAGGAAGAGGAAAAGCGGCAGCACCAGTTTGAGGCTGACGACAAGGCCCAGCGCGATCAGCGCGCCCTGACCGAGGAGGTGGCTGAAAACGCGGGGGTGAGTGGTTACGTGGAGATAAGTGAGGAGGGGATGCAGGGCCAGCCAGAGTGCCGCCGTGAGGAGGAGCGGCAGGCCCAGGCGCAGCCACCAGGGCCAGCGCATCAGCCGGCCGAGATGCAGCCGGATCAGCTTGCTAATCGGTTCACTGTCGCCGGCGGGTTCGTTCACCGTGGCGAGGACGGCCAGCCAGAAGTAAACGACCACGAGGACCTGGAGAAAGCTGAGGAGGGAGAACAGGGTGGCGGTGGGCAGGATGTCGCTGCGGAAGGTGAGCACCACCAACCCGAGGTCCAGTCTCCCGTTCCAACCGGCCGGCGCGCCAATGCCCCAGTAAATTGCGGCGCGTCCGGTCAGCAGCAGGGCCAGGGTGAGGAGCATCTGCCAGCCGCGGACGCGGCTGGGCTGGGTGCGCTTGAGGGTGCCGGCCAGGGTGGCGGGGGTGGCGCGGTGCAAGGGGTCAAACCGGTGGGAGCGCCAGTTCAACCAGAGCAGCAGCGCGCAGAGATTCAAAATGAGATCAATCAGGCCCATGCGAAAAAGCCGCTCGGGAAGCGGACGTGTCACAGCGAAGCCAGCCCGAACGCGGGGGCGATGCTACATCAGGCGGAGGAGGGTGTCAGCCATTTCGGAGGGGGTGGGCGCGACGGCAATCCCGGCGGCTTTGAACGCTTCGATCTTGGCTGCGGCGGTTCCTTTGCCCCCGCTGACGATGGCGCCGGCGTGGCCCATGCGGCGGCCGGGGGGCGCGGTCGCGCCGGCGATGAAGCCGGCCACGGGCTTTTTGCAGTGGCGCCGGATCCAAGCGGCGGCCTCCTCCTCGGCGGCGCCGCCGATTTCGCCGATCATGATGATTCCATGGGTATCGGGGTCGTCGTTGAAGAGCTGGATGATGTCGAGATGGGAGCTGCCGTTGACGGGGTCGCCGCCGATGCCGACACAGGTGGACTGGCCCACCCCCCGGCAGGTGAGCTGCCAGACGGCCTCGTAAGTGAGCGTGCCGCTGCGGGAGACGACGCCGATGTGGCCTTTGCGATGAATGTAGCCGGGGGCGATGCCGATGCGGCAACCGCCGTGAGAATCGGGTCCCTCGCCCGGGGTGACGATGCCCGGGCAGTTGGGCCCGATCAGGCGGGTTTTGCGGCCGGCCAAGGCGGCCTTGACCTTGACCATGTCATTGACCGGAATGCCCTCCGTGATGCAAACGACGAGATCAAGGCCGGCGTCCACGCCTTCGAGGATGGCGTCGGCGGCGAAAGCCGGCGGGACAAAGACCGCCGAGGCGGTGGCGCCCGTCTCGCGCACCGCTTCGGCGACGGTGTCGAAGATCGGGACCTGGCCGTCGAAAGTCTGGCCGCCTTTGCCCGGGGTCACACCGGCAACGATTTGGGTGCCGTAGGCGAGGCTGAGCCGGGCGTGCCGTCCGCCGAACTCGCCGGTAATGCCCTGGACCAGGACGCGGGTTTGGGAGTTAACGAGGATGGACATGGGAAAATTCCGGTGGAGATTCAGAGACGCATCATCGGGTGGCAACCGCCGCGACGACTTTTTGGGCCGCATCGGCCATCGAGTCCCCCCGCACCAAGGGGAGGCCGGACTGAGCGAGCGTCTGGTTGCCAGCCTGGACGTTGTTGCCCTCCAGCCGCACCACCAAGGGGAGTTTCAGGCCCGTTTCCTTGACAGCGGCGACAATGCCGGTGGCGATGACGTTGCAGTCCATGATGCCGCCGAAAATGTTCACCAGGATCGCCTGGACGTTCGGGTCCTGGAGAATGATTTTGAACGCGGCCGCGACCTGTTCCCGGGTGGCGCCGCCGCCCACGTCGAGGAAGTTGGCGGGGCGGCCGCCGTAATGCTGAATGATGTCCATCGTCGCCATGGCGAGGCCGGCGCCGTTGACCAGGCAGGCGATATTGCCGTCGAGCTTGATGTAGTTGAGGTTGAACTTGCTGGCCTCAATTTCGAGGGGGGCTTCCTCGCCGAGGTCGCGCATGGCGTGCAGGTCGGGGTGGCGGAAAAGGGCGTTGTCGTCGAGCGCGATTTTGGCGTCCACGGCCTGCAGCGCGAGTTTGCCCTCGCGGGTGAGGATGACGCAGAGGGGGTTGATTTCGACCAGCGAAGCGTCGCACTCCCACCAGGTGCGATAGACGCCCTGAAGCAGTTTGGCGCCGTGACCGATGAGTTCCCCCCGCAAGCCGAGGGCGACGGCGACTTTTCGGGCCTGGTAGGGCATTAGTCCGAGGGCCGGGTCCACGGCCACCTTGACGATCTTTTCCGGGGACCTGGCCGCCACTTCTTCGATGTCCATGCCGCCTTCAGTGCTGGCCATCAGCACCGGGCGGGCGAGGGAGCGGTCCAGCAAGACCGCCACGTAGAGTTCCTTTTGGATGTTGGGGGCGGCGGCGATGATGAGTTTGCGGACGCGGCGGCCCTCGGGGCCGGTTTGTTTGGTGACCAGCACATTGCCCAGCATCGCGGCGGCGGCGGCCTCGACCTCGGCGGCGGTTTTGAACAGCTTGACGCCGCCCTGGTAGCCGGTGTTGAAGGTGCCCTTGCCGCGGCCGCCGGCGTGGATTTGGGATTTGACGGCGATGAGATTCGCGCCGTGGGCCAGGAGGTCTTCGGCGATGGCGCGGGCGGCGGCGGGGGAGTCGCAAACGCCGCCAGGGGGCACATTGACGCCGCGGGCGGCCAGGAGTTCTTTAGCCTGGTATTCGTGGAGGTTCATGGGCGAAGCGGGCCACAGGAGTTCCCCGAGCCGCGGGGAGCGCCGCGGGGGCGCTCGGCGTCCGGCGGGGAGTCGAAGTCGCCGGCAGGAGAGGGCTTATTTTCGTTCCTTGATCGGCGTGTAATGGTTGAGAGTGGGGCCGGTGTAAACCTGGCGGGGACGATAGATGCGGCTGTGGGGTTGTTCCATGACCTCCTTGTAATTGGCGATCCAGCCGGGCATGCGGCCGATGGCGAAGATGACGGTGAACATCTCGACGGGGATGCCGATGGCGCGCATGATGATGCCGCTGTAGAAATCCACGTTGGGATAGAGTTTGCGTTCGATGAAATAAGGGTCTTTGAGGGCGACCTCTTCGAGGTGTTTGGCAATGTCGAGCAACGGATCGGTGATGTGGAGCTTCTCGAGCAACTGGTCGCAGACGCGCTTGATGATCTTGGCGCGGGGGTCGTAGTTTTTGTAAACGCGATGGCCAAAGCCCATGAGGCGTTTGCCGCTGTTTTTGTCCTTGGCGGCGGCGATGAATTTCGAGCCGTCGTCCCCTTCGCGGTGGATGGCTTCGAGCATTTCGAGCACGGCCTGATTGGCGCCGCCATGCAAGGGGCCCCAGAGGGCGCACACGCCCGCGGCGGCGCTGGCAAAGAGGTTGGCGCGGCTGGAGGCGACCATCCGGACGGTGGCGGTGGAACAGTTCTGCTCGTGATCGGCGTGCAGGAGGAAGATGAGGTCCAGCGCTTTGACCGCCTCGGGCTTGAGGTCGTATTCCTGGTATGGCAGCGAGAACATCATGTGGAGGAAGTTCGCGGTGTACTTCAGGTCGGGTTTGGGGTAGATGATGGGCAGCCCGCGGGACATGCGGTAGGCGTAGGCGGCGATGGTGCGGACCTTGGAGAGGAGGCGCGCCGCCTGAACCACGAAGGTGTTCCGGCTGTCCGGACCGAACAGTTCGGGATAGAAGCAACTGGCCGCGTTGATCATGGACGAGAGGATGGCCATGGGATGGGCCTGGGTGGGGAAGCCCTCAAAATGGTGCTTCATGGCCTCATTGAGCAGCTCGTTTTCGGTCAGCAAGTCGGAGAATCTCCGCAATTCGGCGCTGGTGGGCAGGTGGCCGAAAATGATGAGGTGAGCCACTTCAATGAAGGTGGATTTCTCGGCAAGCTCCTCGATGGGAATGCCACGGTAGCGGAGGATGCCTCTCTCGCCGTCAATGAAGGTGATGCTGCTCTGGCAGGAGCCGGTGTTGGCGTAGCCGTCGTCGAGGGTGATGTAGCCGGTTTCGTTGCGGAGGTTCGAGATGTCAATCGCGCGCTCCTGTTCGGTGCCCACGACAACCGGGAGTTGATAGGTTTTCCCGTCCAGTTTGAGTTCAGCAGTCTTATCCATATCAGTAGCTACAGGTTTTATTTCGCGACACTCAGGTTCATAAACAGCGGCAATGCTGAAAATTATTCCATCGCGCAATGGGGCCTGCAACCCTAAACTTGGGAATCTGAATGAATTCGGTGTTGCAAGCTCCACCCGGGGCGGCGTGCGATGGGGTTGCGCCCGCTCGAAGACCGGTCGCGCGGCCGGAGCCGCCGGCTTCGAGGCGCGGGCCGGTGTCCGGGGCTTGCGGCGCGGCCGCCCTCACGACCGTGTGGCTCTGGCGGTGGCCGGAGCAGGCGTGGCGGTCTGGCCTGACGCTGGTCCTGGGGACGAGCCTTTGGCTGGTGCAGACGGCGGCTCTGGCGGCGGAGGCGGTCACGATTGCCGGAACGCCGCATGTCCGGCTGGCCGATTGGGCCCGGGAGAAGGGGCTGACGGTGAACTGGGTCCGGCCGGACAAGGTGCTGCAACTGGGCCGGTCGGGGGTTCGGATGGTGTTAAACGTCAACTCGCGGGAGGCCGAGGTCAATTCGGTGCGGGTCTGGCTGTTATTCCCGGCGATTCAGTACCAAGGGCGGATGTATTTATCCCAACTGGATGTGAAGACGACCTTGGAGCCGCTATTGTCTCCGCCCCGGCAGGCTTCGGGTGCGAGAATTCGCACCATCTGCCTGGACCCGGGGCACGGGGGTGCCGACCCGGGGCATCAGACCGGGTCCCGGCAGGAAAAGGCTTGCACGCTGCTGTTGGCGGAAGAGCTGCGGCAGCAACTGGTGCAAGCGGGGTTTCGAGTGACGCTGACCCGAACGCGGGACACGGCGGTGGACCTTTCCGCGCGGACAAAGCTGGCCAACAGCCGGAAGGCGGACTTGTTCCTGAGCCTGCATTTCAATGGGACGGATGGGGGGCGCGATTCGGTTCAAGGGACGGAGGTGTATTGTCTGACACCGGCGGGAGCCAGCTCGACGAATGCGCGGGGAAACGGCGGGGATACGCGGGCGGCGGCGGGCAATGCGCTGGACGCAAAGAACCTGCTGCTGGCCTATCACGTACAGAAAGCCCTGGTGCAGGGGCTGCGGGCGGAGGAC
>JARKQH010000050.1 GCA_029974925.1 Verrucomicrobiota bacterium
AAACAATTGGGCCAGTGTCACCAGCACCGCTTCCTCCCTTCCCCTCTTGAGCATCCGCTCCCTGCCGCCCGACCGTGTGCGCGTGGCCTGGCCCGGGGACCTGACCGGTTACCTGTTGGAATACAACACCGACGTTTCGACCACGAACTGGCTTGCTGCAACCTCCCCGGTGGTGCCGGTTGGCAATGAACGGGTGATGATCGAAACCAATCCGGGCACGATCCGGTTCTACCGTCTCAAACGTTAGTCGGAACTTATTCCCAAGCCATGTCCGTACTAAATCGGATTGATTTTGGCGCCCAAACTGGCATGATACAACTGCACTTGTGTACAGGGCACCGAGCCCGCAGAGTGCCAGCGGTAATGCTTTTCATGAGGGGAAAGTTTTTCCGTTGCGAATGCCGGTTTTTCCTATACTAACCCTCTGACCAGCGCAGTTCCTGGCGCTGGTTTTTTTTACCCTTGCCAGAGTGGCTCACGGCGTTCCAGCCTTCAAACGCTTCTCGAGTTTTTCAACCTTGGGCCGGATCACCAGCCGGCAGTATCCCTCGTTGGGCCGGTTCCGGTAGTAATCCTGGTGATACCCTTCCGCCGGGTGGAATTTTGTCAGCGGAACAATTTCCGTCACAATTGGATTCCGGAACCTGGCTTGGGCCGCGGCTTTGGATTTTTCGGCCGCGATCTTCTGGGCTTCGTTGTGATAAAGGATGATGGAGCGGTATTGAGTGCCCTCATCCGCCCCCTGCCGATTGAGGGTGGTGGGATCATGCGCCTCCCAGAAGGTTTCCAGCAGGCGTTCGTAGGAGATCACCGTCGGATCAAAGGTGATCTGAATGACCTCGGCATGGCCCGTGGCCCCCGAGCAGACTTCCTTGTATGTCGGATGGTCTTTGTGACCGCCGGCATAGCCGCTGGTGACGGTTTTGACTCCGGGCAGCAATTCGAAAATGGCTTCGGTGCACCAGAAACAACCGCCACCCAGGGTGGCGGTTTCCAAGCCTGGTTGAAGGGGCTCTTTATTGATCATGTCTTTGGATTGAGCGGGCAGTTGTGCCGGGCTCGCCAGAAGCAGGCTGCCCAACATGAGTGTCAAAAGGGACCGGCTCGTCATGTCTCAGTTTGGCACAAAATCCGTCCGGTGCCAAACGGGCTGCCCGCGGGGTTCAGCCCAGCACCAGCCGGCATACGATGACCGAGGCCACGACCCCCACAAAATCCGCCGTGAGCCCGGCCAGCAGGGCGTAACGGGTTCGTTTGATGCCGACCGACCCGAAATACACCGCCAGGACGTAAAAGGTGGTTTCCGTGCTCCCGAAAATCGTTCCCGCCGTCCGCGCGATCAGGCTGTCGGGCCCAAACGTCTTTACCAGTTCGGTGAACAGGCCCAAGGTGCCACTGCCGCTCAGGGGACGCATTAAAACGACCGGCAGCAAATCCGGCGGGAACCCCACCACCCGCATGGCCGGCGTCAACACGCGGCTGAGCAGGTCAATGCCTCCGGCCGCGCGGAACATGCCGATTGCCACCAGGATGGCCACCAGATACGGAATGATCCGCAAGGCAACCTCAAACCCCTCTTTGGCCCCGTCCACAAATTCTTCATACACCTTGACTCCCCTCAGGGCGGCATAAAGCGGGAAAACGGAAAGCAACAGGGGAATCGAAATTTTCGAGATCGCGCTGATGATCCGCACGAACGTGTTTTGCTGTGCCGTTTCCAAAGCCAGCGGCAGCCCGAACCAGCCGGGAAAAGCCAGCCGCAGAAAAATCACCAGGAAAAACAGGCCAAAAGCGCCCAGAATCAGCCGGCCCCACCACTGCAGCGGCGCCAGCCCGGCGGCTTCCTTGACGGGGGACTTTTCGGGCTCGGCGGCCGGCGCGCCGGGATGCGGCGGGGCCGGGCGCTCCGGCGCGGGGGCCAGCGGCGGCAGCCGAAAGGCCGGCAGGCGCTCGAGGAATTTGGCCATCAGCACCGCGGAAGTGGCGGCGCAAGAGGTCGCCAGGATGGTGGTGCCAACTATGGCGGTGGGGTCCGAAGAGCGGTTGGCGGCCAGAATGGCAATCGCGGTGACAGGGATGAGCTGAATCGAACTGGTATTGATGGCCAGGAACGTGCACATCGCATTGGTCGCCGTGCCCGGCCGCGGGTTGAGGGTCTCCAGGTCCTTCATCGCGCGGAGACCCAGCGGCGTGGCGGCGTTCCCCAGCCCCAGCATGTTGGCCGCCATGTTCATCAGCATCGAGCCCATTGCCGGATGCTCGGGGGGGACGTCGGGAAACAGGCGGCGCATCAGGGGTCGCAGCCCACGCGCCAGGAGGCTCACCAACCCCGCGCGCTCGGCCAGGCGCATCACGCCCAGCCACAAGGCCATGATGCCGATCAGCGGAAAGGCCGTGTCCAGCACCGCATACTTGGCCATTTCCAGGCTCCGGTCCGCCACCGCCTTGAGGCTGCCGGTCCAGCCCCCGATCAGGACCGCCAGCAGAATGAGCGCGAGCCAGATGTAGTTGAGCATGGGCCCAACCCTATACCGCCCTCCCAACGTTGGCGCGAGGAAAAACCCGGCTCGCGGCGCGAAAAACCCGTCCTCTTCCCGCCCGCCCCGTTTTCCCGCTGCGGCGG
>JARKQH010000360.1 GCA_029974925.1 Verrucomicrobiota bacterium
CGGCTACCGGCCGCCGGCCTCCGACATGACGGAGTTTCAGGCCGCCTTGGACGAAGAACTGACACGCATGGGCTATTAGCGCCGCGGTTCAGCCGTGGGGCGGGGCGGGGAGCTTCTTGCCGGCCCTGCCGGCACTAAACAGCGCCGTGATTTCCTGGTCGGTCAGCGCCCGGTTATACACGCTGACTTCGTCAATCAGACCTTCGAAAAACAGGATGGGGGGCTCGCTTTGGGCGCCAAGGATGAAAGGGTTGTCGTTGATCGTGTTGGCAAGGCTCCCTCGGCGCCTCGCTGTCACCGTCCGCTTGCCGTTGACAAACGTGCGCAATTCGACTTCGCCTGCGCTGCATTGTTCGAAAACCGCCGCCAAGTGAATCCAAGCTCGGGCCTGTACGGGTCTGGGAGAGTACGAGACCTCAAATGCGGTTGAATGAATCCGGTCATCCACCAACGGATCGTTGAAATACAGAGCGATCCCTTCGGGCGCAAGCGCGACTGTGGGTTGAATTTTTCCCTCAGCCCTTCCTCGGTCGGAAACCAACCCAGCATAGTAGGGAACCGGGCTTTGGTCCTGAAACCAAAGCTCAAAGGTAACCTGATTGGAGAATGTCAATGAAGGGTTCTTGGGAATCCGGACATAGCCGTTGGTGCCGTTGAACCGGAAAGCCAGCCCAACCATCCCGGGCGCGAACCCGACCTGCCCAACCAGGACGCCGTGATTTGTCCCCGCAGCGTCCTGCGCGTTGCCTTCTCCGCGCCACCATGCGACCAGCCCCGGCGGCGCGGGTAAAGCAGGCAAGGGTGCCGTCCGCATTTTGCCGGTCCACACGATGGCGGCCCAGGCCATCACTGTCCCAAGCGCCAGGAGTCCCGCCACCACCCCCGCCCTCGCTCGAGCAGACGCCGGCCACCAGCGGCTTGACCCGACTCTTTGACCGCGCTGGACTCGCCTCAAATCAGCGATCATTTCGCCAGCAGAGTGATAACGGTGGCGAACGCGCTCTGCGCATGCCTTCCGCACGATCTGCAACAGCCCCGCCAGTGTCTCGCAACGGACCTTGGGCCACAGCGACCGGTCCCCATACTCATGGCGGCTCAACCCGGTGGCCGCTTCGAAAAGAACCATTCCCAAGGAATAGAGGTCCGCCTGGATTGTGCCCGGCCCCTCGGGAGGGATATAACCCTCGGTTCCGACAAAGGATTTTGCCTCGGAAGCTTCAATGACCAGACCGATATCACCCAGCTTGGGTGTGCCGCCGACAAAAAGGATGTTGCCGGGTTTTATATCCCGATGAATCAGTCCCTGAGCGTGAAGCGACTCGAGGGCGGAAGCCAGGCCGATGCCCAGTTCAGTGCAAGACTCCGGAGACAGCGGCTTGGTCCGGCTCAATTCCAGTTCCAAGGTTCGGGGTGCATAGCCCGCGGACGAGGTTGCCTCGGCGCCGCTGGCGTTATCCGCCAATTCCATTATGTAGTAGAAACTACTACCGTCATCCGCTTCGCCAAGGTCGAGTACCTTGATGAGCGAGGGATGCGTCGCTGCCAACGCCTGGAATTTTCGCACGCCCGCCATCTCCCGCAGAAAGGGCCGCTCTTCCAAGAACGCTGCCCGGCGAATCACCTTTATGGCCCGGCACTCTCCCGAGAAATGCCGCCCCAGCCAGACTTCGCCGTAACCCCCGGCGCCGATTCGACACAGCAACTCATAACCGGCCGGAAATCCTTTGTCGTCCAAGGTAAACACGGTTCTGACTCACGCTGTCGGACAAGGTTCGCAAACGACTGTCTGACAACGATATTTAGCCCCAGTGCGCACCGGCTGCAAGGAGGATTGCAACAAACGGAAATGCTCCTCAGGGCCCAACGAGTCTCTTCCCGCTCACACCGCCCGACGCCAGCATCTGCACCTCGAGCTCGTCCAGCGCCCGCGTGTAAATGGCCAGTTCATCAATGAGCTTTGCGGAAAAGTAGTTGTAGCCCGACCGCGGATCCACTTGGGCCCCGACATGAATGGGATCCTCCGAATCCACGATCCGGATCACTTCGGGCCCGCGGCGACGCTTTACCGGCTCCCGCACCCCATCAACAAAGAACTCGGGATCGGCCTCTCCATCCCGGACAACGATCGCACAATGATGCCAGTTGAGATCGGCAATTCGACCCGCCCCGCGCCAACCGCAGGCGAAATGAAAAGCCAGACAGTAATCGCTGGGGGCGCCATCCAGGCTGATCGAAAACGTGGTTTGCCCTGCCGTCCAATCGCCGCCTTGCTCGATGATATAGCACGGCGCATCCAGCTCCTCGCGCTTGACCCAAAACTCAATGGTAAAGGCCCGAGTCGAGCGGAGCTCCGGCAGGGGGGGCACTTCCAAAAAACTCTTGTTGGGCCCGAACGCCAGTGCCTTGCCGATTTTGCCGGGCGCAAATGCAACCCGGTTGGCGAGGCTCCCGGGAATTCGTCGGGGAGAACAGTGCGTGTTATCTTCGCCCCGCCACCACGCGACGAGATTAGCGGGTGCCGGAACCGCGCCTTTCGGGATGGCGGGTTCGCGGTTTTCCAGCCAAGCGGTGAACAGCCAGACGATGGCGACGGCAAGCAACAGGACCGCAACCGCCGTGGACAGGTCGCGCAACCGCGCACGTCCAGGGTCCCGCGAGCGGACCGGCTTCCCTTCCTTCAGCCGCTGCAAGTCGGTGAGAAGCTCGCGGGTCGAGCGGTAACGGTGCCGCGGATTCGGCCGGCAGCACCGGACCACGACGCGATTCAGCTCAAGGAGTTCACGGCTGTGAATCGTTTTATCCAGCAGCGTCGGCAGTGCCGGAAACTGGTGGCGATCCTTCCCCGTGCTGACCTCATAGAGCAGCTTGCCCAGCGAATAAATGTCGGCTTGAACCGTGCCGGGGCCCTCGGGCGCGATGAACCCCTCGGTTCCCACATACGAGCGCGCCACCGCGGTTTGCGTTACCAGTCCGGGGTCCGCCAGTTTGGGCACGCCCCGCACGAACAGGACATTCGAAGGTTTGAGGTCTCGGTGAACCAGGCCGTGAGCATGCAGGCACCCCAGCGCTGACCCAAGGGCCAAACCCAGTTCAACGCATCGAGAAACCGGCAGGCGCCGGTCGCGGCTGAGTTCCTGCGCCAGGGTGTGAGGACAGTATCGTTCCGGGGTGATGACCTGTCCGGAATCCAGGTCATCGGCCACTTCCATCACGTAGTAAACCAGTCCGGCCCGGCTGGTGGTGCCAATCTCCACGATTCGAGTCAGGCCCGGATGCGCCTGAGACAATGGTTCGAATGCCCGCACCCCGCTCAGTTCGCGGTCAGTTGACCGCCGGCTGGCGGACTGGGGCGCTCCCAGCACTTTGACTGCCCGCCAATTGCCGGACGAATCCCGCGCGAGCCAGACCTCTCCGTAAGAGCCCCGGCCAATCAGGCGCAAAAGCTGGTAACCGGGGACCTCCGCCGGGGGAAGGGGCGGCTGGGGCTGCTCAGCGGACGATTCTGTAACCATGGAGAGCGCTTGCCTGGCAAAACCTCGCTGACGGTCGTCAACGCTTCGAATCAAAGCTTGCGCGGTTTAACCGCAGCCGGCTGGGATGGCGAGGAATCCCTTGGCGCGGGGCTTGACGAACCCCGCTCTTGCCGCCGGCTGGCAACGAACAAACCGGCCGAAAGGAGCACGCCCAGCAACACCGCCGCTGCACTGACGCAAAGCCCATGATACGGCGGTTCGAAGCGAAACGCCACTTCATGCGTCCCAGGCGGCAGATAAACCGCGCGCATAATGAAATTGGCGCGCAGCAATGGCTCGGGCCTGCCATCCACATACACTTTCCAATTGGGCTCGAAACGATCATTTAACAACAGAACCGAGGGGGCACCGGCCTCAGCCTTTAGGACGATGTCCTTGGGAGCGTAGCTGACGAAGGAAACAGTCCCCGGGGGCAAATTGGTGGAGGTTGTGGGTGTGCCGGGGGGCGATGCCGCCAACAGCACCGTGGTCAGCGGATCAAACGCGGGATCAGCCAGTCGCTCCAACGCCGCCTGGTCATTGGTCAGCACCTGCCAATTCGTGTAAAGTTTGGCGCGGGGCAGGGCGCCGGTGAATTCGAACAGGGCAAACGGGCCGTTGGTCGCGGGCACGGCGGTCAGTTCGTCGAGGCGCATCGGGCGTTCGATGCCCGGTTTGGGCACGATTTGAAAACGCTCGGCGATGCGGAACCGTTGCTGGCCGGCATCCACCTGTTGGTTCAGGAAGCCAAGATAGTCCGCGGGCCCCAACAGATAACGGGTGCTGGTCAACTGCCAGCGGCGCGGCACCAGTCTCGGCACTTCCGCCATGTTTTTGGGCTGCAACGCCTGTTCAAACGCCAACAGGTCCTCGGGCATGCGCGGCAGTTGCACGATGTCCAGCGACTGGATGTTGTAAAAGAGAAAATGGTGTTGCGCCCATTCGATGCGGTAAAGGTCGCGGATGAGTTCCAGTTCCGGCGGCGATTGGAGCACCTGTCCGATCCAGTCGGGCAGGATGGCCACACGTTGTTCGTGCGGATTTTGTCGAAGGCGATCAATAATCGGGTTGCTGGCGTATTTCTGCTTGTAGTCCCACGTAATGATCCAGGGCAGATTCGCCCGCCCCAAGTCGCCAATCAAGAACGCACCCACCAGCACCGCTCCCCAGCGGGAGCGTGGTCCGGCAAAGGCGCCGCTCAAGAGCACGGTGACCAGCGCGACGGCCAGGACGAGGGTCAGGATAAACCAAGCGACCTGGGTGACACTGAACCGCGCGATGGCTTCGGCGGTCGCGGGGTCGAATCGAACGGTCTGCAGGTAGCGCACCACGTCCTCCCGGCTGGAGCTGTAAATGAGCCACCCCAGCACGCTCGCGCCAATACTTCCCAAGCAGACCACGGTCCAGCGCCGGTCAAACCCGCGCACCTGGCGCCACCAGCTTTTGACCGCGGCCACCAAACCGTGCTGAGTGGGCACGGCTTCGACGACGTGCCGTTGCCAAAGGCCATGCAGTCCGTAAGCGAAGAGGATCACCAGCGAGTAATCCACAATGTGCAGAAACTTTGCGGGATTCCGGATCGTGGAGAAATAGGGCAGGAGGTAAAGGAACTGGTAGAAGGGCGCGAACCGGCCAAACGCCAGCAGGAGGGAAATCAGCGCCACGGCGGACCAGAACCAGATCCAGCGCCGTTGCTCCAGCGGGAAAACGGAATCCTTCTTGCGCAGGGCTTGGGCGGTTGCCCACAAGCCCACCAGCACCACCAGCACACCCGCGTAATTTCCACCGCCGGTAAAGCGCAGGAATCCTGACGGTGGCTGGCCCTGTTGGCCGCTGGCGAAATAGCGGTCCCAGGCGGGGTCCCGGCCCACGGCGCCCCAGTAGTTGCCGCCGCTGTAGGCCTTTTGGAGGGAGGGGGGCAACAGCGCCGGCGTATCCATCCGGTAGCCAAACAGGCCCGGGATGATCAATCCCAGCGCCTCGCGTTTAGGCAGGCTCCATTGGGTTGCCCAATCCCACCGTTGCTCCTTGGTTCGCAGGTCCTGCTGCGTGCCGGCCACGCCCTGGATTTGGGTCGCAACCAGCACAATCACGGTTTGTGCGGCGACCAAGGCCGCCACAACCGCCACCAGCGCCACTTGGACCGCCCCTTTGACCAGGTTGGCAGGGCGGGACCCCTCCGCCCTCCACGCCTGATACATCATAAAGGCCGCCGTGTACAGGCTGAATATTGCTCCGATGTCCGCTCCTTCCATCACCCCCATGCCTACCGCCGCCCCGGCGGCAGCCACCCTGACCCAGCGCAGGCGCGGCGAAGTGTCTGCAACCGCCGCCAAAGCGAGAAAGTTCATGCCGATGGTTATGGCGTGCGCGGCCACCCCCCAGGCAGCCGCAGAGAAGAAACCGGAATTGAGTGTGGCTGCCAGCGCCCCGGCAACGCATGCCACCGGCTGAAACCGCAACTGGCGGAAAAAACACCAGGCCCCCAGGCCCAGAATGAGCAGGGCGACAGGCGCATAGAGTTTGGAGAACAGCACCGGCCCCAGCAGCCACAACATCAGGTAGGTAATATTGGGCAGCGCCCCGCTTTCCCGATAGCCCAGGGTGTTGAGGTCCTGCCAGCCGCCGGTAAAGGTGTACGGCACCGCGTGCGAGTGCGAGCTGAGTGTTCCCAGCGGTCCGTCGTTGGAAAACACCGTGTGCCCCGGCAACAGCCCGTTCCGGAACAACAACGCCAGGACCGCCACCAGCAGCAACAAAGTCGGTAAAATCAGCCCTGAGTAAGGGTTGGCCGCCGCCCGGTCTTTCAAGGAATCCATATTGTCAAAAGTCAAATGGTCTGTGGGGAGGAGTCAAGCTCAAGGTTGGTGCTGTCGGCGATGGAGCCGGTCCTGACACGAAGCACAAGCACACGAAGCCTGAAGCTCCAAAGCGTCCGCCCGGCGCCGCAGGCTTTCTTCGCGCCGGGTTGGGATCATTTCGCCTTTACGCACAGAATTGCCGCGGCTCGGGCGGGAACCCACCGCGTAAACAGAAAATGCCCGGCCAGGGAAACCAGGCTCCAGAAGGCTGCGGGTTTCCATCTAATGCGATGGTATTCGCCTCGAAGGCCTTTGGGGCCCAACGCCCCCATTACCCGGTATCCCAAGGCCCGCATCTCCGCGCAATCCCAACCCGACAGGTGCTCCTGCAGGTCGCTCTGCTCCGCGTGGCGCTGAGGAAGAAACCCATTGGGAGTCAGCAGGACAGCCCGCCGTGCGGCGATGCGTTCCATGGATTGCAGCAAAGCCATGCCTTCCGGTTTCGTCAGGTGCTCGATCAGGTCCAGCGCGACGCAGGCGTCGAATTCATTCTCCCGAAACAAATCTCCCAGGTTTCGCACATCCCCCAGCACAAGTTGGTCATGCGTCCCGTCTCTCCGCGCCGCCGTCACGTTAGGCTCGTACCCGTCAATCCCCACCAGCCGGTCAAATCCGAAATGCCGGAGATTCGAGGCGGGGCCACAGCCCACGTCCAGCACGGAGCGGCAGTCACGGAGGGCGGATCGAATCTGAAGCAGCGTGACGACACTCGAAGGAGGCAGACCCTGCCTGAGCAGGGTTCGCAGCAGAGCAATTCGGCCGGTTCGCATGACGGGGCGTATTGTGGCCAATGGGGCGAAACCTAGGCAAGGCGGGAAACCGCCCGAGCCCTGAAAAGCGCTGCCGCCTCGCGTTTGGGTCCGTTTCCGGAGCGGCGCGGTCTCCGGCCTCAATACCGGCCTTGGAAACTGTTTGACAAAAGGCGGCACCGCCCCCACGGTCAGAAGGAATGAAGATGGAAACCGCGTCGCAAAGGGTTGCGGCGCGCGGCGGGTTTCGCGCCAACGGTTTTACGCTGATCGAGTTGCTGGTGGTCATTGCGATCGTGGCGATCCTTGCGGCCCTTTTGGTGCCCGCGCTTCCAGGAGCGAAGGCCCGGGCCCACCAGGTTTCATGCCTGAACAATCTAAAGCAGCTTCAGGTTGCGTGGCAGTCCTATGTTGACGAGAATGCGGGCCGGCTTTCCTCGAACGCCACCCTCAACACGGTGAGCCAGCCGGGAGCGTGGATTGTCGGCAAGGCCAGGTGGGGCCGCAGGTCAGGATTCCATGGCCGAAGCCGCGGTGAGGAGTTGTCGCCAGTTGACTGCCGGAGCCAGGTGCGCGGCCTCCATGTGAGTCGCGACTGTGGGCAGCGGAATCCACAGCTTGTACCGGGGGCCCCAGAGTAATCGGAGGCCGTTGTAACGCCATGCCTGGGCGATGTAGCCGCCATATTGAATCCGTTGACGGCAGCACCGCAGGAAGCGGGCGGGGCTCAGGACCGTTTGTTTGGTCAAAGCCATCCACAGCGAGACATCGAGGTTGGTCTTTTGATAGGTGCGGAACACGCCTGCGGTGCGACGCAAAACCTGCTTGGGGGTTAAAAAAGTGAGACAGGTTGACGCGCTCGTGCGCCAGTGCCGGTCCCCGAACACCCGCAGTTCCTGCCGTTTCGGGTGGAGTGCCAACTGATAAGCGTCGGGATGATCGTAGGGGCTGACAAAGTGAGCGTCCTCGTTTTCGCGGGCAAAGCGCACCAGCGCCTCCAGCGCCCCCGGCAGGTAGAAGTAGTCATCCTCCGCGAAATAGACCAGGTCGGATTCCTGCTGGTCGAGGAGCAGGTCAATTTGGCGGCCGAAGGTTGCGCGGTTGCCAAGGGAGTTGACGTTGATGAGTTCCAGATCCGGCGTTGGGAAATGCTGCGTGAACAGCGTCTCATAATCCGGCGGGCAACCGTCCAGTATTGCGTAGATTTTGACGCGAAGCGACCCGATGGCCTGCTTGAACGATCGCAAGCAGAGGGCTGCCAACCGCCGTTTGTCCTGGCTGAAGACCGGGGTTGGCTTGGATACCTTGGGGTAAATCCGGTAAGCAACTGCCAAATCGTAGAGCATGCGCCAAGACCGGGAGTATAGCCCGATGAGACCGTGGCAGTGCAATTCTTTTTTGGCCGAGGTTTGTTTTGCTTTTTCTGAACCCGTGGCGTCATAATGCCATGCCGCATGTCGGATCGTCGGGAAACTGGATGGCGGAATTCGCAATTCCTGCCTGCCGCCAGGGCAACACCCCGACGACAACTGTTCCGGAGGCGGCCAGGTGTTTAGCGAAATGAATGGTTCGAACATTGCAGACTACGTGCGCGGGGTTGAGGGATGGTTGTTCGATGGGGAGGCACGTTTGCTTTTTGAACTGGCCCGTCAGGCCAGCAGCGCCGGCGTGATCGTCGAGATCGGCTCCTGGAAAGGCAAGTCCACCATTTGCCTCGCCACCGGCTCCCGGGAAGGGCCTCGGGTGAAGGTTTACGCGATTGATCCACACATCGGCTCCGAGGAACATCACGGCGCGAGTGGCCGTGTGTGGACCTTTGATGAATTCAAGGCAAACATCAAGCGAGCCGGGGTCGAGGACGAGGTGGTGCCCTTGGTGAAGATGTCCACCGATGCAGCCCGGGATTTCAACCTGCCGGTGAGTTTGCTGTTTATTGATGGCGCTCACGATTTTGATTCGGTCAAAGCGGATTTCGAAGCCTGGTTTCCGAAGGTCATCAACGGAGGGGTCGTCGCGTTTCACGACACCACGGGGTGGGAAGGCCCTCGAAGGCTCGTGCGGACGGCACTGTTTCGGAATCCACGGGTTGAGGCGGTCGGTTTCCGCTGGTCCATCACCTATGGCCGAAAGACCGAGTCGGCCTCGCTCGTGGCAAGGTGGGTTAAGCGGGTGAAGATGCTCGTCAAATGGGTTTATGACCCCACGCTGAATTTCCTTACACGTCCCGGAGTCAAGCGAATGCTCCGCACGATCCTCGGGCGTCCCGCCAGCGCCTGAAACTGTGGCGGCGGGTTGAGGCGAGGAAGGCTCAGCCCCCCGTCACTCGGGGGAGTCCCATCCTGCGGATGCGCAGCATTTCGTCCCACCGGTTCAAACGGAGCCGGAGAAAGCGGAGCATCCAGAGGTCGCCCCGGGCGCGCAAGGCGCCCAGGTAACGGCGCTCGGCGCGGATGTGGGCTCGTAATCGCCACAGGTCAATCCCCGCCTCCCAGTAGGCCCGTCGGAAAAAGCTCCACCGCCGGAGCAGCAGGGCCCAAAGCAATCCCTCGACAAGTAGATAAAGCAACTGCATCCCCGCCAAAACCAGCAGGGGGCCTTGGGCATTCTTCAGGAGCAGCAACAAGCCATTCCGGTTCGCATAAAAACGTTTCCTGTCGCTGGTGCGAAATTCGACCACCGTTCCCCCTCCGGCGGGGTTGACTTGGGCCGCCCCCCGGTGATGCATCTTGGCGGAGGGAACCGCGACCGCCGCGTACCCCGCCACCCATAGCCGCCAAGAAAGATCATACTCGTCCGAGAACATGAAAAATTCGGCGTCAAATCCGCGCAAGTTCCGAAAAACATCCGCCCGTATCAGGTAGGCGCAACCTTCAGGCATGAACACCCGGCGGGTCTGCTGGTGAAATTTGCGGGTGCTGGCGAGTCCGAACAGGTCAAATCCCGCCGCTCCCAGCGATTGAAACGCCTGCGAATCGTAATCCATCACGAGCGGACAGGCGGCCTGCGCGTTCGCGGCTTCCGTCTCCCGCACCAGCGTCTCCAGACAGTCCGATTCCAACCAGACGTCATTGTTCAGGAAGAACAGCCACTTCCCTCGCGCCTGGGCTGCGGCGCGGTTATTGCCCTCGCAAAAGCCCAGGTTCTCCCCGTGCTGCACGACGCAGGCATTGGGCCAATCGCGCATCAGGTCCGCGGCCAACCGGTCCGAGTTGTCCGGCGAAGCGTTGTCCGCAACGATTACCTCGATTTGATCGAAAATGGTCTGAGCCCGCAAACTCCGGAGACAGCACTCCAACCAGGCGGCCCCGTTGTAATTGAGGATAATCACGCTGACCCAAGGTTCCGGGTGCAGCGGGGTCGTGACCTTTTCCGGCTGGAACATCGTGGCTGCCACGCGTCTTGGGTGGGAGTCTAGCGCGGCGATGACACTTTCCTCAATGCGAAAAGGGGGGATTACGGTGTGGAGCCGATCGGCCAGATTGGCGGGCGCCAGCCGCAACCTCGGGATGAGCCCATATCACCAGTCCTTCGCCGCTCATGGACTTTGGCCCGGCCCGCCGCTACCCTGTGGGGGATGTCGCCTGAATACGTATTGCGGCCGTCGGGAGCGGGAACGCACCTGCAGATTGACTACGGCCGGGAGCTGAACCCGCAGCAGTATGCGGCGGTGGTGGCG
>JARKQH010000413.1 GCA_029974925.1 Verrucomicrobiota bacterium
TCATGGACTTTGGCCCGGCCCGCCGCTACCCTGTGGGGGATGTCGCCTGAATACGTATTGCGGCCGTCGGGAGCGGGAACGCACCTGCAGATTGACTACGGCCGGGAGCTGAACCCGCAGCAGTATGCGGCGGTGGTGGCGCCGCCGGGACCGGCGCTGGTGATCGCCGGGGCCGGGTCGGGCAAAACCCGCACGCTGATTTACCGGGTGGCGTATCTGCTGGAGCAGGGGGTTCCGCCGGAGAACATTCTGCTGCTGACCTTCACCAACAAGGCGGCCCGGGAGATGATGCGGCGCGTGGCCGGGCTGCTGGGACAGGAGCTGGCGGCCTTGTGGGGCGGCACCTTCCATGCCATCGGCAGCCGCATCCTCCGCCGGCACGCCGACCGCCTGGGTTACGCGCGCGACTTCGCAATCCTGGACCGCGAAGACGCCAGGCACTTGCTCGGCGATTGCATCCAGTCGCTGGGGATTGACACCAAGGCGTTGCACTTTCCCAAGGCCGACGTGCTGGGCGAAATCGGCTCATTGGCGGCCAACACGGCGCGCGGGGTGGGGGAGGTGGTCGCCGGCGAATACGACCATTTCGAAGGCTTGACGGGCCTCATCGAAGCCGCCCTGCAAGCCTATCAGGCTCGGAAACGGGCGGGGAATCTTATGGATTTCGACGATCTGCTGGTTCTGTGGCTGAAGCTGCTGCGGGAAGCGGACGAAGTCCGGGAGTACTACCAGCGCCGGTTTCAATTCATCCTGGTGGATGAATACCAGGACACCAACCGGCTCCAGGGTGAGATTGTGGATCTCCTGGCGGCGCGGGATCGGAATGTGATGGCGGTGGGGGACGACGCGCAGAGCATCTACTCCTGGCGCGGCGCGGACTTCCGAAACATCCTCACCTTTCCCGAACGTTACCCCGGCACCGTGATTTATCCCATCGAAACCAACTATCGCAGTACGCCTCAAATCCTGGAGGTGGCCAACGCGGCCATTGCCTCCAACAAGAACCAATTCGAAAAAAAGCTGGCTCCGGTCCGGCCGGGTGGAGCCAAGCCAGCCGTGGTGTCGTGCCTGGACGGCGCCCAGCAGGCGAAGTTTGTCGTTCAACGGGTGCTGGAGTTGCGGGAGCAGGACATCCCGCTCGACCGCATGGCGGTGCTTTACCGCTCTCATTTCCAGGCGCTGGAACTCCAGTTGGAGCTTACGCGTCGGCGAATTCCCTTCACCATCACCAGCGGCATTCGTTTCTTCGAACAGGCGCATATCAAAGACGCCACGGCCTACCTCAAACTGGTGAGCAACCCGCGGGACGAGGTCTCCTTCAAGAGGCTGGTGCGGCTGCTGCCGGGAATCGGTCCCCGGGCGGCGGAACGGCTTTGGGCAGCCTTCCAAGCAGCGGCGGCAAGCGCCACCGGGCCGGCGAACCTGGCCGCCCGGCTCGAGGCCTGTGCCGGCGCGGTTCCCAAACGGGCAAAGGCGGACTGGACCCAGTTGACGGCCACCTGCAGCCAGCTCGCGGTTCCCGAGCTGCGCGATTCCCCGGCGCAAATGCTCCGCCTGGTGCTCGAGGCAGGCTATCAGGATTATGTCAAAACCTCCTTCGAGAACCACCGCTCCCGGCTGGAGGACCTGGACCAACTGGCGGATTTCGCCCGGCAATTTGACCATTTGGATGACTTCCTCACGCAAATGGCCCTGCTTTCCAACGTGGACAGCGAAGACGAACAACCCGCCGCTCCAGGTGACGAGCAGCTCCGGCTTTCCACCGTGCACCAGGCCAAGGGACTGGAGTTTGACGTTGTTTTCGTGATCACGCTTTGCGACGGCCTGTTCCCCTCGCAGCGGTCGGCGGAAACTCCCGAAGGCGAGGAGGAAGAGCGGCGTCTCTTCTACGTGGCCATCACGCGCGCCCGAAACGAGCTCTACCTGAGTTACCCGCTGTGCCGCGGAACCCTGGGCGGCGGCGGCGCTTCAATCCTGCGCCCCTCCCGCTTCCTGGCCGAGATTCCGCCGGACCTCGTGGAAACGTGGGACCTTCGCCCCGCTCATTTTTCTTTTTGAGCCGACGAAGCTCCCCCACGGAGCCGCTCGAGGTCCTCGGCCAGAAACCGCGTGACCTCCTTGAACCGTGCCACGTTTTCGGGGTTGATTTCCATCAACGTGCGATGCGCCTCCAGACTCGCGCGGGTGAGGTCCTCTTTGCTGACGGAAGCCGGGTCAAGCGCCTGCACCTCGCCGCACGCCGGCAGGGCCAGGGGCTCCTGGGTCACGCGGAACAGGTGCAGGATGCCCAGGTTCTCGATCAGCCCGATCAGCCGGGCGTTGGGCCGGTAAAGTTCGATTTGCCGTCCGTCGCCCGCCGTTCCCTGCAGATTCATTTGCAGCCCGAATCCGGCCAGGACCCCCAAAAACGTGCTGTCCATGAGCAGGCATTCCGAAAGGTCCATTACCAGATAGGCCAGTCCTTTCTGGCGGAGGCTGTCCACCAGGTTCTTGAAATCAATGCTCGAGGCGAAATTGGCGCGCCCGACAATTTTCACACACGCAAACCGATCGCCGGTCAGCACCAGGATCTTTGCCGGGGTTTGATTGGGAGCGGTGGGGCCGGGCATTTTCAAGCAGTGCCGCGCGGCGCGGTGGCGGGAGTGGAGGTCTGGGAGGCAATCTGCACGAGGGTCTGCTGCAGCACCAGCGCCTCATCGAGGTTGCTCGACACCAGGCGCTGGTTGCACTGGAACAAAAGGTCCATTGCCCGGACCAGCTCCGCCTGCGAATAGCGCCTCACTTGGGGCAGAGCCTTGAACAAGACATAGGCGTTGATTTGCAGCGGATTGTATCGCTTGTCCTCCGGCAGCGATTCCGGGGGAATCCGCTGCAATTGCGACTTGAAACGGGCGTAATCACAGTTCGGACTGATCCACCCCTCCCGCAGCATTTCTTTCAACAGCAGCATGGCGCGGACCTTGCTGATCAGGCCGTACAGCAGTCCGATCTCCGATCGTTGCGAATCCAGTTTGACCTCCCAGAGTTCCTCATCCAGACGCCGCAGGAGCTCCGGCAAATTGCGGTCGCCCAGCGCATCGCCCAGCGCGAACGCCCGCGCCGTCTTGTTCCGCGTACAGACGGCTGCCACATCCTCGAGCGTGACCCGGCGGCGGTCCCCGACATAGAGACAGACCTTTTCCACCTCGTTTTCCAATTGGCGCGAGTTGGGGCCGACGCGCGCCACCAGTTCGGAGAGCGCCTCGTCCGTCATCTCCTTCCCGCGCGCCTTGAACCCCCTCATGGCGCTGGCTTCCGCCACTTCGGTCCAGTTCTTGTCGTCCAGAGACCAGGCGGCAAACAGTTCCACTGTCCCGATTTTCTCGAGGGTTTTGAAAAAGCTCTTGCGGCGGTCCACCTTGCCGGCGCTGATCAGCAGGCGCAGGTTGTCCCACGGCAGCTCCTTGAGTTCCTGGGCCAGTCCCACGAGTTGCTCGCTGACCTGCGCCGAGGCCGGACGGTCCTCGGAGAGGAAATTGCAGTTCTGAAACCAGACCACCTTGGCACTGCCGAAAAAAGGGAGTGTTTGGAGCGCCTCGCGCAGGCGCGCCACGGCTTTCAAGGCCTCGCCGCTGTGCGAAACGTTGGCGTCTATGATTTCATGGTCCATGCCCCCCACCTCTTGCGTCCACTGAGCATAGACCTCCCGCGCCCGCTGTTTCACCGCATGGTCATCCTCGCCAAAAACAAGGCACACCGGCAGGGAGGACCTGGCTGAACCCGGAGGCATCGGCTATTCGTTTTCGGCGCCCGTTTCGTTAATCCGTTCAAGAACCTCGCTCATATCCTCGACCTGCTCGAAGAGGGAGGTCGTCACGTAAATGGGGCGCTTGGCGGCGCTGGCCAGGGCCAGACAGTCGCTCGGCCGGGCGTCAATTTCGACAATCTTGCGCGCCACCTCGTTGCTCTGCTGCAAAATCAACCGCGCATAATAGGTCGAATTGCGCAACTCGGTAATCACCACGCGCTCAACCGTGATGTTAAACCCTTTGAAGATGGACTGAATCAAATCGTGGGTCAGCGGCCGTTCCTTCGGGGTCTCGCGCAGAAACATTCCAATGACGGCGCCCATGTTCGGCTCGACGTTGATCACAAACACCTTCTCGTCGTTGCCGACAAAGAGCGCGCATCCGCTGTTGGCGGGTAAAATCCCCCGAATTTGCACCGGCACGACATCGTTCTTCATACCCATACTTTAGGGCGGAATCCCCCAAAAAACAAGTCTTGTCGCATCCCCAAAACAGGGGGCGCATTGACTCGTATTAGAAGTTACCGGGACAAGAAGGAGGGGGGTGCAGGGGGGAGGGCGGTTGACTCATATTGTGGGTAACCGAAGGAAGGACGTATGAGTCATCAACCTGGATTTCTCCCTCACCTTCGGTTACCTTT
>JARKQH010000414.1 GCA_029974925.1 Verrucomicrobiota bacterium
GGAGGCCTCCCACAGCAAGCGCAAGGCGTACTGCTCGAGGTCGTGGAAGTCCAGCACTCCCATCTCCCGTTTGGTGGCCGAAAAGTCGGCGGCAAACTCGCGGGCCAGTCTAAGCAACGCGGTCATGTGCGGCCGCGACCACTCCCAGTCCTCCGCCAGCGGGTCGGATTCTCCGCCCCTCGCCAGCGCCTTCAGAAACTCGATCTCTTCAAAGAACCATTTCAAAGGCTCCAACCACTTTTTCTTGCAGCCACGAGGACAGTTGGCGGAAACCGCGCTCAACTGGTTCAGCAGGGCGCCCCAGTCGCAGCCGGCGGCCCCGCCGGGACTTTCCTGAAGGAGGGCAACGCATTGGGCGGCCAGGTCATTGCCCGTCATTTCGCTCAAACGTCTCAGCCAGGATTCGCGCGAGCCGGTCACCGCGCCCTGCCACCACTGGCGCCAGCGCTCCGGAACCGGGTTGTCGAACAGCGCGAATTGCTGATCGAACCAGCCCTCGGGGTCAGGCAGGGTCTGAGTGTAGTGATGCAGCCGGAGCACCAGCCGCGCCACACCGGCATCCGACGTTCCACCGTAGGTCCGGATCAAGCGGCGCACCGGTTCGGAATCCTGGCTGGGGCTGAGGTAGTGTTTTTCGAGCAGGTCGCGCAGCGTGTCCTGGGCCAGCAGATGCGCTTCTTCCTTCGACAGCACTGCCAGTTGCGGATCGAGTTCCAACTGGAAAAAATGCCGCCGCACCAGCTCGAAGCAGAAACTGTGGAGCGTGCCGATCCACGCGCTCTCGAACAAGGCAAGCTGCTCGAGCCAGCGCGAACCTCCGGCGCTGCGCGCGGCTTCCTGTTCCAGCCGGGCTCGAATCCGCTGGCGGACTTCCGCCGCCGCCGCCTCCGTGAAGGTCACAATCAGGACCTGATCCAACGTCACGGGCGGCTTTTCCTGCGTTAGAATTTGGAGACACCGTTCGACCAGGGTGCGGGTCTTGCCCGTGCCAGCCCCGGCAACCACCAACACGTTGCCGCGGGCCGCGATCGCGTTCCGTTGAGCCTCAGTCAAATTCATCAGCCGGGCGGGCAGGTTGGCCAACCTCCGCCCGCCCCGCAATTCCTAACTGAGGGCGATCAGCGCAGGTCCGGATCAAATCCCCCGTTCCATCAGGCGTTGTTGGGGGCACCGAACCGGCGCCCGTCCAAGTCCGCCGGCGTCATCGTCCCGGCGTGGCCATCTGCCATGACCAGTTAACATGGCCGCCGTTGCCGGTGCGAGAGGGCGTTTCGCCCCTTCAGGGCTTGTGCCGTTTGCGGGATGGCGGACCCGGGGCTTCGCTGCGCTTTGCCCTGGGCTGGCATGGGCCTGCCTTTCAGGCCGGAGCGAGGTCGCGGTCACTTCGCCGCCGGTTCCACCCGCTCAATCTCCGCCGCCAGCCCCGGGAGCCTCTAGCTCCGCTCGTCCTCTGAGCTTTGTGGTTGGATTGCGCCCCCCCTGCCCCAATCTTGCCGGGATTCGAATTTCCGGCGCCGCGGTTCAGTCTAATCTTTCAGAAGAACCTTTGGCGAACCGAAACCGGGAAAACCCGTGCGAACGGCATTCTCAGTCAACGCTGGTTCCGGCTGGCTGCGGGTGGCGGCATTGCCGCTGGCCGCAGCAGCAATGGCCGCTTCGGCCGTTTCGGCTGCGGGAGAGATTCCAGCGAGCCCCTTGATTGAGATCGTGCCCGCGGCAGCCGGTTCAAGTCAGGCTGCCGGCGAGCCGCCCCCGGCTTTGACATCCCAAGACCGCGTCTCCCCCTGGCTTGCCGAGCTAATCAAACTTGCGGACCGCGGCCTGGATGACTCGGTCCTCCTGCCCTTCGTCGCGAATACGGAGGGAACGTTTAATCTTACTCCCGACCATATCATCCGGCTGAGCGCCCGCGGCGTTTCCAGCGAGGTCATCAACGCCATGCTGGCCCACGATCAGGAAATCATCGCCGGCGTCCGGGAGCTTCGCGCCACCACGGTGCCGACGCCCGCTCGCCTCCTGCCTTGGCCGTCTTCTTCCCCCTCAACTGCGGCTTCAAGTTCCACCCCCGTGCCGGGGGGACTCCGGGAAGCCTCTTCAATCATCGTTCGCGAGCCCCCCCTCCCGCCGCCGGCCATTGCCGCCCCGGATTCCGACAGCACCGGCCAGACGCTCACGCCCGCTTCACCGGCGGATGAGCCGAGTGCATCGCCTCGGGCCGCCGCCGGCAAAATTTACCCGGTCCGGGCGCCCCACCCGGTCAAGTTGACCGACACGTTGGTGGTGTACCGCTGCGAGCCCCGTCAGCCCAACGTGCTGATTATCGGCGGTCCGCAGTGAAGGCGGGCGCCCCCCGCTTTTCAGCCAAGAGTCATCACAATATTATTTTGTTCAAAATAATTCTTGCCATTCTTTCAAAAGGGTGCACATTACGGGCGTCTGACAGATAGCTTGTAGCTTCCAGCACGTGGTAAATCCTCAGGTGAACGTTGTTCAGTGATGGTTTGAAACCCGACGACCGGGAACAGTATGGAGATGACAGGGTAGGACTAAGGACATTTGTAACATCACATGAACACGAAATTATTCGTTGGGAACCTCTCGTTCAACACCACCGAAAATGATCTGCAGGACGCCTTCGCGGCGCACGGCACCGTCACCGAGGCCAGCCTCATGACCGACCGGGCCACCGGCCGCTCCCGCGGGTTCGGCTTCGTCACCATGGGTTCCTCGGAGGAAGCCCAGAAGGCGGTTGACGCCCTGAACGGCGCGCTGGTGGACGGCCGCAATCTGACCGTCAACGAAGCGCGCCCGAAACAAGAACGCGGGGGCGGCGGCTTCCGCGGCAGGCACGACCGCGCGGGACAAGGCCGGCGGTACTAAGCAGCGATTCTCGCAAACCGGCGCGGGGCCAATCCGTCCCGCGCCTTTTTTCTGCCTGCATCGGAAGCCGTTCCCAAAGCCAGGCATCCGGAAAGCGGGGCGCGGCGCCCCATGGTTACCCCATTACGGAATGCGCCCGCGCCGCGCCGGCCAAGAGGACTCGCTGGTGGGTTGTGCGGGTCTTTGCGCGCTACGGCACCACCGATTTCATCCGGTAGAACCGGGCGCCGTTGGTGGCCCCGCCAATATCCACGTAGCTGTTCGTAACCAGGCCCACCCCGGCGATGATCACCGGGCTGCTTAAGTCACTGAACCCGGCGGACAGGCTCGAGGCCTTCTGCACCGTGTTGGTCCTTCCGCCCGCGGTCAGCCACGTGACGACCAGGTTGTCTCCCTGGCGCGTGGTGCTCAGGATGCGGTAGGGGCCCACGGCATAGTCCGCCAGGTCGTAATGATTGTTGCCGTCGTTGTCCAAGCCGAGAAAATCACCCACCGACCAGTTTTCGTTGGTATTGGAGAGCAGCACGTCGTTGGCGGGATTCCTGGCTTTGGTGTCTGCCGTCCCATAATAGGGCGGCTTGGTGGTTTCGGGCGGGGGCGTGCCGTCGTTCGGATGGCAGGTTGCACAGCTCGTCACGCCGTTGATCCGGTGGTGTTTGCGCAGCCCCAACGGCTCATGGCAGCCGTTGCATCCAATGGCAGGATTATTCGCCGTGCCGTTGGAACGGCCGATCGCCGTGGGAAAACGCGTCGAACTGTCCCCGGTATGGCACAAGTTGCAGGCGGTGCCCATCCAGCTCGCGTTCCGGTGCATGTCATGTTTGTTGTTGTTGGGAAACACCGTGCCTTTCGTGCTGCCCGGCCCGCGAAAATCGCCATGACAA
>JARKQH010000430.1 GCA_029974925.1 Verrucomicrobiota bacterium
CTGAAACCCCTTTCAGGGTTTTGATGACGGGTTGGGGAAGGGCAGGGGAAGTGCCGAATTGATGACGGGCGTTGGGAGGGCGAGGGAGGTGTGGAGACGAGACGTCTCCAACCCCGAAGTCATTGAGGGTCGGGATGGGGGCTGGGACGTCTCGTCCCAGAAAGTTTTGGGTCGCGAGGGGGGGCCACGGCGACGAGACGCCACCACCCCCAACCCCCTCCGCAGGCGGAGGGGGCTGGACGTTTTGGGGGCGGGGGACCGGGGGTGGCGGCCTGGCGGCCTTACCCCCGGCTACTGTCTGAAACCCTTTCAGGGTTTTGAAGACGGGTTGGGGAAGGGCAGGGGAAGTGCCGGGCTGATGACGGACGTTGCGAGGGCGAGGGAGGTGTGGAGACGAGACGTCTCCAACCCCGAAGTAATTGATGCTGCGGGTAGGGGCTGGGACGTCTCGTCCCAGGAAGTTTTGGGTTGCGAGGGGAGGGCACGGCGACGAGACGTCTCCACCCCCGAAGTCATTGAGCGTGTGGATGGGGGCTGGGACGTCTCGTCCCAGAGGGTGTTGGTTTCGAAGGCGTGGGAGTGTGGAGACGAGACGTCTCCAACCCCGAAGTCATTGAGGGTCTGGATGGGGGCTGGGACGTCTCGTCCCAGAAAGTTCTGGGTTGCGAGGGCGCGGGAGGTTTGGAGACGAGACGTCGCCTCCCCTGAAGTCATTGAGGGTCGGGGTAGGGGCTGGGACGTCTCGTCCCAGGAAGTTTTGGGTTGCGAGGGGGGGGACGGCGACGGGACGTCGCCGCCCCGAGGAGGTGTATCTGACCGCGGCTGGCACGATAAGACAGAGCCGGAGAGCATGGCACCCAAGCATGGTGCTGTCCCGGATGAGCGACTTCGCCGGCCACCGAAAGCCCTCTGCAGCGTCTCCCTCATCCGCGAAATCCGCGAAATCCGTGGTCCCTTCTTTGCTCGGTCACGCGTAGGGCATCCTTCCTGGGCTGTGCGTGCCGCACCTCAGCCTTTTGCTTTCGTGGTAGGAAGTGCAGGCCCGCAGACCACGCAGACGGACGCAGAACGGAGCGGGGCCGGACTGGCAAATTCTGAAGCTTGGAGACGAGACGTCTCCATCCCCATTCAACTGCCGGAGCGGGTTGGGGGTTCTGCGACGGCGACCTTCGGGAGTTCGAGGGGCAGGTCGTGCCGGCGGCGGGCTTCCTCGCGCTGGAAGATCGGCCCGACCTCGACGCGCACGCAGTCGCCCTCGGCCTTGGCCCAGGCGCAGTCGGGCGCGGCGGGGCCGGTCTTGTTCGGATAGAACGCGTGAGCGCGTTTGAGCGGCGGCGGCCGGCCATTCACCCGGGGGTAGCCAAAGGTGATATTGACCTTGGGAATGCCGGAACGGGGGATTTTCGCAGTGCTGTACACCTCGACAAAGGCGGAATGACGCGCCCAGAACTCGAATGAGCCGCCTTCGAACCGCAGACTGCCGATGGGATGCAACACCCCGGCCGGGTCCTTGACGCTGCAAGCGAACCAGGTGTTGGTCTGGCCGTCGCAAACCTCGGTTTGATCCCGGCTGATGCGGTAGGTGTAGGTGCCGCGTGTCCAGGCCAGGGGGCGGCGCACGCTGGCGAACTCACCTTCATACCCCGCGCTTTCGACCAGGCAATCCTCCCCCGCAACCCGGACGTGGTCCAGCCCGATGGGCGTCTTTTTGTCGCTGGACCAGCGGGAGAAGATGGCGCCCTTGCCGGGATGCACGCGCGTGCGGTCCTGCCCCTGGCGCCAGCCGTTGATGTTGGATTGCAGGCCGCCGTAGAAGTCTTTGCCGCTCAACCGGCCCAGACCGACCGGCGCGATGTACAGGTTGTAGGTGTCCGGCACATCGCGGTCAATGGTCACGTCAATCTCGAGGGACTCGAAGTTGGGGGTCGGCGTTTCGAATTCCCACCAGATGTTGGCCAGGTGCCACGGCAACCGGGGCAGGCTGACCCCGGCGGCCTTTGCCATTTCCTCGGGGGAAGGCTGGGCGCAGGATTCCCCGGTCGCCGCGGCCGCCTGATCGTCGCGACCTGCGGCGCCATCCAGGGCGCGGATGGGGAAGAGCTTGGAGGGCTGGTGTTGTTCTTCGAGGAGTTTTTCGAGCCGGGCCAGCACGTCGGGGTGCTGCGCCGCGACATTGTTGGTTTCGAAGGGGTCCGTCTCGAGGTTGTACAGTTCGGTCTCGATGGCCGGCGCCCGCTTTTGGCGCGGCGGCGGGTTGAGATTCTGTCGAACCGCCTTCCACGCGCCGACGCGGACGCATTGCTGGCCGCCATAGCCGGGAGATTCGCGATAGAGGAACGGACGCGGCGGCTGGGCGCGGCCGAGGAGCGTGGGAACGAAGCTGATGCCGTCAATTCCGGTAGGAATCTGGTTGGCGGCCCCGGCAAGTTCCAGCAACGTGGGCAGCCAATCCTCGAAACCGGTGACGCGGTCGCTGGTGGCGCCCGGCGTGATGCGCCCTTTCCAGCGGACGATGCACGGCACGCGGAAACCGCCTTCATAGTAGGAACCCTTGCGCCCGCGCAAGCCGGCGGCGCTGTCGAAAAAGTCGGCGTCGGTTCCCCCCAGCCGGTTGTACAGGGGGCCGTTGTCGCTGGTGAAAACAAAGATCGTGCGCTCGTCCAGGTCGAGTTCCCTCACCAGGGCCATGATGCGCCCCACTTCCCGGTCCAGGCGCGTGACCATGGCGGCGTAGGCCGCGCGCGGCGTGCGGTGGGGCAGATAACCCCGGCCGCCGGCATAAGGTTCCTCGGGAAACTTCCCGGCGTACTCGGCGAGCGAATCCTCGGGCACCTGCAACGCCAGGTGCGGCACGGTGGTGGGGTAGTAAAGAAAAAAAGGCTGGTTCCGGTGCTCGCGCAGGAAACACAAGGCCTGCTCGGTGATGAGGTCGGGCGCGTAATCCTGGCCGCGGAACGGCGCATAGGACGCGGGATCGTTGGGATCGGCGCCGGCCGGGAGCTTCTGGTGGGCGGCGAACTTCGGGTTGCGCAGCTCGACGCGCTGGTCGTTGTCCCACAGGTGGGTCGGATAGTAGTTATGGGCCACCGCCTGGCAGTTGAAGCCGTAGAAGCGGTCGAATCCCTGGCGCAGCGGGTCGCCAGAGCTGCCCACCGGACCGAGCCCCCACTTGCCGAATCCGCCCAGGGTATAGCCCGCGGCCTTGAGCCCGAGCGGGAGACGCAATTCGCCTGCCGGGACCGGCTCCTGCCCTTCGGCCCCGTTCAATCCGCCCCGGTTGTCGCGAATGTAGGCATGGCCCGGATGCTTGCCGGTCATCAACACGCAGCGCGACGGGGCGCAGACGTTGTGCCCCGAGTAATGGGCGGTGAAGCGCATGCCCTCGGCGGCCAGGCGGTCGAGGTTCGGGGTGCGGATTTTTTTCTGCCCGTAACAGCCGAGGTCGCCGTAGCCGAGGTCATCGGCAATCATGAAGATGATATTGGGCCGCGTTTCGGCGGCAGCGGCTGGCGCCGCGGCTCCCACGGCTGCCGCCGCGAGCGCGAGGAGGCCCAGGTTCAGAACAGGCTTCATCATCGTAAAAGGTTCCAAGGAAGCAAAGAGGACAGCCGGGGCGACATGCCCGGGTCTTCGGCGAGTGTAACCGTCTTCACTGCGACTCCAAGCTGCCGCACCCGGTTGGCGAAGTAAAGTTCGCTGTCCCGGACCTGCCGGGGCGCGTGCTTGTCGTTGAAGCCAGCACGGATTTTGTGACCTGGGTTCCGGTGCAGACCAACCGGGTGACGGACCTGGCGCGCTTTGTTTTTCGCGAGGCGGACACGGGCGCGCTCCCGCATCGGTTCTATCGGGCGCGGGTGTTTGAGGGGCTTCTGCCGCCGCCCGCAATCCAGACGGGCGCCGGCTCGCCGGCGTTCCAGGGCGCGGGCTTCGGGTCTGGCTGGTCGGCCTTCGCCGGCCAGACCGTGGTGATTCAAGCCTCGACCAATCTGCTCGATTGGGCGCCGCTGGAAACGAATGAGGCCGGGCTGGGACCCGCCTGGTTCATGGACCCCGCCGCCCCGAACATTCCCACGCGCTTTTACCGGCTGCGGGTGCCTTGATTTTCGCGCCGCCCGGCGCCGTTCCCTCCGGCCTACGGGCTGGCCAGGCGGTAGAAGCGCCGGGGATGGTTGGTGGCCTCGAGGTCGGAAAAGGCCAGGCGTCCGCCTTCATCAAACGCCCCGATAAAGAGCTCGCCCCAAAGGGCCGGGACGCCGCTGACCTCGGCGGCGGCCTGGACCCGAATCGAGCCGTGGGGCGGGCCGGCCCCTTCGAGGCGCACGTTCCCGTCCGGCAGGCGGAACAGCGTGGTGATCTGCGGCGGCGCGGGCTCGGCGACCAGAATCTGCAAGGTGGCTTCGGCAGTAAAACCGGTCGAGTCGGTGACGCGCGCCGGAAACGTATTCAGTCCCACGTCGGCCCCGGCCGGCGTGCCCGAGAGGGTGCCGTCCAACCCGACGCTCAGCCAGGCGGGACCGCCGAGCTTCGTAAAGGCGAGGCTCTCCGGCGTGTTGGTGTCGGTGACGAACGCGGCGAGCGAGGCCGTATAGGGCTGGCCGCGGGTTGCCCCGGGCAGCGGCAGGGGGTCGGCGCTGAAGCGCGGCGCGGAAAAGCCGTGGTAGGGATGCTGCAGGCGCGCCGCCGGAATGACTTCGCGGGTGAAGCCCGGTCCTTCCCACGCCACGGCGAGGTTGTCGAGGCTGCCGCCTTCCTTGTGGAGCGTTTCGACGTAACAGGCCTGGCCGGCGGTCAGCGTTATCGGGGCGGACTGCTGGGATGCGAATTTGGTCCACTCGCGGGGGCTGGTCCAGCCGCTGACGGAAGCGATGCGAATTTTGGCGGCCGCATCCGCATTGGTGCTGAGATACAACTCGCTGCTGTCATCGGACGCGATCCAAAACGTGTAAGCGCCGGTTGTGGGCGGAAAGAGCAAGCCGCGGACGCGCGAGCCGTAGTTGTCGCCGGTGTTGCTGCGGAGCTCGAAGGCGGAGTTGGTGTAGTATTTGAGATTCGGGCTGGCGGGAAAGCGGCTGCTGCTGGTGAGGTCGCTGACGGCGCTGCCGGCCAGGTTGTTCCAGTATTCGATCAGCAGCGAGGCGCCGGGGGCGGCGGAAGCGACCACCTCGATGGTCACCGTGGCGGAACGGCCGCCCGCGCCCCCCGCGGTGGCGGTGTAGGTGAACGAGTCCGGGCCGGTGTAGCCGGGGGCGGGCGTATAGACCAGCGTGCCGTTGAGGTTGGAGGATAGCGTGCCGTGGGCCGGCGGAGTGAAGGCGGCCAGGGAGACCGGTCCGCCCTCGAGCCGTTCGTCATTGGCCAGGACATTGAACTCCCGCGCCTGGTTCTGAAAGGTCCAGACCGAATCGTTGCGGGCGAGGACCAGGTTGCTTTCGACCCCCGTGTAGCGGCCGCTCGAATCCAGCGTCAGCTTGTAAACGCGGTCGCCCACGGTGATGCGGGTGATGTAGCCGCGGTCGTCGCGCTCGAGCCAGGCCCGGCTCATCGTGTACACGGCGCGGTTGTACGGGCTGTTGGTTCCCCGGGTGTCGTAGAGCACCACCTGGTTGAGGCCGGCGGACTGGAAATCCAGGAAGTGGACCACTTCGTTCAGGTTGGCCTTGAGGGGGCCGATGCCGGACTGGATTCCGCGCCGGTAGCGGTCCAGCGCGCCAATCAGGCGCGCCTCGGAATGGGCGTGGTGATGATTGGCCTGGGTGGCCAGCGATTCCTGCGAGTTTTCCAGGAACCAGTCAATGTTGCCGCGCATGAACGACAGGCTCTCCCAGGCCTTGCCCGGGCCGATGGCCCAGTAGTTGGACCACGCGGCCGTCCAGTTGGCCGACACGCCGTCCCAATAGCCTTTGGCCTGGAAACCGGCCTTGGTGGCGTTCCAATCAATCCAGCCGCTGGCGCCGGCGACAATGTCCGGCCCGGCGGCGTGACAAAGCACCTGACCCCAGCGCCGGCGCAGGTCTTTGTTCGCGCGGCTGTTGACATAGCCGTCCAGCGAGTGGGTGACCTCGTGGCCCATCACGAACGTGAAATAGTCGCCGCGGTTGACCGGCGCGCCGTAAAACTCGAGCACCGCCTGGTTGAGGTCGCCCGCCCATTCCGACACGTCCGAACCTTCGCCCCAGTTGAACGTGTTCTTGGCCGAGGTAAAGGCGTTCACGTGCCCGCCGCGGCCGTCGCCGTAATAATGGTCCAGAGTAATCATCGTGTCGGGGAACAGGGCGCGCGGCAGGAATTTCATCAGGTCGCGGATGGACTCGAGCTGCCCGCGGGTGGCTTTCTGATTGTCGCCGACGTGCAGCGAGGAGTTGAGATAGATTTCGCGCCAGGTGCCGGTGAGCCCGACGGCGTTGGCGACGTTGGCGCGGTGGGCGGGCGAGTCGGGCAGCATTTGGTGGAGGGTGAGCAGATTCTGGCCCGCGATGCTGGGGAGATGATGATAAAGCGTGGTGTTGAGCGGGGCGGCCAGTTGCAGAAACGGGTATTTTTGGACGTGGGCGGCCAGTTGATTGAACAGGGTTTGCCGCTCGGTCAGCGAGGCGGAAAACAGGTGGTTGATGAGGTTGTTCTCGGCGTTGCGAATCTGGATCAACAGGGCCTGGGCATTGGTTTCCAGCATGGCCCCAAGGTTCGTCGGGTAGGCGTCATAGATGGCTTCGATCTCAGCCAGGCTGTCGGCCACGGTCTTCCGCACGCCCGCCGCCAGGTAAATGCCGGTGCCGGCGTGCCCGCCCAGCACCGCGTCATACACGCCGTCGCCGTTGAAATCGCCAAAGTCAATCATGGCGCCGTCCGTGAGCGCGTGAAGGTCCGGGCTGGCTCCCGAGCTGTCGGTGAGGGTGAGCGCGCCGCTGCGGGGCCCCAGTCCGGTGTAGAGCGCGTTGTCCAGCCAGTAATTGACACTGCCCCAGTTGATGCCCCGGAGGTAATCCAGCAGCCCGTTCCGGTTCAGATCGAACAGCCGCGGAGAAAGATTGTATGCCCCGGTCTCGAGGACCTGGTACTGGCTGAGGTTGTACCGCGGCGCACTCGCCGTGCCCACGTTCAGATAAAGCCGCACTTCGCTGTCCCACGTGCCCTGGACGACGTCGGGCAAACCATCTCCGTTCCAATCCCCGATGTCGAACCGCGCGTCGGGCAGCACGAAATCCGCCCCCGCCTGGTCCTTGACAAAAACCGCCGCGGCATAAACCGGCACGGCGTTGCTGGCGGATTGGTTGCGATAAACGCGGATTTTGCGCGAGTTGTCCACGGCCACGAGGTCCTGGACGCCGTCGCCGCTCAGGTCGGCAAGGGCAATTGTTACGGAGCCGGACAGGGCGATGTCGCTGTTGTTGGCTTTGACTTTGACGCCGGCGGCAAACACCGGCGCGGTCGGGGAGCCGGTGTTCAAATAACGCCACACCGTCCCGCTGTGCCCGATGAGCAGGTCCAGGTCGCCGTCGCCGTCCCAGTCCAGCACTCGCGGGCAGCGCCAGCCATTGAGCGAGAGGGTGACCCCGCCGGCCTGGATGGGCGCAAAGCCGGTGAAGGTGGTGGTGCGATTCTCGGCCCCCGGCGGAGGCGGGCCGGTGACGGTCACCTGCATCAGCGTGGTGGCAAAGCCGCCGCGGCCGTCCTCGACCGTTACCGAAAAGGCATCCTTGCCGGTGAATCCCGGATTGGGGGTGTAGGTGAACGTGCCGTCCCCGTTGTACGCCACGGTGCCGTGGGTGGCGGGCCCATGCCGGAAGACCGCAAGGGCGTCCTGCTCCGGGTCATAGGCTTTGAACAGCACGCTTTCGGTCGAGAATGCGCCGGCGCTGGTGCCCACGGTGACACTCTCCCAGATTTTCGGCGCATGGTTGTCGCGCAGCTCGACCGCCGCCGCCAGGTCCAGGACCCGTCCGAATACGTGGATTTGGTCCAGCCGTCCCTCGAAATACCGGGCGCCGCCCCCCGCTTCGAGCCGGCCGAGGCTCGAGAACGCGCCGGCGCGTTCACCGGTTGCGCCGGTGCCGGCAGCCGACAGGCGGCCATCCACATAAACCTGGCCGGCGCCGGTGGCCGCGTCGCGAGTGAGCACCACGTGGTGCCATTGGCCATCGTTGACCGGTTCGGCCGAGCGGACAACAAGGGTGTCGTCCACCGACAGCGCAATCCGGCCCGCTGCATCGAGCCAGCCCCATTGCGCGCCGCCGTTGCCGGCGACCCCGGTTACAGCGGGCGCGGTCGCGCTCGAGACGCCTCCCGTCTGGGTGGTGCGCAGCCAGAACGAGAGCGAGGCGGTGCCGCCCAGAGTCGGCGCCAGATTCGTGTTCACCAGCAGAAAATCATTCACCCCATCGAACGCCAGTCCCGTGAACTGGCGGCCGCTGACCCAGTTGGCGCCGCTCATGTTCTGCAGGGCCGCGTCCGCCGCCCCGGCGCTGTCCCGGGCGACAGTGGCCGTGCCGGCGGCTTGGAACGGGTCGTCATGCCAGTCCGGCCCTTCATCAAAGTTCCAGTGATGCACCAGGCCGGTGGGGGCGGCGGCCGCGCCCGCGGCCAGCAGCAGCGCCAGCGGCGCGGCCCGCAACCACGAGGAAGCCTTTCGCATAAAACCAGAGCGTCGGGGAATCATAAGAAATCGAAACGGCCGGGGACGGCCCAAATGCCTTGAGTTCATTTTAGGTCGCGCCTGCTTCATGCCAATCATCGGCCACCTCAAACAAGTAACCGGAGCCGCGCCGCTTGCCTATACCACATTTTGGGGGCCTCCGCGGCCGGGCCACCCTTAACCCTTCGGGCCTCGGCGGACAATGCGGTGCCTCGGAGGTCAGGTGGCAAACCAGGAAGGGGGCATAGGAGGCCCCGAGGGAGCGGGATTGGCCAACCCAATGGGGCAAGGGAAGGATGGGGCCAGAGAAGGCCGCTGTCTCGCTTCGCCTGCCCCCAGGGTCGCCGTGCTCAGCCCCTTTGGATTTGCGTAACGTTCTTGATTTCGGCAGGCGAAGCTCAACTGATGAGGTGACAAGCCCGGGGCAAGTCTCAATTATTAGCGAGTATGAGCATGAGCTTTGAAGCCTTTGAGGCGATGATCGCGGCGATCGAGAAGCAGGGCTACGACCGGGAAACCGCGGCAGAGTATGCGAGGTGGATCGGAGACACCCCTTGCCTGGATGAGGAAGGAAAGGTGTTGGTGATCAACGGCGAGACCGGAGAGGTGCTGGCGCGGTTGGACCAGTGGGAGCCCGAGTGATGAATGGTTGCATGGGCTCTCGTGGGCGCCGTTGCGGACTTGGTGTTTCGGCGGTTCGACGGAAGGGGCCCGCAGACCACGCAGACGGACGCAGAACGGAGCGGACCCGGCCTGCGCCTCAACCCGCAGCCGCTTCCATGCAGCGGATCTGACCGCGGATGACGTGGATGACTTCCCCTTGAAAGTGCTATGCCTCGACCCGCACAGACTCCGCTCGCCCGACGGAGGCTCTCTCGATGAGCTTTCTTTCGACGCCGTGGTATCGCGGAGCATCGGGACTGACGGCTTGTGGAAACTCCGGGGTGCCGCCACCCCCAACCCCCTCCGCAAGCGGAGGGGGCTGG
>JARKQH010000434.1 GCA_029974925.1 Verrucomicrobiota bacterium
TGGCGTTGCGATTCAGGACGTCTGGACGCCCGACCCCAGTATGTTAGTGCATTTACTCAAATCGAAAATCCACCGTGCCGCGGTAACCGGGGCCAATGTGGATTATGAAGGCAGTCTGACCATTGACCTTGACCTGATGGAAAAGGCCGGTCTGCTCCCGTATGAACGGATTCTTTGCAGCAACATGGCCAATGCGGCCCGGTTCGAGACTTATGCGATTCCCGGCAAACGCGGTTCCGGCGACATCATTTTGAACGGCGCCGCCGCCCATTTGGGCAAGCCGGGCGACCGCCTCACGATCATGAGCTTTACCGAGATGGAGGAGGCCAGGGCCAGGGAGTGGCATCCGCAGGTTATCGTTCTCGGCGAGAAGAACGCCATCGTGGTCGAGCGCGGCATTTAAGCCTGGCGCCAAAAGCATTTCCCAAGGCGAGCCTGGGGCGCAGGGGGACAAAACCTTGGACAAAACCGCCATTTCCGTGTTCTATCTCGGCCCGCAATGGCTATGGAAGACAGCAACTCATTGATCGAGCAGCGGCGCGCCAAGCTGGCCGCCTTGCGAGCGCGGGGCATTGACCCGTTCCGGAACAAGTTCACGCCGACGGAAACCTGCGCCGAGGCGCGGACCCACTATGCCGAGGGACGCGAGGTGGCCGTCGCCGGGCGCATTACGGCGCACCGGGACATGGGCAAGAGCATGTTCCTGGATGTTCGCGACCAGACGGGGCGGCTGCAGGTCTATGCCCAGAAGAACGTCCTGGGCGACGAGTTGTTCGACGTGTTCCGGCATCTCGACCTGGGGGATTTCATCGGGGCCAAAGGCACTCTGTTCACCACCCGGACGGGGGAGATTTCAATCAAGCTGACATCGTTTGTGATTCTGGCCAAGGCGTTGCGGCCACCGCCGGAGAAGTGGCACGGACTGGCGGACACCGAGATTCGCTATCGCCAGCGCTACCTGGACCTGATGAGCAATCCCGAGGTCAAGGAAGTTTTCCTCAAGCGCAGCCGGATCATTACTGAAATCCGAAACTTTTTGGCCGCGCGGGGCTTTGTCGAGGTCGAGACCCCGATGATGCAGGCGATCCCCGGCGGCGCGGCGGCCAAACCGTTCAAAACGCACCACAACGCCCTGGGCTGTGATTTCTATCTTCGCATCGCGCTGGAGCTGTATCTCAAGCGCCTGCTGGTGGGCGGGATTGACCGGGTTTTTGAAATCGGACGCAACTTCCGCAACGAGGGACTCTCCCGGAAGCACAACCCGGAGTTTACCATGCTCGAGGCCTACCAGGCTTACGGGGACTACGAGACCATGATGGAACTGGTCCAGTCCATGATCTGTCACGTGGCGCAGCAGGTCCTCGGCACGCTGCGGATCGAGCACAAGGATGCGGCAGGGAACGTGACCCGGACCATTGACCTCACCCCGCCCTGGCGCCGCATCAAGTACAAGGACATTGTTCGCGAGCGCGCCGGCGCCGACTGGTTTGAGATTTCACCCGAGCAGCGCCGCGAGCGCGCGGTGGCGCTGGGCGCCGAAATCGCGAAGGAATACGAGGATTTTGAAGTCACCCAGGCCGTGTTCGAGAAGCTGATCGAACCCACGCTGATCCATCCCACGTTTGTCACGCACGCCCCCAAGGAACTGATTCCGCTGGCGAAACTCTCGCCCGAGGATCCTTCCACGGTGGAAGTGTTTGAATGCTGCATTAACGGCCAGGAAATCGCGCCGGCCTACACCGAGCAGAATGACCCGATCGAACAGCGCGAACGGCTCGAACACCAGGCGGGCGGCGAACAGCAGAAACTGGACGAGGACTTTCTCATCGCCCTGGAGCACGGCATGCCGCCGGCGGGGGGCATGGGCATGGGCATTGACCGCCTGTGCATGATGCTGCTGGGACAGGAGAGCATTCGGGACGTAATTCTGTTCCCGCAACTCAAGCCCAAATAGAGGGACAACGGGTCAGAAACCCGCGTGTTCGGTTCGCGCGATGATTTCCTCCTGAAGTTCGGGGGACAAGTCGCAGAAGTAATCGCTGTAGCCGGCCACGCGGACAATCAGGTCCCGATGACTCTCGGGATCGGCCTGCGCCTGGCGAAGGGTGTCCGCGCGCACGATATTGAATTGGACGTGATGGCCGTCCATGCGGAAGTAGCTGCGCACAAGCTGAGCCCACTTCTCCAGGCCGGGTTCGGTGTTCACCAGCCCCGGCGAAAACTTCAGGTTCAAAAGCGTCCCGCCCGTCTTCACATGGTCCATTTTCGCCGCGCTCTTGATGACGGCGGTGGGGCCGCGCCGGTCGGCGCCCTGAACCGGACTGATGCCTTCCGAGAGGGGCCGGCCCGCTTTGCGTCCGTCCGGCATGGCGCCGGTGACGCTGCCGAAATAGACGTGGCAGGTGGTGGGCAGCATCTCGACGCGGTAATGGCCGCCCCGCGCGTCGGGACGCCCATCCACCTCTTCAAAACAGGCCTCGAAGACCCGCAACATCAGCGCGTCCGCATAGTCATCGTCGTTGCCGTATTTGTGCGTGCGGTTGACCAATCGCTGCCGCAGAACCTCGTCGCCTTCGAAATTGGCGTCCAGGCGCCTGACGAGGTCAGGCAAGGCAAGCCGGGGACCGCCGCCGTTCTCCACCGGGTCGAAACAGGCCTGCTGAATTGCGCTCAGGCAGTCGGTGATGCTGCCCAGGCCGACCATTTGAATGAAGGTGTTGTTGTAGCGGGCGCCGCCGGCGTTGTAGTCCCGGCCCTTCTGAATGCAATCGTCAATCAGCACACTGAGGAACGGCGCCGGCATGTGGTCGGCGTACATCCGCTCGATCAGCCGGCTGCCCGCGATTTTGATGTCCAGGAAATGCCGCAACTGGCGGCGAAAGGCGGCGAAAAGCTCGTCCAGGTTGCGAAAGGCGGCGGGGTCGCCGGTGTGCGGGCCCAGTTGTTTGGCGGTGCGCGGGTCAACGCCGTTGTGCAGAGTCAGTTCGAGCACCTTCACCAGGTTGAAATAACCGGTCAGGATGTAGGCCTCCTTGCCAAAGGCGCCCACTTCGACGCAACCGCTGCAGCCGCCGGCGCGGGCATCTTCGAGACTTTTGCCCTGGCGGAGCTGCTCTTCGACCACGGCATCGGCGTTGAAGAGGGAGGGAAATCCGTAGCCGCGGCCGACCACCTGGAGGGCGTGCTTGAGGATGGCGTCCGGGGTTTTGCGGGAGAGCTGGAGGTTGGTGCTGGGCTGGAGCAGGTGCATTTCATCCACAATGTCCAGCAGCAGATGCGTGATTTCGTTGGAGCCGTCGGAGCCGTCCGGCAGCAAGCCGCCGAGGTTGATGTTGGCAAAATCGGTATAGGTGCCGCTCTCGGCCGCCGTCACGCCCACCTTGGGCGGGGCGGGATGGTTGTTGAACTTGATGAAGAAACACTCGAGCAATTCCCGCGCCTGGTCGGGCGTGAGCGAGCCGTCGGCGAGCCCCTGCCGGTAGAAGGGCAGCAGGTGCTGGTCCAGATGGCCGGGGTTGAAGGAGTCCCAGCCGTTCAGCTCGGTGATCACGCCCAGGTGGCAGAACCAGTAGTATTGCAGCGCCTCGTGAAAATTCCGGGGGGCTTGCGCCGGCACCCGCTCGCACACCTCCGCAATTCTGAGCAATTCACCGCGCCGCTGCGGCCGGGTTTCCGCTGCGGCCATCTCCCGCGCCCGCGCGGCATGGCGCGCCGCAAAGAGCATGAGGGCGTCGCACGCGATGTCGAATGACTTGAGCGCCTCGCGCTTTGCGTAAGCCTCGGGATCGCGCAGGAAATCCAGCCGGCTGATGGCCGCGGCGATGTCCCGTTTGAAGTCCACCATGCCCTTGCGGTAAATCTTGTCATCCAGCACCGTGTGGCCCGGCGCCCGCTGCTCCATGAACTCGGTGAAAATCCCCGCCGCGTAAGCCTCTTTCCATTCAGACGGGAGCTCTTCAAACATGCGGTCGCGCATGGAACGTCCGCGCCAGTAGGGAATGACCACCTCCTCGTACAGTTTGAGGCACGAGTCATCCACCCGGTACCACGTCTTTGGGCGCGAATTGAGAATCTTCAGGTCTTCCAGACTGTGACAGGTGAGCTCGGGGAAGGTGGGGACCGCTTTCGGCGCCGGGCCCCGCTCGCCCACGATGAGTTCATCCTCGCCGAGATAGATGGTTTTGTGACGGCAAAGATGGAGGAAAGCCATCGCCCGCATCACGGGAGTGGAGTAGCGGCCCTGGTTGGCCTGATAGAATTCGGTGATCAACCTGGCCCGTTCGCAGGAGATGGAAGGCGGGGTGTCCAGGCTTTGGCGCCGGAGTTTGGCGGTGCGGTCTGTCATAACATAGGCTGCGAGGGGGCCGTCGGTCCGACGTGTCCCTACCCGCCGATTTTAACCAAAAGGCCACGCTGTTGGAAAGGCGCCAGCGCGGCCGAAAAGCCATCCTGGGTTGGGGGAGACAAATCTGCCAGGACCGGGTCCCGGCCCAAACGGCGGGCCTTGGCCATGCCCGTGCGGTGAAACGGAAGGAGATTCACCTGCCGCACCGAGGGGATGGACCCTGCCAGGCCGGCAATGGCCTCCAGTTCCGGCGGGTCATCATTGAGGCCGGGGATGAGCGGCACGCGAATCCAGATGGAGGAGTGGACTCGGGCCAAACGCCGGAGGTTGCTCAAAATGAGCTGATTCGAGACGCCGGTGTATTGGCGGTGTTTGGCGTCGCTGACAAACTTCACGTCAAACAGGAAAAGGTCTGCCAGAGGAACAACGGATGCCAGTTGCTCCCAAGCCGCCAGGCCGCAGGTGTCCACCGCGGTCTTCAGGCCGTGGCCCTTGCAGGCCGCGAGCGCCTGCCGCAGGAAATCCGCCTGCAACAGCGGTTCGCCGCCGGAGAACGTCACCCCGCCACCCGATTCCTCGTAGAACAGGCGGTCCTCGAGCACCACCCGCAGCACCTGGTCCACCGTCATTTCCTTGCCGATGATTTGCCGTGCCTGGGTCGGGCAGGCCTCGACACAACGACCACACAGATCGCAGCTCGCATGGAGGGCCGGGAGCGGCCCCTCCCCGGGTTGTTCGTCGGTGAAGCGGCAGGCGCGCCGGCATTCCGCGCAAGCGATGCAGCGGGTTTCCAGCACCACGATTTCGCGTTCGGAAGCAATGCCTTCCGGGTTGTGGCACCACACACAGCGCAAGGGGCAACCTTTCAGGAACACCGTCGTGCGAATGCCTGGCCCGTCCTGGACCGAATACTTCTGAATGTTAAAAACCAGGCCGCGTCGCATTTCCGCACAAAGCACCTCTTAATCCTGCCGCACGACCGCGCGGTTTACAAGCGCGGCGGAGCAAACTGTCGGTTCAGCTCCCCTCCCCTCCTCTTCCGACCCGCCACCCCCCTCCGCGGCGAAGGCCGGGGTTGCCTGCCGTCCCCACGCCGGGCTTGCTTTTCGATGCCCATCAACAGTAGAACCGCAGTCACTCTCGGCGTGCGAACGTTATCCATAGTTGAACGCGAGCTGCGGGTGGCGGCCCGGCAAACCAGGACCTGGTGGCGGCGGTTGTTCACGGTTGCCGCCGGGCTGGCCATTGTGGCTTTCGCGTTTATCACCGTCAGCCGCTGGTCCGCTCCGAGCGTTTTGGGGCGTGAACTGTTTTCCCTCCTCGGGGGATTCGCGATGGTGTACGCCTTGCTGGCCGGACCTTTGGCCACGGCGGATTGCCTGGGCCGGGAGCGGCGGGAGGGCACGCTCGGATTGCTGTTCCTCACGGACCTGCGCAGCTACGACGTGGTGCTGGGCAAGATGGCGGCCGCTTCGTTTGACCTTGTGCTGGCGCTGGCAGCGGCGCTGCCGCTGGCCACGCTGCCGTTCCTCATGGGAGGGGTGACGCTTTACCACTTCGGTTTGGTGGTGCTGGCGGTTCTGAACTTGATGTTTTTGTCGCTGGCGGTGGGAGCCTGCGCTTCCGCATGGTTTGCCAGCGGCCGGGCCGCACTGGGGACCACGCTGGCGGTGCTGTTGTTTCTCACCTTGGGCCTGCCCTTGCTTGGCGAGCAGCTTTTGAAAATCCATCTCAACAGTCCGGAGGCCCCCTTTTTCTACCTGACGTGCCCGGCCTATACCATGGAGCGGGTGCTGGATGATTTCGCGAGAGGCGGGACTTGGAAGTCCTGGCTCAACCTTGGGGGCGTTCACGCCCTGGCGTAGCTGTGCCTCATGGTGGCGTGCTGGCGGACCAGCCGTGTCTGGCGAGAACTCCCGGCGGCTCCCTGGTTGCGGCGCTTGACCAGCCTGCTGGAACGGTTTCGCAAAGGCGGCCCTGCTGCGAGCCGGGCCTGGCGCCAGGCCATGCTTGACCAAAACCCGGTGGCCTGGCTGGAGGGACGGGACCGCCTTCAGCCGCGCCTCTTATGGGTGCTGGTGGCTGCCGCCATCACGTTCTGGTTCGCCGGCTTTCTCCATTCCCCGCGTTCCTGGGCCACTGTCGAGATGGTGATCCTTTGGCCCCTGTTCGCGCATTACTTCCTTTGTCTTTGGATCGCCATTCAAGCCCCGCGACGGCTCGCCGATGACAAGCATTGCGGCGCGCTGGAACTGCTGCTCTCGACGCCGCTGGGCCCTTGGCGGATCGTTGCGGGCATCCTGGCTGTACTGCGGCGGCGCTTCGGCGGAGCGCTCCTCGCGCTGATGGCGCTGGATGCGTTCATGGTTTGCGCCCACGTCCAGTTGCAGCAATACCGCAACCTGACTGCCGATCATTTTCTGGTGCAATTGTCCTGCTACGGCGTGATCGTGTTTTCCCTGCAGGCCTGGAGCATGGCCGTGGTTGGTGTCTATCACGGCCTGGTGGAGGCCAGTTCAGTGCGCGCCTCCTTGATCGTGATCTGGAAGCTCGGCTTGCTCCCCTGGCTGCTGTTCTTCTTAACCTTGCTGTTCCTTGAAGTGGCCCGGCCGTCCTGGAGGTTCCTGCCGCGCCTGAATGAGCACATGGTGTTCGGCTCCTGGGCCGGCTGGCACGTGCTGGTTTGCGGCGGCTTCCTGATTTCGGCCAAGTGGCGCCTTGAAGACCAGTTTCGGAGCCTGGCAGCCCAGACGGGCCGGCGCGGCTGGCGAATGTGGCTCCCCTTCGCCAGAGGTTTGCAGTGAACCGATTCGGATTACTCCGCCAACTTCCGGATTTCCACCTTCCGAAATTCCACGGGGTGGCTTTCGGATTGGAGTGAAATATAACCGCCGTAAAGCATCAGGTCCGTCTGTCCCTCTTTGATCAAGCGCCGGGCATCCGCGTCTTTGGGATCCAGTTGAGGGCGCTCGTATTCGAGCACGGTTTCGCCGTTGATCCGGTGGATGATCCGTTCATTGCCGCGCACTTCAATTTCCGCCGTCACCCACTGTTCACCGTGGTAAGTCTTGGAGCGGGATTCGGTGCAGTGACGCGTGATCAATTGGCCGTCCATCACCACGTGCGTGCCCGGCGTGCACAGGTTGCCGGTCGTACGCGGATGCTGTCCGTCGCCGCCCAACAATTGGACCTCGATTGACACGGGGAAATCCTGTTCTTTGGTCATGGTCTCCGGCGGCTGACAGTGAATCATCACCCCACTGTTGCGGAACGCCCAGCCCGGACCGCCTTTGACCTGGCTGCCCAGGAAACGGTACTCCACCCGCAGCACGTAGTTCGAAAACGGCTCGCGATAGAACAAATGGCCGAATTTGTTGCCAAACTCCGAGTAGCCCTCATAACTCACTGAAATCGCCCCGTCTTTGACCTGGAAAGTGTTGGCATAATTGTCGCCCAGGTCATGCCCTTTGATTTTCGGGGTCCAGCCGGCCAAATCCTTGCCGTTGAAGAGCGGGAGCCAACCGTCGCTCTCGGCGGCACGCACCGCGAAGGCCGCGAGTACCAGGATGACCACGTTCAAAATGATACCCGGCCCGCCACGATAAGAACGATGCTTCGTCATGCCGCAAATCATGGCCCGTCTTGGAGTTTCGTCCAGCAGATTCAGGCGGCGACGCCGCCGGCCGTGAGGCAAAACCGCCCCCCTGGCGCCGCCCCGGACGACCCTGGGGGGGCGGCTGATTCCGTCGTTGCGGCACGCGGGCCACTGGTGTTGAATGGTGGCTGGCTCAGGAACCATGCAAGCGCCCTCGAGCACAACCGGCGGTTTGCCGCGCGGGCATTTTGCCCGGGGGGACGGTTTCACCCTGATCGAGTTGCTGGTGGTCATCGCTATTATTGCGATCCTGGCTGCCATGCTTTTGCCCGCGTTGTCCAAAGCCAAATCCCGGGCGGTGCAGACGCAATGCGCAAGCAACCTCAAGCAGTGGGGAGTGGCGATTGCCATGTACTGCGGGGACAACAACGAACGGTTTCCGGACAACGCCGACGCCCCGGATTTGGCCTGGTTAAGCCCGTCCATGCATACCAATTTCTACCCGGGGTACCTCCTCAAGAATGTGGTGGGGACGAGCACGACTCCGCGAACGAAGAATGATGTCATTTACTGTCCGACCGACGTGTGGCGGCGCGCCTATGAGGCGGGGAACAACGTGAAGGGCTTGATCGGCTATCATTGGCTGCCGGCCCGCGCAGCCCACCCCACTTACGAGCGATTTGGCGTCAAAGAGTGGTTCTATCGGAAGAAAGCCGGCGGCTCCTATCGCAACGCGCCGGTAATGGTGGACTGCATTGAAAACGGCGGGGCCGGAACGCTGGCCTGGCTGATCTCGTTGCCCTCGATCCGCTACACCGGCCCCTCCTCCAGCCACCCCGGGCCGAATGGTATCCCGACCGGCGGCAACTTTCTGTTCGAAGATTCGCGCGTCGAGTGGGTCAGTTTCAACGGGGATACCAATAAAATCGCCCCCGCCGCGCAAAGCACGGCTGGCATCTACTTCTGCAAACCTGTCAAGATCGGCGACGGGCCGTGGTAAGACCCGGATGGGTGGCGCTGTGCCGGCCGCGAGCCCTTTCCCAAGGCGGCGCGTGTCGTGTGAGAGGTCGTTTCCAACAGAGAACTATTCACCGACTTTCTGCGCCTTGCGCCGTCCGCGACCGGGGCGGATCGAAACCCGGTGCTGCGGGTCAATGATATCGAGCAAACTCTTGTCTCTTTCAATAACGAGAGGATGTCGTCCAACCGGCACAAATTCCGGGTGCGGTACGCATGACTGTCCTCCGTCCGACGTCCGGATCGCGAGCGGCATGTTTCCCGCCAGTTGCCGCCGGACCAATTCGCCGCCCCTGTTAGCTGTTTGGTCCCTGACGGACCTGCCGTCAGGGCGGAGCGCGCATTTGGCGGAGTCCCTGAGCCACGCCGGTGCCAAGGGAAGGTTCTCTCGAACCGAAAATCGCTGGCCAATTGTTTCGGAGTTGGGCACGGTGAAGCCATGTTCAACACATCCGCAAACCTCAGAATACTCCTGGTTTTTGCAGTTCTCGGGTCCCCGGCCTGCGCTTGGCTTGAGGCCCGGGCCGCAGCCCCGAAATTGAAGGTCTCAGAGAACCGGCGCTTTCTGGTCTATGAGGACGGGCGGCCGTTTTTCTACTTGGGAGACACGGCCTGGGAGTTGTTCCACCGCCTGAACCGCGAGGAGGCGGACCGCTATCTGGCCAACCGGGCGGCCAAGGGATTTACTGTGATTCAGGCTGTGGCATTGGCGGAACTGGATGGTCACACCGATGCCAATCCATACGGCTTCCTGCCGCTGGCTGACCTGGATCCGGCACAGCCCGCGGTGCGCGAGGGCGCCAACAACGACTACTGGGACCACGTGGATTACATCGTCAACCAAGCGGAGGCTTTGGGCCTTTACATTGGTTTTCTGCCAACTTGGGGCCGGTATTGGCATGACGCCGTGAAGGATGGCAAACCGGTGTTTACCCGCGACAATGCCGAGCGGTATGGCGAGTGGCTTGGAATGCGGTATCGGGACAAGGCGCTGATCTGGATTCTTGGGGGCGACCGGACGGTGGATGACGACACTCAGAAAGAGATCATCGCCGCGATGGCTCGCGGTCTGCGACGGGGCGATGGCGGAAGCCACCTGATCACCTTCCATCCGCGCGGCGGCGGCAGTTCCTCGCAGTATTTTCACGAGGCCGACTGGCTGGACTTCAACATGCGACAAAACGGCCACGGCGCGGAGTACACGGGCAGGTACGAACACACCCGGGCCGATTATGACAGGAAGCCGGTCAAGCCAGTGCTCGACGGCGAACCCCTCTACGAGGATCACCCCGTCTCCTTCGATGCCGCCAGGCAGGGACACTCCATTGCGGCAGACGTGCGGCGTCCGCTTTATTGGGACCTGTTCAGCGGCGCGTTCGGGCACACTTACGGGCACCACTCGGTCTGGCAGATGTGGACACCGGCGCGGAAACCGGTGAACAATCCCTTGCTGCCATGGTTCGAGGCTGTGGACCAACCGGGAGCGGGCCAGATGCAGCATGCCCGCTGGCTGCTGGAGTCCCGCCCCTTCCTGAGCCGGATACCCGATAATGATGTGATCGTAACTTCCGCCGTACCGACGGCGGTGCCGGGGTCGGGACGCTACCGCATGGTCGCCACACGCGACGCGGAGGGCAGCTACGCGATGGTCTATACGCCGGCGGGCCGCAGCTTCAAAGTTCGGATGAACAAAGTCAAAGGTCCCCAGGTCAAGGCGTGGTGGTATGATCCGCGCACCGGACGCGCCCAACTCGTGGGCACATTCCCCAATACCGGCGAGCGTGAATTCACCCCGCCCGCCATGGGCGAAATGCAGGACTGGGTGCTGGTGCTGGACGATGAGTCGCGGAATTTCCCGCCGCCCGGCCGGCCGTAGAGCGACCTTCCGCCTCTTTCTCCAAACTCCGCACGGGGGATGGCAGACGGGCCGGCCGCCAAGACCATGGGGTCACCTTCGGCATTGACGATTGGGGTTCAGCCGATGACAATCCGGGGCCATGAAACGTGCTTTCCGCTTCTCATGGCTTCCCATGACCCTTCTGTCCACCAGTATGCTGTCTGCGGCTTTCGGCCAAGTTTTTTATGGCGATCCGCCCGATGATCATCATCCCTGGGCAATTCATGATCAGAACCGGCCCAAACCGCCGGTCGTAACGCCGGGCACGTTCAGCACGCCTGAGCAAGCCGGCAAGCCGCCCTCTGACGCCATCGTGCTGTTTGACGGGAAAGACCTCAGCAAGTGGAAGTCCGCCAAGGAAGAAGGCGGGCCGGCCCAATGGCTGGTCAAGGACGGTTACATGGAGGTGGTGGCCAAGGCGGGCGACATTCGCACCATTGAGGAATTCGGCGATTGCCAGCTCCACGTCGAGTGGGCGGCGCCCGCGAAGGTCGAGGGTTCCAGTCAGGGCCGTGGCAACAGCGGCATCTTTCTGATGGGCCTCTGCGAAGTGCAGGTCCTGGACTGCTACAACAACGAAACCTACGCCGACGGTTACGCCGGTTCCGTTTATGGCGTGAACCCGCCAATGGCCAATCCCCTGCGGCCGCCAGGGCAATTTCAGGTCTATGACATCGTTTTTCGCCGGCCGATCTATCGCGAAGGCAAAGTGGTGGACCCCGGTTACGTGACCGTCTTTGTCAACGGCGTGCTGGTTCAGGACCACACCCCGCTGGAAGGGCCCACAGGGCACATGCGGCGGACCACGCCCGGACCGTTTCCGGAGCGCGGCCCGTTGAAGCTCCAAGACCACGGCAATCCCGTGCGGTTTCGGAATATCTGGTATCGCAAGCTGCCGCCACGGGCCGTCGAGGGCGGCACGGACGGGTGGCTGACCCCGGAGGCGACGATGGCCAAACGGCGGGAGATTGCCGAGACCATCCGCAAGGACGCCGCCAAGCTGCCCACCCCCCTGCCCCGGATGTATCGCCTTTTCGAGTCGCTTATTTATCAAAAAGACGCCGCCGCTCAGCAAGAGGCGGAGGACCTGGCCCGGCAGTACGTCGCCAGCCTGCGCCAGTTGTCTCCGGACCAATTGACTGCCAAGAAAGATGAAGTGAAGCGGCTGGACACGGTCTTCCAGTATCTAAACCGCCACGGGTTCCTGGCCGCCGATTTCGGGCCAAAGGTCGAGGTACAAAAGCTCATCAAGGACCAGCGCTGGGATAAACGCTAGCCCTGGAGGGCCCCATGACGATCGTGATGGGAGTGGTGGCCGGGTTCGTTGCCTGGTTCCTGGTGCGGTACCTGGTGGCAGGCATCTACACGGTCAACCAGGACGAGCGGGCGGTGAAGACGAGTTTTGGGCGGGCCGAACGGGTCGGCCAGGCCACCATTCTCCAAGACCCAATCGCCGAGCATCTGCACCCGGAGGAACGTCAACGGTATGCCTATCCCCAGGTACGGGTGATCCCGCCCGGCGGCCCCTACTTCAAATGGCCTTGGGAAAAGGTTTACAAGGTCTCGGTCGCGACGCAGACCGTGAACATGGCGTTCGACCCGGAGACGCCCTCGGCAAACCAGGGCGGCACCCTGCTCGAGGCGGTCACCAAGGACCAGTTGAACACAGGCCTGACCGGCCAGATCCGCTATCGCGTTTCCGAGAAGAACCTCTACGCCTATCTGTTTGGCGTAAAGCGGCCCATTGTCCACATCATGGGGTATTTTACGTCGGTTCTCCGCGAGAGAATCGCGAACTTTGAAGCTCCCCCGCCGCCCCCCACGGAAGGGACGCTTCCGACCCCGGAGAGCGCCACCGCGGCCATTGGCGTTTCCATCAATGACCTGCGGAAGAACCTGCGGGATATCAACGAGCACATGGACCGCGAATGCCGCTCTTCCGAGGCGCGATACGGCATTGTTCTGGACGCGTCCCTGATCACGGGCATTGACCCGCCGCCGGAGGTGGAGTCCGCCCTCGCGGCCATCAACACCGCTTACAACCAGGTCTCCTCGGACATCAGCCTGGCCCAGGCCGCCGCGGACCAGAAGCTGGTTCAATCGCGCACGGCCGTCGAGATCGAAACCCTCAAGGCGCAGGCGGAAGTCGAACCGCTCAAAGCCGTGGCGGACCAGTTGCGCGAGTTGAAAAAGACCGGACCCGACGCGCTGCCGGCTTACGTGCGAAATGTGCGGCTGAAACTGTTCAGCGAGGCCCGCCGCGCCATCCTGGAGGTGCCTCATGGTTGATTTCCTCATTGCCGGGGTTGGCACCTTCCTTGCCCTCTTCATCCTCGGGCCGGTCGTATCGGCCTTCTGCCGCGCCTTTGGTGTTTACACCATCGTCCAGGAGCGTCAGTGCCGCGTCTATGTGTTGTTTGGCAAGGTGGTCCTGATGCTGAATGAGCCGGGACTGCACCTCCTCTGGTTCAAGCTGGGCTGGAAAGCCCCGCTGGTGAATTGGATTGGACGCTGTCATGTGCTGGACATGCGCCTGGACCAGGAATACCTCCGCAGCCAGCCGGTGAATTCCGAGGAGGGCGCTCCCATGGGCATCGGGATTTGGTATGAAATGTTCATCAGCGATCCGGTGGCCTATTTGTTCAAGAACGCGGACCCCCGGGGCTCGCTGCGGGCCAACGTCAGCAGCGCGGCGGTCCGCTGTCTGAGCAACCTCAAACTCGAGAGCATGCTCGAAAACCGCCACGCCATGAGCCAGTCCGTCCGCGAGGAGGTTTCGCCCAAATCGCACGAATGGGGATACAAACTCGGCTCGGTTTACATCCGCAAGGTCCATTTCCGCGACCCGGGGATGATCAAGCAGATCGAGTCCAAAGTCGTCAACCGGCTGCGCCAGGTGACCTCGGCGATCAAACAGGATGGCGCCAACCAGGTCAGCATCATCACCAGCACCGCCGAACGCCGCGCCGCCATCGAGTTCGCCAAAGCCGCCGCCCTGCGGCCCCGCATCGTTGGCGCCGCCCTGCAGGATATCGCCCGTGACCGGGACATCCTGTTCGCCATGTTTGATATTCTTGAGGCGCAGAAGATGGTGGAGGGCGAGGCGGACATCACCTTGATCCCGAAAGGCAACGAACTGCTCAAACAACTCACCGCCATCGCCCCGGGGTCGCGCACGGGGCCGCCGGCCATGAAGCCGGGGTCCTGATGCCGCGGCATCAGACAACACAAACGCATCTCTGCCATGAACATGGAGCAACGCTATCAAGCCAGCCTGAACCGCTATATTACCGCGATGCGCAATGAAAAGCCGGACCGCGTCCCGATCCGGCCGTTCGTCGCCGAGTTCACCGCCAAGTACGCCGGGTTCACCTGCCAGGAGGTGGCTCACGATTACACCAAAGCCTTCGAAGCCGCGTTGCAGACCGCCAAAGGGTTCGAGTGGGACGCCGTGGTGCCGAACATGGTTTACGTCTGGACCGGGCTGGCCCAGGCGGCCGGGTTGCGCTACTACGGCATTCCCGGCATCGGTATTCCCCACACCACCGGTTTCAACTATATCGAGCCTTCGGAGGACAATGCCTTCATGAAGGCGGACGAGTACGACGCCCTCATCGCCGACCCCACCGGTTTTCTTTACAACACCTGGCTGCCGCGGGTGTCCACCGAATCGGTCAAACCCGGCGCGCCCTCCACTTATCGCCACAGCCTGGCCCTGGTCAAGAGCGCGATGGCGATGCTCTCCTACTTCTACGCGTTCGGCCCCCAGGTTGCCCGGCTGCGGTCCGAAGCCGGGACGGTGTCGGCCATCGCCGGCATTTTCAAGGCGCCTTTCGACATTCTCGCCGACAAGCTGCGGGGGTATGTGGGTTTGACCCTGGACATGCACACCCAACCGCAAAAGGTGCTCCAGGCCTGCGAGGCTCTCATGCCCCACCTCTGCCATGTCGGCCTCACCACCGCCGACCCGGCCAACCTGGTGCCCATTGGCTTCTGGATGCACCGCGGCTGTGTCCCCTTCATCAACCCGCGGCAGTTCGCGTCGCATTACTGGCCCACCCTCAAGCCAATCATCGAGGAGTTCTGGAAGCACGGCCACCAGACGCTCTTCTATGCCGAGGGAAAGTGGAAACATCATTTGGAAACCTTCCGTGAGCTGCCCGACCGCAGCATTGTGTTCCATTGCGACCAGGACGACATCTTCCACGTGCATCAAAAGCTGCACGACAAGTTCGCCCTCAGCGGCGGCATCCCCAACACCTTGTTAAGCTTCGGCAAACCAGACGAAGTCCGCGCTTTTTGCCGGCGGGTGCTGAAGGAAGTCGCGGCCAACGGCGGCTACATTTTGGATGCCGGAGCCATTATGCAGGACGACACCAGCGTCGAAAACCTGCGCGCCATGACTGAGACGGCGCTCGAATACGGCGTGTATTCAGCCGGCAGTTACAGTCCCCCAACGGCCACGCCACCGGCCGATCTGCCCTCCTCGCGCGCCAGCCGCCAGCAGGTGCAGGGCATGGCCGGAAGACCTCAGCCCGCGGTTCGTCCCGGGGTCTGTTTCCCTTGGGAGCAGCGGGTGAAGGAACTGCCGGAGATCACCGGCAGCCCGGAGCTGATCCGCAGGGTGTGGGAGGACATAGACGCCTTCGGCAACCTGTACATCTGGCAGCTCCTGCTCAGCTTCTGATCCGCGGCCTTAGGCGGGCGCAGCCGTGATGATCCGCTCGTCGTGGCTGGGCACCACCTTCTGCCCGGGCTCGACCACAAGGAAATCGGCTTCGCGCCAGTCGCCGCCCAGCCAGCGCTCGAACAAACTGAAATCGCCCATGAGCTCGTCGTAATCCCAGCCTTTCTCGGCGCAGATTTTCCGCACCTTTTCCTCGAGGCCGAGGTGTTTGAGGAATTCGAATTCGATCAGCGTGCCGTGGGTGTATGCATTGGCCCAGCGGCCCATCTCTTCCATCAGGAACCGCGCCTGGTCCTCGCCGTACTTGGCGGCCCACGCCTCATAGTTGGCTTTCAAACTCAGGCTGGCCGGCACCGAAGCTCCGCCCAGGAACAGGCTTTTCTCTCCGCGGCGGGTCGCGCACTCGAGCCAGCCGGACGTAAAATAGTAGGTGCCGGGCCGTTCGCCAAAACAGCGTTGGTAACGTTCCTTGGAACCGAGGAAGAAGGTGATGCAATCGTGCGCGCGGGGAATCACCAGCCGCGTATGCGAGCAGGTCAGCCCCGTCAGGATGTTGCTGCACAGGCCGTAACCCAGCAGAATGGCGTCGTATTTGCCGGCGGGCACGGCGTCAATTCGCTTCTGGATTTCAACCCGGCCGGTGGCGGGAATGTCGTGGTAGCCCTGGGTGAGGAATTCCAGGTCGCCCAAGTGCGGCGACCGGGCCGCGGCATAGCAGATTTCCCGAACTGCGATTTCGCAGGCAATGACCTTGAGAAACATCCGGGGAACGCGGAGGGGGTTTCGACTGCTGATGCGGCAAGCCGGGTGCTTTAATCCTTCCGCGCGGTCCAGCGGATGGCCTGCCGCAGCAATTGCCGATAGGCGGGGTTCTCGTAGGCAAAGTGGTCGTGGCCGAGCTGGATATAGACCACTCGCGCGGCGGCGTAGGTCTTCGCCCACCCGATAACCGGGCCGCTTTCGGGCTCCGTCGCGGTCAGCAAGGGCGTGACATCCCTGGCCACATCGAACCACTTGTAGGTTTCGTCATGAATCTCGAAGTCTTTGAGCCCAGCCGTGACGGGGTGCGGCGCGGGGGCGATGCCAATGGTGAACTGAACGTCGTGCTTGTAGGCGGACCGCGGTTTTTCAACCCCGTCCACAACGGTCTTGGCCAGGTAATACTTCGCCCCGATGATTTTGGCGTATTCGGGCCACTCCTGGTAGGAGGCGATGGCGTGATGCAGCACCACCAGCCCTTTGCCCGCCGCCAGCAGGGCCAGTAAATCCGCCTTGGCTTCCTCGCTAATGGGCTGCCACATGTCGTAAAGCACCATCACGTCATAGCTCTTTGCCGCCTCAGGCCGCCATTTCGCATGCGCGTTGGGATGTTCCACCGCTTCGTAGGTAATGTCCGGGTTATCCTTGAACATCTGGAAGAACTGCGGCTTCTCAAAGCCGTGTCCGCCCGTGACCACCAGAACCCGGATTCTGCCTGGCTGTGACAGCGTGGCTTCCGCAGCCGGGAGCCCGGCCGGAAAGGCCATGGGGACGAGGAACGCGGCGACCATCAAAGCATGCGAGAGCTTCATGCACCCGGGTGTACCAAACGGATTGGAGGATTCAAGTTCTTTCCATCCATTTCTGCTGAACACCTTGAGGAGCCAAGCCTAACGGAAGCATGCCCTCCTCACGACCGTGAGGGGTTCTGCGGGAGCAACAAGCCCACTCCATGGCCGCAGCGGTGCCGGGCGCAATTCTCACCAACCCACGAAAGCAGGCTGGCCAACCCGCGCGCTGCAGCACCCCAGCGCCTGGCGGTCGGGTCTGAAAGCATGAAGAATGTGAAAGTTGATCGCCAGAGGATCAGGGCGCTCCCGACGCCAGTGGCTCAGCTCAGTAATGGGCCGTCCGCGCGCAGGGGCCGGTTTGGGCTTGCCTGATTATGCATTGGGTTTATGATTAGCATAAGATTACCACACTTTCTCAACCGCGCGGATGAAGCCTCGGACCTCATTGGACAGGGCCGCCCCCGCACGCATCGAGCTGCAAGATGGCGCGCGGGTCGCGGTGATTGGCGGCGGCCCGGCAGGCGCTTTCTTTTGTCTTCACCTTTTGAGGAAGGCGCGGGCGTTGGGGAGGAGGTTGCAGCTCACGCTTTTTGAGCGGCGGCGCTGCACGGGCGCGTCAACCCGGTCACCTTGTGGCGGGGCGTGGCACGGGTGCAACTACTGCGCCGGGGGCCTCTCCCCCAAACTCAACGACGAGCTGGACGCGCTGAATCTCAAGGTGCCGGAGGCGGTAGTTCAAAGCCGAATTCACCGGGTCACCATCCAGGGTTTCTGGAAGAACATCGAGTTGGAGGTTCCGGCCCACCGGCGAATGCTGTCGGTGTTCCGCGGTTCGCGTCCCGGGGGTGAGTCTCCACAGGCACAGAGCTTCGACTCGTTTCTGCTCGACCAAGCGCTGGCCGAGGGGGCGGCGCTCATCCAGAGCGAAGTGGTTCAAGTCACCCGGTCGGCGGAAGGGAAACCGCTGGTCCATTACCGGGCGGGGGGTGTTCGCGAGACTTTTGAGGCGGACTTCGCGGTCTTTGCGACGGGGGTGAACGAACACCCAGCCTTGGCGGACGGCGGCGCTCTCAGGGAATCGCTTCGGGCGCTGATGCCCCGATTCGTGCCGCCGCGCACCCGTCGCACACTCATTTTCGAGGTCAAGACAACCCCCGCCATTCCAGCCGGCCTGCGAAATGGCGCATTTTTCGTGGAGTACGGCTCCCCGTCATTGCCCGTGGAGATGTCTTCCCTGCTGCCCAAGCGCACGTGCGTGACGGTGGTGGTGGTCGGCAAGTGTGTAGATCGCGCCAATAGGCCGGCGGACACCCGGGCAGTCATCCGCAGCTTTCTGGACCTGCCACATATCCGGCGGCTGTTCCCGGCGGCAAACCGCCTGGACGTCGTCTGCGTGTGCAAGCCCCGCATGGTTACCGGCTCGGCGCGGCGGCCGTTTGCCGACCGCGTTTCGGCCGTGGGCGACCTGGTCACCGCGCGGCTGTACAAAGACGGGATTCTGTCGGCGGAGCAGACCGCCCGGGCGCTGGCCGAGGCGGCATTGGCCCGCGGGATAGACGAGGAAAGCCTCGAGCGCAGTTACGGGCCCACACTGCGGCGATTCGCCCGCAACAACCGGTTTGCGGCGCTGGTGTTCTTCCTGCACCGCTTCGTTTTCAGTTCCTCGGTTCTGAGCCGCGTGCTCTACCAGGCGGTCATTACAGAGCGCAAGAGCACCCCGGCCGGGCGCCGCCAACTGGAGCAGATTCTCTGGCGCATCGCAAGTGGCGACGATGAATACGAGGACATTTTCCGGTGCATGCTGCGGCCGGCCGCGATCTGGGCCGTGCTGACCGGCGGAGCCTTGATGACGCTGCGCAACTACCTCACCGAATTGGCGTTCGGCGTGCGCTGGGAAGGTTTGGGGCGGTTCACCACCGGCGTGTCCCTCGAGAGGCTGGAGGAGAAACGCCGGGAGTTTGGCCGGTTGGCGGCTGAGGCGAACATCGCCCTGCCCCCGAATCTGGAGTTTGAACGGATGTACACCATCAAGATGGCGGCGCCCCGCGAACGGATCCTCGATCAATTGGAGAATTTCGGTGAGGCGGATCGCGGCTGGCTGCGGCCCCGGGGCGTGCGAATCCGCCGGGTGGCCGGGGAACCTCACGAAGCGGGTTGTGTGATCCGCTATGAGATCGGCTCGCGGCGCTTCTGTTTCCATCTGAGGCTGGAGCAGGTGTATGGGGGTCATCTGGCGGTGTACCGCATCATGGATGGCTTCGCCCGGGGCGGCGTGTTGCTGTTTGAAATCGAATCCGACGAAGATGGGATGAGCCTGCTTTCGATCTACGTTGCGTTCCGGTTCGCCCGGGGACGGAACTGGGCCACGAGATTGTTCTGGAGGATGTTTCGCCTCCTGTTCCCCGCTTACGTGCATGACGTGCTGTGGAATCATTCCCTGTGCCAGATGCGCGACCTGGTGGAAACGCGGTCTGAACCTGCCAGGGCCCCGGGCAGATTCGATCCGGACTACGCGATCTGATCCCGGCTCGTTTTGAGCAAACCTTCTTCCCCGCGGCATCCGGTTGAGTTGGCTGCCCTCGCGCCAGGGTTCAGTTTGGACCGCAGCGCCAAGGCAAAAGCAACGCGCCCCCCGCCCGGCAAGCCGCCGGCTGCACGGAAACGGCTTTACTGAGCTTCCCTGGCGGGCTGATCGGCGACGAGGATTTCCCGGATGAGAGGTGAGGGCGCCGGCGGGCTGGGGGTGATATCAATGGCCGATTGAACACGGAGGGCGGCGCGCCGGGCCTGGGTGTCATTCGCCGCATGAACGCGGGCAATGAGGGCCCCGGCGGCGACGGCCGTTCCCACGCCGGCCAATTGGTCCACCCCAACCTCGTAATTGATGACCGAGTCCTTGGTCAGCCGCCCGCCGCCGAGGTCGCGAACCACCTCGCCAATCTGACGGGCATCGCACCGGGATACAAATCCCGTCACGGGGGCGTGGATTTCGACGACGGCAGGGACCGTCACATCCAAGGCCAGCTTCCGCTCAAACGCCTCGAGGTCGGCCCCTTGCGCGGCGAGCATTTCGTTCCATTTGCGCCGGGGGTTGCCCGACTCGAGACAGGCGATGGCCTGCTCGCGCGCGGCCGCGAGGGAACCACACTTGCCGGTTTGAACCAGCAAATGAGCGGCGCATTCGATGACCAATTCGCGCACAGGAGCCGGTCCTCTCCCTTCGAGGCACCGGACGGATTCCTTGACTTCGAGCCAGTTGCCGGCCGCGCCACCAAGGGGGTGGTCCATGGCGGTCAGCAGGGCACGGGTGTTGACGCCGCAAGAACAGCCAAGGCGGACCATCGCGAGGGCAAGCTCACGAGCCTGTTCCAGCGTGGGCATAAACGCGGCCGCGCCGAATTTCACATCGAGAATCAGCGCCTGAAGTTGCTCGGCCAGCTTTTTGGAAAGGATCGAGGCCACGATCAGCGGAATGGAGGGCACGGTGCCAGTCACATCGCGCAGCGCATAGAGGCCCTTGTCCGCCGGGACCATGCGGTCGGTTTGACCACACATCACGCAGCCCACCTGCTGCACGACAGCCTGGATGCGTTCGGTGGGCAGGAGCGTCTGGAAACCGGGAATGGAGTCCAATTTGTCAAGTGTCCCCCCGGTGATGCCCAGGCCGCGGCCGGAAATCATGGGAACGCGAAAGCCGAGGCAAGCCAGGAGGGGCGCCAGCGGGAGCGACACTTTGTCCCCCACCCCGCCGGTCGAATGCTTGTCCACAACCGGCCGCGGGTCATTTGTCGGCCAGGACAACGTCTCGCCCGAATCCCGCATGGCGAGGGTCAAGGCGGCGGTTTCCTCGGAGTTGAGCCCGCGGAAAAAGACCGCCATAAGGAAGGCGGCCATTTGGTAGTCGGGAATGTGTCCCGCCGTATAGTCCGAAACGATGGCGCCGATTTGTGCCGGACTCAGGGCCCGCCCGTCCCGTTTGGCTTCGATCAGCGCGAGAAAACTCACACAAACTTCCGGGCCACGACGCTGGCGTTGTGGCCGCCGAAGCCAAAGGAGTTGTTGATGACGGCCTGCACCTTGATTTGCCGCGCGACGTTGGGCACGTAATCCAGGTCGCAGTCGGGGTCCGGCACCTCGTAATTAATCGTGGGTGGAACCGTGTCGGTCTGAATGGCCTTGGTGCAGACAATCATTTCCACGGCGCCGGCCGCGCCCAGCATGTGGCCGGTGGCGCCTTTGGTCGAGCTGACAGCCAGCTTTCGGGCATGGTCGCCAAATACCGTTTTGATGGCCTGAGTCTCGGCGATGTCCCCCGTGGGGGTGGCTGTGCCGTGGGCGTTGATGTAGGTGACATCCTGTGGATTGAGGCCGGCATTGCGCAGGGCCATGCGCATGCAACGGCTGGCGCCCTCGCCGCCGGGAGAAGGGGCCGTCAAATGATAGGCATCGGCGGTGTTGCCGTATCCCACGATTTCAGCGTAAATGCGGGCGCCCCGACGACGGGCATGCTCCAACTCTTCGAGCACCAGCACGCCGGCGCCTTCGCCCATGACAAAGCCGTCCCGCTCCTTGTCAAACGGGCGGGAGGCATGCTTGGGGTCGTGGTTGCGAGTGCTCATGGCGCGCATGGCGCAAAAACCGCCGATGCCAATGGGCACAATCGTCGCCTCGGCCCCCCCCGCCAGCATCACTTTGGCATCGCCCATCTTGATGGTGCGCCACGCCTCGCCCAAGGCATGGTTGGCGGTCGCGCACGCCGAACACGTGGCAAAGTTGGGACCGCGCAGGCCATGGTACATGGAAACCAGTCCCGAAGCCATGTTCGAGATCAGCATTGGAATCATGAAGGGCGAAAGGCGGCCCGGCCCGCGCTGCAGGAGCGTTGCGTGCTGGGCGGTGGTGGTTTCCAAGCCTCCAATGCCCGACCCAATCAAGACCCCGAATTCGTCCCGGTCCACCTTGTCGAGGTCGAGGCCCGAATCTTTCAGGGCCTGCCAGGCGGCATGAACGCCGAACTGGCTGTACCGGTCGGTTCGCCGCACGTCTTTCGGCGACGGGAAGGCGGGAGTGGGATCGAAATCTCTGACCTCGGCGGCGATCTGGGTGTCAAACTGCGAGGGATCGAAAGCCTTGATCCGGTCCACCCCACACTCGCCAGCGACAAGCCGGCGCCAGAAGGTTTCCACATCCGTGCCCAGGGGCGACACCACGCCCATGCCCGTAATCACCACCCGGCGGTCAGTCCAGTTGCTTGCCATAAAAATCAAACGGGGCAGCCCAAGCTGGTGCCAGTCGAAGCTGCCCCGAAAGCGTTCAGCCTCACGCTACTTCTGCTGGAGGTCTTCGATGTATTTGATCACGTCGCCGACACTTTGCAGTTTTTCGGCCTGGTCGTCGGGAATTTCGCTGCCAAATTCCTCCTCGAGCGCCATGACCAATTCGACGGTATCGAGCGAATCCGCGCCCAGATCCTCGATGAACTTCGCCTCGGGCGTGACCTGGTCGGCGTTCACGCCCAACTGCTCGACGATGATGTCTTTGACTCGCTGCTCTATTGTTTTCTCAGCCATGGTTTACTCCGGTTCTTAGTTTTGCTGTGTGTCTATGCTACGTTGAAGAAGCCGTCAAGCCCTGAGTGGCAAAAAAAATTCTGGCCCGCCTGGCCAAAGGGAGTGACGCGGGAAAACCGCTTCCCCCCTGCTCGCCAGGCGGCCCTGTGCCGTAACGAAGTTTCAGGGTGTTTGGGGTCCCATTCTCCCCGCGTGAATGCGCTTTCCGTGAGCGACCCGCCCCCGATGCATGATCGAGGGCTGCGCCCGGCCGTTTGCCCGGCAACCCCTTGAACTCCAGCCCCTGCGCACCCGCGCTCAGGACCAACCCGCAGACAAGGCTCAGTCACGCCGGCGCGCGATTGCCAGCCCGCCGAGGCCAAGACCGAGCAACGCCAGGGTCGCCGGTTCCGGAACCACGGAGACCGTGACATTGTCCACGCGGTCGGTGCCTCCAGTGCCGACGGTTCCGCCCCCGGCCGAGACGGTTGAATCCGCGATAAGCCGGAGATAGACGTTCGGGGAATTGTCAATCGCGGTTACGGAACTCAGGTCGAAACTGTAAGTGTGCAGCGGGTTGTAAGCGCCGGAAGTCCAGGCGTTGGGGGCGGCGTTGGCCAGCACACTGTAGGTGGCGAAGCCGGTAAAGGTGGAGCCGTCCGTGCTATAAGCCAGCCGGAAATCGCGCGGTCCAGTGCTGCTGCTGGTTTGATCGAAAGAAAAGCGGATGCCCTGATAACCCAGAGTGCTTACCTCGAACTGCCAATAATCGCCAACCGCCCAATTATTCACGCTCAGCGACTCGGCTGAGCCATTGCCCACGGGCGAACTCCACGAGGCCGCGGAGGAGGCATGAAAGCCCGAGGCGAACCCGGCCCCGATTTCCGGCGCGATGCCGCCAATGGAGTTGGCGGTGACGGGCGTGTTGTAGGCGGAGCCACTTTCCTCGAAGGTCCACTGGGCGATAATTTGGGCCTGGAGGTTGGCGGCGACAAGGGTGACACCAGCGAGAGTTGCAAGAATAGTTTTCACAGGTTACGACTCGATTGTTGTTTTGGTTTCCGAACGCCCATAATAGAGCATGCGCTGCCGTCGTGAGCAAGCGGATTTCGGCGGTCCTTGGGAAAGGCTGGGTAGATCGTGACCCCCTGTGGTGAAGCTCAAGGGGTTGAGCACTCGCCGCAAGGGGGAGGGCGGCCGGCCTCAGGGCTCGATTCGGAATCGGTGGACCGTGGTGCTGCGAAAGACCTGGCCTGGTTGGAGCAACGTGCTGGGAAAATTCGGCTTGTTGGGCGAATCGGGAAAATGCTGGGTTTCCAGGCAAAGGCCCGCGTGCTTGGGATAGGCGTAATTGTCGGGACCAGTCACCGACCCGGCCGGGAAGTTCGCGCTATAGACCTGGACGCCCGGCTCGGTAGTCAAAACCTCCATGACGCGACCCGATTTGGGATCCTTAAGCGTGGCGCACAGGGCCAGCTCGCCCGGCTGTTGGCGGCGGATCACAAAGCAGTGGTCGTAGCCGCCGTTGAAATGTCGTTCGGTGATCTCGCCCATGCGCTCCCCCACCCGGCGCGGTTGCCGGAAGTCCAGGGGCGTGCCCGCCACCGGGACCATCTCGCCGGTTGGAATCAACGTCTCGTCCACGCGCAGAACCTTGTCCGCATTCACCGTCAGAAGGTGGTCCAAAACCGTGCCTGAATAAGCCCCGGCCAGATTCCAGTAAGCGTGGTTGGAAAGATTGATCACCGTGGGTTTGTCGGTGGTGGCCGTGTAGTCCATCTTCCACTCGTTCCGGTCATTGAGTTCGTAAACGACGGTGCATACCAAGGTGCCGGGGTATCCCTCCTCGCCGTCGGCGCTCGTGTAGGTGAGTTTGAGGACGGCAGCGTCTTGGGCGGGAAGTGCCTGGGCTTTCCACACCCGTTTATTGAAACCTTTGGGGCCTCCGTGAATGTGATTGGGCCCGTTGTTGAGCGGGAGGGAGTATTTCCTGCCCTCAATGACCAGATTGCCACCGGCGATGCGGTTCGCGAACCGGCCGATGACCGAACCGAAGGCCCCGCCCTTGGTTTCATAATCGGCCAAAGACGGGCGGTTGGCGGTGATGTTGGCCAAGCGGCCGTCGCGATCAGGCACTTCCAGCGAGTAGATTGCTGCGCCAAACGTCAGCACCTTGGCCGTCCAGCCGTGCGAATTGCGGAGGGTGTAGATCTCGACTGGCTGGCCGTCGCTCGTGACTCCAAAAGCGGCGCTCTCGACCGAGGGTTTGCCTGAAGCCGCGGAAGCGGCATCCGTCGCTCCCGCCAGCAACAGGACACCGGCGAATCCAAGGGTAATGGTGAACTTGCGCATGGCTCCATCCTCCTTCAAATCGGATTCCCTGACAAGCCTGCCCAAGGGCGGCAGGAGCGAATTCCCCCTTGCGTGCAGGACGCGAACTCCTACCCTGCGTGAAACATTCCACGTGAATATGCTGACACTGCACAGGCGAGACTTTCTGAAAACCACTGCGCTCTGCACCGCCGCGATCGCCGCACCCATCCCGGTTTGGGCACGGGTCGAAGGGGCCAATGACGACATCCGGATGGGGGTAGTCGGCTTCGGGGGACGAGGCAGAACCCACATCGAAGCCTTCAACAAACTGGGCGGAGTGCGGGTGGTGGCGTTGTGCGATGTGGACAGCCGCATCCTGGAGCGTGGGGTCAGGAGTCTGTCCGACAAGGGACAAAAGGTCCAAGGGTTCGCTGATGTGCGGAAGATGCTCGAGAGCAAGGAAATTGATGTGATCGCGACGGCCACCCCGAACCACTGGCATGCGCTGCTGACCATCTGGGCGTGCCAGGCTGGCAAGGATGTTTACGTCGAGAAACCCGTCTCGCATAACGTCTTCGAAGGCCG
>JARKQH010000440.1 GCA_029974925.1 Verrucomicrobiota bacterium
CCGGCGGCCATCGCCGCCAGAGCGAGGGTATAGTAGTTTACCGCATCCTGAAAAAGCTGGTGGTGTTGCCAGAGAGCCGTTTGCCAGTCGGGCAGGAGCTTCCATTGTTGCTGTGTCGTTTTGGCGTCCCTGTTCTCCCGCTTCGCGGGAGCCGAGCGGATGCGTTGCGCAGCGTACTCCGGGTTTGGCGTCTCCACACAAGTAACACGGCCCTGGTAAATGCGGTTCATGGGAGAAGGAATTAAATCACTGGCCGGGTCGGATGCCAGCAGAATTTTAGGGGTCGAGGCCCAACGGTCCGAGGACGGGGGGCGAGGGAACAGAAAAGAGGGGATGCCTCTTCGCCCGCGAGGCCTTGTCCCCCTCAGCATAGGAGACGGTATTCACCGACATCCGCCGCGGCGCTTGGGCTTGTCATGGGTGGAGACCTCTCGTCTCCGCACCTGCCCACGCCCTCGCAACCCAGAACTTTCTGGGACGAGACGTCCCAGCCCCTCCCCCCAGCGCGGAATGACCGCGCAAATTGAAAGCGGCGCAGCCCGGCCCCGCCCCGTTCTGCGTCCTTCTGCGTGCTCTGCGGGCCTGTGCTCCCCACTGCGAAGCCTGAAGGCTGAGGTGCGGCGCGCAGAGCCGAGGAGAACGCCCTACGCGTGACCGAGTAAAGAAGGGACCACGGATTCCGCGGATTCCGCGGATGGAACAGAAGAACCCATTTATCCGTGAAATCCGTGAAATCCGCGGTGGTTCACCCCTGTCCCCGCTCACGCGCGCCACACCACGCCGGGCGGCGGGGTGTAAGCAAAACAGCCGGGGTTGACCTGCCGTCGGAGGGGATTGGCCCGCCCGGAAGGTTGGAGCAGACATTCGCGCAAGTGGGCGGCAAAGGGACCCAACACCGGATGCGGCTGCCCCCGGGCATCCCGCGCGGACTCGAGATGACGCCAGAAGCGGACGATGGCCTTCCTGACCGCGTCCACGGCCTGCCGGGCGAGGTCCCGCGCGCGCCCAATGTTGCCGTTCTGGTAACCCTCCAACGCCTCCAGTTCGCGCCCGGCCTCGGCCTTCAGAACCTCTTCCGCGTCCGGGTCCTCGAGCAACGCCAGCAATTGCCGGCGCCGCTGCAGCAGCGCGCGGGTGGCTTCCGCTTCGTCCAGTCCGGCGCTGCGCTGGAGCAGGCGCGGCGCGCGCGGGGCGCCGCTCCGTTGCAACGCCGCGGCGCGTTGGACCAGCTCCATCGCGTGCAGGGGAGCGCCCGAACCATCCAACAGCAGGCACGCCACATACAGGAGGCCCTGCTCTTCGCGCAAGACGGCGCGGCGCCCGTCAAACACCAGTTCCCAGCACCCCAGCCCCCGCCGCAACGCGTACCGCGGCTCGTGGTTCCCGATCAAGTCAAGGGATTTCATGGTCAAGTTACAAATGCACCCCCGGCCCGGAGTCCCCCGTCCTCCCGCCACCCGCCGCGGCGCGGCCGAGTTCCAGGTCCCGGTAAATCTGCTCGAACGTCCTTTCGATTTGGTCCGGGCGGAAATAGGCGCTGTGCCCGCCCGCGAACCAGCGCGTGAAAATGAGGGGCGCGCCCGGCGCGCCGGACGCCGGCGGGGGTCCCTCGGGAGTCGTGGCCGGGGGGTTCAGGCCGGTCCAGCCGGTGCGCCCCAGGCACCCGTAAGGCCAGAGCAGCCCGGCCCAGACCCAGGCGCGGAGACGGCGCAGCGGACCGCCCGGCGCCCGCGCATCTCCGGCCAGCACGCGGTCCTCGGCCGAACAATAGGCGATGGCGGCGCCGAGCCGGCCGCGTTGGCACCAGTTCCACACGCCGTTGGCGCGCACGTCGGCCGGGCAGGCGGCGCCGGTGAGAATCAGGCCGCCGACCCGATGGCCGCGCGCAATCAGCCGTTGGGTCACCCGGAGCGCGATGACCGCGCCGTTGCTGTGGGCGACCAACCAGGTCGGCGGCAAAGCGAACCGCCCGTTTTCGACAAACAAAAGGATTTCGGCCTCGAGCGCCCGGGCCAGGCGCGGGTTCTTGACCACGCAATTCCAGCGCGGAAACGGTCCCGCCGCGTATTCCTTCTTGAGAACCTTCACCCCGGGGTCCCGCCGCGCCATCCACGCGTCCAGGCGGTCCGGCCAGCTCGGGTCGGTCTGCCGCGTGAGGATTCCGTGCAGGGCGACAAGCAAGGTGTGCATCAATTGAAACAAGGGTAGATTTGCCTGAGGAGGGGCGGCGGGGCGGCAACGGCTTGCTTTGCGCCCCGTCTCACCGCCCGGTTATTTCCCGGGCCGGCTGGCCGGCCGGTCGGCCGGCGCGTCCAGCGTGGCGGATCGCAGCTCTTTGAGCGCGTATTCGGCGGCGAGTTTTTTCATGATGGCGAGGCGGAACGCCAGCTCGACGGGCGAGGGATGCTCGATCTGACAATTGGCCTCGTGAATGCGGACCAGTTGGGCCCGCTCCTGGAGTTGTTCCTTGGTCAGCATGGTCTGTCTCGAGGGAAAGGGTTGGATCAGGGCTCAGGGCTGGCGCGTGTCAATGGCCGCCCGCACTGCCGCCTCCGTCACGGTGGAAAGCGCCTGCGCCGCGTCGTTTTGATAACCGCGCAGTTCGATGCGCCGGACGCCGTTGCTTTGCGCTTCGACCGCCAGCGAGGTAATCGAGGTGCGCGCCCCCAGCGCCACCCGGGAGAACCGCTCGCCATGTTCGTTCCGGTAGCTCACGACGGTGCAACCGGCGGCCAGCAACGATGTCAGGCCCAGGAGGGCCAGGCGCGGCGCAAGAAACGGCGCCGGCCCCACGCCCAGGGCGCGGTCCAACCGCTGGTTGACAGTGATTTGCCGGTGATTTGGCGTTGAATTGATTGCTTTCATTGACTTTGACTTGAGTTGTTTTTCCATTCCGGGCCGCCGCGCCATGCGGCAGGCCTCCATCCCTGGGCGGACGGTCAGACCTTCCCCGGAGGGTCCGTGGCAAGTCGTTTTGCATCATGGGTTTCCCTGCCAGTGACCGCGGTCAACCCGGGGTCAGCTTTCTGCTTTGCCTTCAGGTTTCATCCCTCATCCGTTGCCCCGCAGCGCCGCGTTCCGTGCGGCGGGCGGCCCCGGCGAATCTGATGGCTTTTTAGGCGGGGTTAGCTATGCTAAGCTTCGTAAATGAAATGGCGTGTCGTTCTTCTGGCAGGCGCGGTCTTGGCTGGCGCCGCGATATTCAGTTTCCTTTCTTCCTCTTCCAACCCCAGTGGAGAACCCAACCGCACGCCCGCGCTGGCGGCGGCGGCTGACGGGCAGCCACAGCCTGCACCGGCGCTGACCCCGCCCGCTGAGGCCTCCGCTCGGCGCGCGGAGCCGCAGCCCGCGCGCTCGCGCGAATTTGACCCCGCCATCAACCCTTACGCGCCCGCCTTGCGCGAGCCGGGGAAATCCAAGCGCCCGTGGGATGTGACATTTCTCCAGGCGTATCAGAACGCGTCGAGCAACCAGCCGATTCGCTTTGAACTGACCGGCGGCGTCATGGCCGCCGGCGTGATCAAAATCACCCAATATCGCGACGGCGAACTGACCTACCTCTCCGGCGAGCTGACCGAGCCCGAGCCCGGCAAATTCTTCTTCCTCACCCCGCCGGAGGGCAGCCGCTCGGGCCCGGCGGTGGGGATTATCGAGTTTCCTGCCAGCAAGCGGGCTTATCGCATTGAGCCGACGGGCGAGAATGGAGCGCCGGAGTTATGGGAGCGGCGGTTGGAGGAAGTCGTGTGCCTGGCGATGCCGTTGGTGGAGGAAGGGGCTTTGGAGGACGAAACGGCCAACATTCCGCCGTTGAATCCCTCCGACGTGCCTGAATACGTGCCGGGCTACAACGACGGGATCGTTTCGCTGCAGAGCTATCCGGGGTCGCGGGCGGTCATCCTCCTGGACTTTTTTGGCGGCTACACCCCCACCTGGGGCGGGGTCACCTACCCAAAGCCCAACGTCAGCAACGCCCAAATCCGCGACCTCTGGAAACGGGTGGCCGAGGATTACATGCCCTTCAACATCAACGTGACGACCGACCGGCGCGTGTATGAAGCCGCGCCCGCCAACAGCCGGCAGCGCTGCGTGTTCAGCCCTTCGATTTCCGCGATGCCCTCGGGCGCGGCGGGCGTGGCCTACATCGGGTCCTGGGATTGGGGCAGCGACACGGTCTGCTGGTCCATTTACATCAGCGGCAAGTCGGGCGCCGAGGTCGGCTCCCACGAGCTGGGCCACACCCTGACCCTCGGGCACGACGGCGACAGCAGCTCGGGCTATTACGCCGGGCACGGCAGCGGGGCGGTGGGCTGGGCGCCCATCATGGGCGCGGGTTACTACAAGAATGTCGTGCAGTGGTGCAAGGGCGAATACACCGGCGCCAACAACACCCAGGACGACCTCGCCATCATCGTTAATGAAGTCAATGTGGACTATCGTCCCGACGACACCGGCCCGGTGCTCGGCTCGGCCCGCTACCTCGAACTGTTCCCCGGCAACATCGCCCGCTCCGAGGGCGTGATTGAAACCACCGGCGACACCGATGCCTTCCGCTTCACCACCACCGGCGGCGCCGTTTCCCTCACCGCCCGCCCCGTGGGCGATTGGGCGAACCTGGCCATCAGCCTCACTCTCGCCGACGCCACCGACACCGTCATCGCCAGCAACAATCCCCAGACTCAGCTTCACGCCACCCTCAGCAGCGCCGTGCCGGCCGGCACCTATACGATTCGCGTGACCGGCGCGGGCCGCAACAACCCGCTGACGGACGGCTTCTCCAGTTACGCCAGCCTGGGCTACTACTCGGTGACCGGGACGGTGGCCGGCGCGGTGCTGCCGACCCGCCTGAGCGTGGCTGAACGCTCGCCGGTTGGCACGGTGGTCGGCACCGTGCCGGCCAACAGTTCCGGCGACCCCCTCGCCTACGCGATCGTGTCCGGCAACACCGGCAACACGTTCAATTTGGACAACACCGGCGTGCTGCGCGTGGCCAACAACACCCTGCTGGATTACAACCGCCTGGCCACCAACACCATGCTGGCCGTCCAATTCGAGCTGTTCGTCAACATCACCAACCTGGCCAACCCCGCGCTCACCGAGCTGAACCGCCGCGTCGTCGTCGCAGTCCTCGACATCAACGACCCGCCGGTCGTGACCGGTTTCACCGCCGCCGTCATCGAGCACACCCGCCCGGGAACCGTGGTCGGCTCGGTCAAGGTGAGCGACCCGGACTTTTTCCAGGTCCTCAGCTACAGCTTCGCGGCGGGCAACAGCAACGGCGCATTCGCCATTGACCCCGGCGGACAAATCACCGTGGCGGCCGGCCTCAGCCGCGCCGTCCAAAGCGTTTACAGCCTGACGGTGGCGGTGGCCGACGACCACCCCACCAACCCCCTGGTCGGCACCGGCTACGTCACCATTCAAATCATCACCAACGGCACCCCCTTCCAGCCCGGCAGTGTCCGCTACGCCCGCTACGACAGCCTCGGCTCCGGCACCGCCGTCGCCGACCTGACCAACAACGCCCGCTGGCCGCGCGACCCGTCTTCCGACGTCGAAATGCCCTCCTTCGAGGGCGAGGTCAACCGCGCCGACAACTACGGCGCCGCCCTGCGCGCCTTCCTCCTTCCGCCCGCCACGGGCGTCTATACGTTCTGGATTGCGTCCGACGACAGCAGCGAGTTGTGGTACAGCCCGACCACCAACACCACTTCCCTCGCCCGCATCGCGTATGTCAGCGGCTACACCTCCTCGCGCCAGTGGACCAAATTCAGCTCGCAGCAATCCGCGGCGTTCACCCTTTACGCGGGCCAAGCCTGTTACCTGGAGGCGCGCATGAAGGAAGGCGGCGGCGGCGACCACATCGCGGTGGCCTGGCGCGGCCCCGCCACCGCCGGTCTGACCAATGTCATTCCCGGCCTTTACCTCGCGCCCTACGAGTTGAACTACACCCCGCGCCTCACCGGCTTTAATGTCAAATTGCACCGCGACGCCATCACCGGCGCCGCCGTCGGCAAAGTGGCCGTTTCGGACGCCAACAGCCGGGACTCTCACTCGTTCGCCATCGTCTCCGGCAATTCCGCCGGGCTCTTCACCATTGACGCGGATTCCGGCGTGGTCCGCGTGGCCGACAGCGCCGCGCTCCAGGCCGCCGCCGGGCCCAGCTACACCCTGCAGGTGCGCGCGACCGACTCGGGCGCCCCGCCCCTCTCCGCCACCGCCAATGCCACGATCACCCTGGTGGCTCCCGAGACCATCACCGCCACCCAAATCCAGCGCGAACTTTGGTATGACATTTCCGGCAGCACCGTGGCCAACCTCACCAATAGCGCCGCCTACCCGCGGCGCCCCGCCGCCTTCGCGGCCCTGACGCGGTTCGAGGCCCCGGCCGACATCGCCGACAATTACGGCTCGCGGGTGCGGGCGCTGGTCACGCCGCCCGCGTCGGGGACCTACCGCTTCTTCATCGCGTCGGACGACGCCTCGTCGCTCCTGTTCAGCGCCAACACCAACGGCGCCGGCGCCGCCCGCATCGCCTACGTCTCGGGCTACACCAGCGCCAACAACTGGACCGCCAACGCCTCGCAAATGTCCAGCCCCATCAACCTGGTGGCCGGACAGGCTTACTACCTCGAGGCGCTTCATAAGGAGGGCGGCGGCGGCGACCATTTGTCCGTGGCGTGGGCCGGGCCGGGCATCGTGGACACCAACGGCGCGGCCTCGACCAACATCATTGCCGGCTCCTATCTGTCGCCCGTGGATTTGAACTACGCTCCCCAGATCGCCAGCCAGGCGCTGCGCGTGTTCGCCTCCGCTCCCAACGGCACGCCCATCGGCACGGTGACCGCCACCGACAGCGCCCTGGACACGCTGGCCTTCCAGATTGTGGACGGCAACACCAACAACCTGTTCGCCCTCCACCCGGGCAGCGGGGTGCTCACCGTCGCCGACAACTCGCTCCTGGCCAGCGGCGCGGTCACCAACGTCGTCCTGACCGTCCAGGTCCAGGATTCGGGCTGCGGCGGGCTTTATCCGCGCCGCAGCGCCCAGGCCACGGTCACCGTCAGCGTGCAAAGCACCAACGCCCCTTACCTCTGGACCGGCGGCGGAATGAACAACAACTGGAGCGACGCGGGCAACTGGGGCGGCGGCACGCTTTACCCGGGCGTCCGCCTCATCTTCGGCTGGCCGGCCCGCCAGGCCAACGTGAATGACATCGCCACCACCCTCGGCTGGGTCCAGTTGACCAATGGCGGTTTCAACCTCTCCGGCGCGCCCGTCACCCTCCAGTCCGGCCTGACCAACACCGCCGGCGTCAACACCTGGAACCTCGACACCTCGCTCGCCGCGGCCCAAACCTGGTCCTGCGCCGGCGGCGAATTGACCGTCGGCGGCGCCATCACCAATAATGGCTTCACCCTCGGCATCGTGGCCGCCGCCGATTTGCGCCTCGAGGGTCCCATCTCCGGCGCCGGCGGCCTCAGCAAGAGCGGCGCTTCCCGCCTGCTCATGCAGGGCGCTCATGCCTACACCGGCCCCACCATTCTCGCTTCCGCCAGCGGCACGACCAGCTCCCTCGAGGTCAGCGGCGCCAACGACCTGGACATCGGCGGCTCGGACGTGACCCTCAACGGCCGCATGGATTTGTGGAACCACAATGCCACGATCGGCGCCTTGAACGGCAGCGGCATGGTCTTCGCCAACAACGGCCTGCGCACCCTCACCCTCGGCGCCAACAACCACTCCGGCAGTTTCTCCGGCCTCATCCAGAACAGTTCCTGGGCCAGCGGCGTCAAGCTCGCCCTGGTCAAGACCGGCACCGGCACCCAAAGCCTCTGGGGCACCAACACCTTCACCGGCGGCACCACCGTCAGCAACGGCACCCTCGTCATCCCCGGCGGCGGCACCATCTTCAGCGGACCGGTCACCGTTTACTCCCCCGGCCTGCTCGCGGTGGACACCAGCTCGGGACACAAAACCGCCGCCGTCACGCTCGCCGGCGACGGCCAAATCCGCAAAACCGGCGTCAACAACTTCGTCCTGCAGGCCAGCAACACGTTCTCCGGCGCCTTCCTGGTCAACGGCGGCTACCTCGTCTTCGACGGCCTCCACACCGCCGCGGGCCGGCCCGCGCTCAACCTCTCGGGCGGCAGCGCCGCCCTCGGCGCCGCCTTTGTCAACAACACCTGCACGGTCAGCTCGCTGTCGGGCAACGGGCCCCTCAACGTCGCCTACGGGTCCGACACCGGCACCCGCACCCTCGAGGTCCACCAGGACGACGACACCGTCTATTCCGGACCGCTGAACGACGGCGGCGCCGGCCGGGTCCTGGCCCTGCGCAAAAGTGGCGGCGGCCGGCTCACCCTCGCGGGCGCCAGCGGTTTCACCGGTCCAACGGAAGTCGCCGCCGGTTCCTTGCAGCTCAACGGCGCGCTGACCGCCAGCCCGATTACTGTCAGCGCCCTCGCCCGACTCGAAGGCCAAGGCAATGCCGTCGCCGGCGTCACCCTCCACGGCACGGTTTCCCCCGGCGCCGACGGGCCCGGCACCCTCACCAGCGGCTCGCAAACCTGGCACCCCCTCGCCCGCTACGATTGGCAACTGCGCGACCCCGCCAGCCCCGGCGGCTGGGACACCCTCGCCATCAACGGCACCCTCACCCTCGCGGCCACCCCCGCCAACCCCTTCGTCATTCGCCTCTTCACCCTCGACGAAACCAACGCCCCCGGCCCCGCGCCCGGCTTCGACAAGCAGGCCTCGTATCGCTGGACCCTCGCCGCCACCACCGCCGGCATCGTCAACTACGATCCCGCCGCGTTTGTCCTCGACACCTCCGGCTTCAGCAATGATTTCAGCGGCGGCACCTTCCTCCTCACCGTGAGCAGCAACGCGCTGGTGCTGGACTATGTCCCGCCCGCCCCGCCGCAGCCCCCGCAGTTCACCGGTTACGCCAGCCTGGGGGAAGCCGGGTTCCAGTTGAGCGTGTCGGGCGCGCCCAACAGCCCGTGGACGCTCCTCACCGCGGAGAGTCCCGCCATGCCTTTGCCTGCCTGGACCCCGCTGGCCACCGGATACTTCAGCCCCGAGGGCCGGTTCCTTTACACCGACCCCGAAGCCACCAACCACCCCCAACGCTTCTACCGCGTCGTGTCGCCGTAGGGGCGGCGACGGGACGTCTCCACCCCCGAAGTAATTGATGCTGCGGATAGGGGCTGGGACGTCTCGTCCCAGAGGGTGTTGGTTTCGAAGGCGTGGGAGGTGTGGAGACGAGACGTCTCCAACCCCGAAGTAATTGATGGTGCGGGTAGGGGCTGGGACGTCTCGTCCCAGGAAGTTCTGGGTTGCGAGGGGGGAGCACGGCGACGAGACGTCGCCGCCCCCGAAGTAATTGATGCTGCGGGTAGGGGCTGGGACGTCTCGTCCCAGAAGGTCTTCGGTTGCGAGGGCGGGGGAGGCCACGGCGACGAGACGTCGCCGCCCCCGAGAGAGGGTGGGTCTGACCCGGATGACGCGGATGACACGGATAAGAAAGCGCCGGAGGGAATGGCGGCAGAAATGGCGCTGTCCGGCCCAGCGACGTTGCCCGCCCTGTGCGGCGTCTCGCTCATCCGCGAAATCCGCGAAATCCGCGGTCCCTTCTTTGGCCGGTCACGCGTGTGCCGTCCCCCTCGGCTCTGCGCGCCGCAGCTCAGCCTTCAGGCTTCGCGGTAGGGAGCGCAGGCCCGCAGACCACGCAGACGCACGCAGAACCGGGCGTGTCCGGATTGCGCCTCGGCGCGCGTCCCTACCAATCCGGGGGAGGGGACGGGGCGAGGGGGGAGGGAGGGCCGCGGCGGCGGCGACGAGACGTCGCCTCCCCGAGGGTTTTTCCGGTTCCAAGAACGTGCGAGAATGCCAACGCATCCGACAGACTCAACTTCGCTCTTCGGGGGAGAGTCCCCTGCTGAGTACCTGGATGAAGTGGTCCCGTTGGCGGACGGAATGGGGGTTCAACCGAAGCAGACGCGGATTCCACGCCAGACGAAAAGTGAGCCGGTCGGGGATTCCAGCCGGGGGCGGGAGCCTGAAGTAGTGTTTGGCCTCCTCGGGGGGCGCCAGGAAATCCGGCAACACGGCTGCCAGCCCGCCCCGGGCCAAAGCCTGCCGCGCATTGAGAAAGGTCGCGCACTCGAGCAGCGGCTCCTGCCGCTGGAGCAATTCAAAGCGAGCGGGCGGCAATTCGGCCGCCGGCCAGGCGAAGGGCAGCCGGCCACTCGTGAACGCCGCGGCGGCCGCCCCGGCCGATTTGGCCAGCCCTCGCGGCACCCAGAGATTAAGGGGGACCGAGCCCAGCGGGCTGAGCTGCAAGGGGCGGCTGAGTTCGCTCCGGCTCACCACGCCGAAATCCAGGGTCAGGTCGTGGAGGCGGCGTTCGATGTCCTCCTCGGCCACGGGCTCGACGGCAAAGTGGATTCCGGCTTGCGCGCGCCGCGTGTGGGCCAGCGCCGGCACCAGAATGGCCGTCAGGAAAGTCGCGCTCGCGCCAATCCGGTAGGTTTGCCCGCCGGCCAGGCGGCCCCGTTGGAAATTGGACAATCCCAGCAGAAAAAAGCGCGAGATGCGGGCCAGCTCCCGGCCGGCGGCCGTCAGCCGGATGCCCCGGCCCTGCCTCTCCACCAAGCCGGTTTGAAAAAAGTCCTCCAGCTCCTTGATCTGCCGGCTGTACAGGCTCTGGCGCGCCGGATCATTTTCCGCCGCCCGGGCAATGCTGCCCCGGGCCCCGACCTCCACCAGCGCCCGCAGGCGTTCGAGGGACAACCCGGACTGGCTGAACAAGCGCGAAAACATAACTTTAGAGTAAAGATACTCATGATAATCACACTATCCAAGCAATTCCTGAGGAGCGAGGGTGGGGCCATGACTGACACACTGACAACTCAAGAACGGACTCGCGTCGAGGACATCCTGGTGGATGTGCTGGATGTCACGCGCGAGCAATTGACTCCCGAAGCCAAAATCCAGGCGGACCTGGGCGCCGACTCGCTCGACATCGTGGACATTGCCCTGAAGGTGGAGGAATCGTTCGGGGTGACCTTGCCGGAGGAGAACCTCGAGCGGATTGTCACCGTCGAGGATTTGTGCGACGCGCTTGCGGCCACCCTGGGCAGGGAATGAGCTGAGGGGGCCGCGCCCAGTTCTGCGTCCTTCTGCGTGGTCTGCGGGCCCCTTCCGTCGAACGGCCGAGAGGCAAAGTCCGCAGAGTTCCGGTGTTGAAACGCCGGGGTGTGGTCGGTTGTCGCTCCGGGACAAGGCGGCGCGCGCAGGATTTCAACTGCCGCCGCTGCGGCGCTTTGGAGTGTCCCGGCGCGCGGGTTGGATGGCCTGCTTGGTGGAATGCCACGCTTTTGCGGGCTGCCGCCCGCCAGCTTGCCGGGGCAGACTCCCTGGCAAACCTGGATTGTAGCCGCCTCGAGCCCGGGCTGTGGGCTTTACGCAACAGCGTGGGCTGTGATAGCTTGCCCATCATGAAAGCGACATGGCCTGAACCTGAGATCGTGACGCGCAAAGGCAAACCCGTCTCCGTCATCCTCCCCATCAAGGACTACGAGGAACTCTTGGAGCGTGTGGAGGATGCGGCGGACGTGGCCTGGCTCAAGCGTGCTCGCAAGAAGCCGTTGCGCTATCGTCCGCTGGAGGAGTACCTCGCCGAGCGCAAGGTCAAATGACCATGTATCGCGTCCTGCTTGAACGGGCCGCCGAAAAAGACCTCTCGCGTCTTTCGTCCCTGATGCACGACCGGGTTATTGCGGCCATTCAAGCCCTCGCGACCAATCCGCGTCCGCCCGGCTGCCGCAAACTGGCCGGCAGCGAGCACGATTGGCGCATCCGTGTGGGCGACTACCGGGTGGTTTACGAAATCGCCGATGCGATTCGCGTCGTGCGTATCAACCGGGTCCGTCATCGGCGCGAAGTGTACCGCTGAACATGAGCGCGGGCGTGGGAGGTGTGGGGACGGGACGTCTCGAGCCCCGAAGTCATTGCGGGTGTGGATTGGGGCTGGGACGTCTCGTCCCAGAAAGTTTTGGGTTGCGACGGCGGGGGAGGGATTGGGTAGGGACCTGTTCCACCAGGTCCCTGTATTTAAGAGAAGAACGGGGACGCCCGTGAAACGTGTCCCTACCAATCCGGGGGAGGGAGGACCGTATGACGGCGACGAGACGTCGCCGCCCAGGAGCGGGCGGATCTGACCGCGGATGGAGCGAATGGCACGGATGGGCGAGACCGGGAGAGAATGGCGGCAAGCATGGCACTGTCCCGTCCAAGCGACTCTGGCCGCCCTGTGCGGCGTCTCGCTCATCCGCGAAATCCGTGAAATCCGCGGTCCCTTCTTTGCTTGGTTACGCGTAGGGCGTCCTTCCTGGGCTCGGCGCGCCGCAGCTCAGCCTTCAGGCTTCGCATCAGGGAGCACAGGCCCGCAGAGCACGCAGAAGGACGCAGAAATGGGCGGGTCCGGGCTGGTCCTCGGCCCGCACAGGCTCCGTTCGCCCGGGGGAGGCTCCCTCGATGAGCTTTCTTTCGACGCCGTGGTATCGCGGAGGAACGCGATTCAACGGGACTCACGGCTTGCGGAAACTCTGGGATGCCACCACCCCCAACCCCCTCCGCGAGCGGAGGGGGCTGGACGTTTTGGGGACGGGGGACCGGGGGTGGCGGCCTGGCGGCCTTACCCCCGGCTACTGTCTGAAACCCTTTCAGGGTTTTGAAGGCGGGTTGGGGAAGCGCAGGGGAAGTGCCGAATTGATGACGGGCGTTGTGGGGGCGTGGGAGGTGTGGAGACGGGACGTCTCCAACCCCGAAGTAATTGACGCTGCGGGTAGGGGCTGGGACGTCTCGTCCCAGAAAGTTTTGGGTGCGAGGGGGGCCACGGCGACGAGACGTCGCCTCCCCCGAAGTAATTGATGCTGCGGGTAGGGGCTGGGACGTCTCGTCCCAGGAAGTTCTGGGTTGCGAGGGGGTGGGCAGTGGCGACGAGACGTCGCCTCCCCGAGGGGGTTTGCGGGTTTCGGGCGTGGGAGGTGGGGAGACGGGATGTCTCCACAAGGGACAATGCAAAGCGCCGCGGCGGCGGCGCAGGGCGCCCAAAATCCGAAAACGAAACGCCAAAAATCCGGGCTTGCTTTTGGCGGGCGAATCGGTATTTTCCGCCGTTCCTGGTTTCCGGCCCGGGCGACGGGCCCGGGGAGCCGGGCATGGACTGACAGAGATAGATAGACCGATATGGCTACAGCAAATGATCTTCGCCGCGGGATGGCGATCAACTACAACGGCGACGTGTGTGTGGTGTTGGACAGCCAGCACCGGACGCCGGGGAACCTGCGCGCCTTCGTGCAGGCGACCCTCCGCAGCATCCGCACCGGCAAATCCTCGGACGTGCGCTTCAGCTCGACCGAGCGCATTGACGTGGTGCCGATGACCACCCGCAAGATGGAATTCAGCTACAAAGACGGCGAGGATTTCGTCTTTTCCGACCCCGAGACCTTCGAGACGGTGACGCTGGCGCCCGAATTTGTCGGGAACGCCAAGGATTACCTGGTGGAAAACGGGGCGGTGACGGTGACCTTTGTCGAGGAAAAGGCGGTGGCGATTGAGCTGCCGTCCAGCGTGGTGCTCAAGGTGACCGATGCCCCCGAAGGCATCCGCGGCGATTCCGCCAACAACGTTCAGAAGCCCATCACCCTCGAGACCGGCATCGTAATCCAGGCCCCCTTGTTCATCAAAACCGGCGAGCGAATCAAAGTGGACACGCGCACCGGCAAATACATGGAACGCGCCTGACACCCGGCTCGACACCTTCCTTTTCATCCCAGCCCGCCCCCCGGCGGGCTTTTTTTTGGGCTCCTGCCGCCCCAGTCTCGCGGTCAGGTTTCCATCCCGCTCAAAGACCGGCCAAAGCCGAACTTTTTGGCCAGGGCCAGCGAGGACGACAGGGATTTCACGCCCGCGGTGCAGGTGGCGTGGGCGAGCGAGGCGGCGGCGATGCACACGCCGGTCAGCAGGCATCGCTGGATCTCCCAGCCCTCGTGCAGCCCGAGCAACACCCCCGCGCAAAAAGCGTCGCCGGCGCCGGCCGTGCCCGCGATATAGCCTTTGGGCAGCTTCAGCGACGGCTGCCAGCAGTCCTCCCCGCGCCGCGTGCGGGCGAAGGCCCCCTCGGGAAAATGAATGATGACCAGCTCTTTGACCCCCTGCTGGAGGAGCGCGCCCGCCGCATGCCGCAGCGCCACGGCGTCCACCTGCCCGTCCGCCCCCCGGATGCTGAAGCCGGTGGTCTTTCCCGCCTCGATTTCGTTCAAAATGCAATAGTCCACGTGTTTGAGGGCGGGGCAGACAATCCGGGGGAAGCGGTCGCTGTCCTCGCTGACGACATCCACGCTGGTTTTGACCCCCGCGGCCTGGGCGGCGGCCAGCAGGCGCGCCGCGCGGGTGCCGTATTTCGGATCGGGCTGGTCGAGCGCGTCGAGCAACAGCAGATAGCCCAGGTGAAAAATCCGCGGCCGGATGTCCTCGAACCGGATGTCCTCGCCGCGCCAGAGGGCGTTTGCGCCCCGCGCGTGGAAGAACGTCCGCCGCCCATCCCCGATTTCGGTCATCACATCGGTGTAGGAGGTGGGGGCCTTGGCGGTGGCGGTGAGGAAGCGGACGTCTATTTTATGGGCGCGGCAGTCCTTCAAAATCTGTTCGCCCAGGGCATCCCGCCCCACCAGCCCGGCCGCGAACAAGGGAAAGGGGACGCCGGTCTGCGCCAGGTCAATCAGCACATTGTAGGGCGCGCCGCCGGTCCCCTGCGACTGGCTGCGGATGTTGCTCAGTTGCTCCGGCCGGGGGTAAACATCAATCATTTTAACTTGATCAATGATCCAGTTCCCGCCGGCCAGAAGGCCGCGACCGAGGTTTGCTTGTTTGCTTTTCATACCGCCAGCCGGTGCGCAAGGCTATCCGTCAGGAGAGAAAAAAGCCCCCTCCTTGGCAAGCCTTTTCCCGCGCCCCGCGCGACTTTTTGCCCAACTATTCCTTTTCAAAAACGGCCGGATGGACTAAAAACATCTTATGGCACAGGCCGGACCGACGGGTGAAAGAATCTTCCGGGGCATCCCGGTGTCCGGCGGGGTGTGCCGGGGCAAAATCCTCGTGCTGGACCGCCCGCGGCCCGCCATCAGCCGCCGCGAGATTCCCGAGTCCGGCGTGGCCGAGGAAATCAACCGCTTCGAGCGGGCGCTGGCCACGACCCGGACGCAGCTCCTCGAGGTTCAACGCCGGGTCAGCGCCGCGCTCGGCGCCGAGGAAGGCAGCATTTTTGACGCGCACCTGCTGGTGCTCGAGGACCGGACCGTGCTGGACGAGGTGGTCCGCATGATCCAGGAGCAGCGGGTCAACGCCGAATATGCCTTTCACGCCATCGCCGAGCGCTACGCGGCCACCCTGGCCGCCATCGAAGACGATTACCTCCGCGAGCGGGCCGCGGACATGCGGGACGTCAGCGCCCGCGTGTTGAACAACCTCCTGGGTCTGGAGCACGACCTGGACCTGCGGCACCTCAAGGAACCGTGCATCATCGTCAGTCACGACCTTTCGCCCTCCAACACCGTCCAACTGGACAAGCGCAACGTGCTGGGGTTTGCGACCGACGTGGGCAGCAAAACCTCCCACACCGCCATCATGGCCCGCTCGCTGCGCATCCCGGCGGTGGTCGGCCTCAAGGACGCCAGCACCCAACTGGCCGACGGCCAATACGCCCTGCTGGACGGGTTCAGCGGCGTCGTCATTGTTGACCCGACCGATCAGACCCTGTTCCAATACGGCCAGCTCGCCCGCAAACAGGCCTCGCTCGAGGAAAAACTCCGCGACACCGTGCCCCAGCCGGCGGTCACGCTGGACGGCCACCGCGTCATCCTGACCGCCAACATCGAGCAGGCCGCCGACGCCGAACAGGTCAAGGTCAACGGCGCCGAAGGCGTGGGGCTGTTCCGGACGGAATACCTCTTTCTCAACCGGCAACTGCCGCCCAGCGAAGAACAGCAATACCAGGCCTATCGCGAAGTCGCCTCCCGCCTCAAACCCATGCCGGTGGTGATCCGAACCCTCGACCTCGGCGGCGACAAGTTCCTGGCCCACCTCCCGTTGCCCAAGGAAATCAACCCCTTTCTGGGCTGGCGCGCCATCCGGTTCTGTCTTCAGGAGCGGGACATCTTCCGGGACCAGTTGCGCGCCATCCTCCGCGCCAGCGCCGAGGGGAATGTCCGGATGATGTACCCCATGGTTTCCGGGCTCGAGGAGCTCAACCAGGCCAACGCCCTGGTGGCCGAATACATGAACGAGTTGCGCCGCGCAGGCATCCCCTTCGACGAAAAACTTCAAATCGGCGCGATGATTGAGACCCCCTCGGCCGTCATGGTGGCCGACTCGCTCGCCAAGCGCCTGAATTTCTTCAGCCTCGGCACCAACGACCTCATTCAATACTCGCTGGCCGTGGACCGGATGAACGAGAAGATCGCGCACCTCTACGAGCCCACCCATCCCGCCATCATCCGCCTCATCAACACCACGGTCCAGGCGGCCCACAACCACCAAATCAAGGTGAGTGTGTGCGGCGAGATGGCCAGCGACCCGGTGCTGGCGCCGCTGCTGATCGGCCTGGGCGTGGACGAGCTCAGCACCGCCCCGCCCCTGGTGCCGCCGGTCAAGTTCCTCATCCGGCGGTTGAAATTGAGCGAGGCGAGGGACCTGGCCCATTTTGCGCTCGAAAGCGAGTCGGCGGCCGAAATCCTGGCGCGCTGCCAGGAACTGGCCCGCAAGGTCGCTCCCGAACTGCTGAATGGCGAGTGAGCCGTCGGAGCCGTCTTGGGCCCCGCGACCGCCCCGGGTCAGGCGTTCCGGATTTCCTCCCACAGCGGCTGCAGGTCGGCGTCCGCCAGCGCCAGGGCGCGAAGGTGCGCCTTGTCCCCGATCGCAAACGCCCGCCCGAGCCACTGCCGGGCGGCCTCGAGCCGTCCCATCTGGCAGGCGTAGCAGGCCAGGTTGAAGGGGATGATGGGCTCTTTGGGAAACCGCTCGACACTGGGCCGCAACGCATCCCAGGCGGCCTGCAATCCGCCCGTCGCGGTCCGCCGCAATGCGTACGCCTGGTGCAGCCAGCCCGACGGCCGCTCCGGCGCCACCTCAATCAAAGTCCGCGCCGCCCTGAGCGCCTCCTCCCACCGCTGCTCCCCCGCCTCCAGCAGCCACCGCGCCTCCAGCACATCCGGGTGCCGCTGAAACTCCGCCGGCAGCGCCTCCAGCTCCGCGCGCGCCTCCTCGGGCCGGCCCAGCTCGAGCCAGCCGATGGCGGCCGAGAGATAATGAGATTGGGGGGGTTGCAGCGGTTCCATCACATCATGGCCGCGCGCTCGCACGGACCGGACATCAGCACCTCCACACCTCGAGCTCAGCCTTCCTTGTCCTCACCCGCCAGCTTCCGATAGAAGGTCGCCAGGCTGACGCCCAGCAGCAACGCCGCCTGCTCCTTGTCCCCGTGGCACAGCCGCAGCGCCTCCTCGACGTGCGCCTTCTCCTGTTCGCGAAGGAAGGTTTTCAGCGGCTGAAAAGCCTTCGCCCCGCCCGCGGCGCTGGCGGCACCCCCCGCGCCAACCGGCAGCGGGTAAGCGCCCTGGTCCCCCTCGGACAACGGGGCGGGGGCTTGCGCGTCGGCCAGGTCGGCTCCCCCCTGGTTCCAAGCCTCCCGAACGGCGGGCGGGAGGTCCGCCGCCTGGATGAGGTCGCCCTCGCAGAGCGTGGCCGCGCGCTCGACGGCGTTCTCCAGCTCCCGCACATTGCCGGGCCAATGGAACGCGCACAGCATGGCCATCGCCTCGCGCGTCACCTGGAACGGCCGCCCCGTGCGCGGACTCACCTTGTCCTTGAGAAAATGCGCGACCAAGAGGGGAATGTCATCGCGCCGCTCGCGCAGGCTGGGCAATTGGATGGGAATCACATTAAGCCGGTAATAAAGGTCTTCACGAAACGTGCCCTCCTTGATCTTTTTCTCGAGCGGTTCGTTGGCCGCGGCCACGACGCGCACATTGACGTAAATCGGCGTGTTGTCGCCCACGCGCCGGACCTCCCGCTCCTGCAACACCCGCAACAGGCGGGTTTGCAGCAACCCGGACATCGCGCCCACCTCATCGAGGAAGAGCGTCCCGCCGTCGGCTTCCTGGAACAGCCCTTTCTTGTCGGCGATCGCGCCGGTAAAGGCGCCGCGCCGGTGCCCGAACAACTCGGACTCCAGCAGCGTCTCGGGCAACGCGCTGCAGTTGATGGGCACAAACGGCGCCAGGTGCCGCCGGCTGTTGTAATGCAGGGCGCGGGCCACCAGCTCCTTGCCCGTCCCGCTCTCGCCGAGAATCAAAATGGTGCTGTCGGTGTCGGCCACCCGCTCGATGAGCTTGAAGACCGCCTGCATGGCGGCCGAATGCCCCACGATCTGGCTGAAGCGGTATTTGGTCTTGAGTTCCTTCCGCAGATGCGCGCTTTCGGCCAGGGCTTCCCGATGGGCCAGCGCCCGCTGCACGCACAGCCGCAACTCCTCCACCTTGAACGGCTTGGAGAGATAGTCAAAGGCCCCATGCTTCATCGCCTCGACCGCGGTGTCAATCGAACCAAAGGCCGTTACCATGATCACCACCGGCGGCGGGCTCAGCTCGCGGGCCTTTTTCAAAATATCCAGGCCGTGCGGATGCGTTTTGTCGAAATACAGGTCGGTGATTACCAGGTCCGGACTCTCGGTGGCCAGCATCTGCAACGCCGCGTTCCCGTCCGTGAATGGAATGACCTCGTGCCCCTCCTGGCGCAGCAAATCACCCACCATCTGCACCATGGTTAATTCGTCATCCGCCAGGAAGACCTTTGCCATGACCTCAACGTAGCGACGACGCCGCTCGCGGGCAAGCGGCTTCCCGCCAAATATAAAAGCGCCTCCGCGCCCCGTCGGGCGGTCGCGGCTGCCGATTCCCAGCCCGCCGGCTGCCTCAGAGCGAGAGGATTTTCTCGACGCGCTCGACCAGCTCGCGCAGCCCCGCGGGCGAGTCACCGCCGCCCTGCTCGGTAATGACCCAATCGCGGTAGCCAATGTCCCGCAGCGCCCGCATCACCGCCGGCCAGTGGTTGTCGCCCTCGAGCAGCTTGACATTGAACCCCTTCCACCGCCCTTCCTCGTCGCAGCGCTTCCGGCTGAACTCCTTGAAGTGGACCTTCACCACCCGCGGCCCGAGGATGCGGACCCATTGCTCCGGCCAGCCGTAAAGCACGATGTTGCCGACATCGAAATGCCAGCCGACCCACGGGCTTTGGAACTCGTCCACGTACCGCGCCGCTTCCAGCGGGCTGAGCAGGAAGTGGTTCCAGACGTTCTCGAGGGCGATTTTGACGCCCAGCTCCGCCGCCAGCGGCAGCGCCTTGGCAATCTCCTCGGCCGAGCGTTTCCAGCACTCGTCGTAGCTTACCTTGGCGTTGACCACGCCCGGCACCAGCAGCACGGACGTCGCGCCGAAGGCCTTGGCGTCGCGCAAACTCTGCCGCAGCGCCTCCAGCCCCGCCGCCCGCACCCCGGCGTCCGGGTCCGAGAGCGGCTTGGCCCAGTGCAGGGAATTGCAGACACTGGGAATGGCCAGGCCGGTGGCGTCGCGCGCCTCGAGCACTTCGCGGTGGTCGAGATGGCTGGCCATCTCGACCCCGTCGAATCCGGCGGCTTTGATTGCCTGGAACTTCTCGAGCGTGGACCCCTTGAGGCCGACTGTGCCCCACATGATGCCTTTGCGCCAGGTCGCAGGGGCGGCGCCTTCCGGCGCGGCGGCCCGGGCCATCGCGGGCCAGGCCGCCACCGCCGCCAGCGCACCGCCGGCACGTTTAAGGAAATCCCGACGGGACCAGGGAGCCGGTTCCATAGACCTCAAAGGGGCTGCAGCGGCTGCTGGAATCAACGCCCTTTGCGGGCCGTGGCTTTCGCCGCCTTCCCCGTGGTCTTTGCCGCCGCGGCCCGCCGCGCTTTTTGTTTGCGCTTCAGGGCCGCTTTCTTCTTTGCCTCGGCCTCCAGCCGGTAGCTCAAGGTGTTGTAGTAGCGATCGCGCAGGGCGAATTTGGCGCGCTGCCGCTCGCGGGCCAGCACCAGGTGCTTCAGGCACCGCGAAGCGCCGGCGGAAGGCGCGCCGCATTCCGTGCAGCGTCCGTCACGCTGCATGCGCAGTTGATACTTCCTCTGCCGCGAAACGGGCAGATGGGTGAACTCATCCTGTATCGGTTTTCTCATGGGTTGTAGTTGATGGTTTAAATAAACTTGGTCTGTCCAGGCAAAGCCACCGGCGGCACGGCCACGGCCGTCTGCCACCCGTTGATTTCCGGCACGAGCGTTTCCTGGGAATTCAACGCCTGTTCCCAGGTGATCTCCTGCCCCGTGTAGCCCGCCATCCGGCCCATGATGGCCACCAGCGTGCTGTGCGCCATGGCCACGCCATCGTTGATCGGCTTGCCGTTCCGGATGCCGGCGAACAGTTCGTCATGCTCGTTCTGATACATGTCCGACGGTTTGGACTCGCGATAGCGCCAGTTGGTCTTCCCTTTCAGCACGAACGGCCCGCTGAACGCCCGCACAATATGTGCGACACCGTCGCTCCCCATAATATAATCAGAATTGTCATTCGCGCATCCCATTTGTTGGCGGCAGAAGTGAAATCCCTTCACGCCGTCGGGATAGTCGTACACGATCGAAAAGTGGTCGAAGATGTTCCCAAACTCGGGGGCGGTCCGCACCTGCCGCCCGCCGTGCGCGACGCACTTCACCGGCGGCACGTCCCGCATCGCCCACGCCATCTTGTCCAGACTGTGCACCGCCTGCTCGACCAGGTGGTCCCCCGACAGCCACGTGTAATAATACCAGTTCTTGACCTGATACTGCAGGTCCGTCCATTCCGGCTGCCGCGGGAACGGCGCCCAGACATAACCGGTGTTGTAGGTGGTGTACAGCGCGCGGACCTCCCCAATCCCGCCATCGTGGACCTGCTGCATGATGGCTCGCACGCCGTGATTATACCGATAGCAGAAGCCCGAGACAATCGAAAGATTCCTGCGTTTGGCCTCCGCCGCCGCCTCGAGCACCATCCGCACCCCCGGCGCGTCCGTGGCCACCGGTTTCTCGCAGAACACATGCTTGCCCGCCGCAACGGCGGCCTTCAAATGCACGGGCCGGAACCCGGGCGGCGTCGCCAGAATCACCACATCCACCCCGCTCTCGATCACCTTCTGGTACGCGTCCAGCCCGACAAAGCACGTCTCGGGGCTGACCTTGACCCGGTCCGGATGCGCCGCCTGCAAATTCTTCAGGCTGTTTTGCACCCGGTCGGCAAAGGCGTCCCCCAGCGCCGTCAACACCACGTTCTTGTCCGCGCTCAGGGCGTTGGCCGCCGCGCCGGACCCGCGCCCGCCGCACCCGATCAACCCCAGCCGCAGGGTGTCGCCCCCGCCCGCGGCACCCAGTAACTTCCCCGGCAGCAGCGCCGGCGCCGCCAGCACGCCGCCCAGCAGCGCGGAGGATTTCAAAAAGTCCCGACGCGAGGTCGGGCGTTCAATCAAGTTCTGTTTTGTCATAATCGGCCGCTGGCACGCAGCGGACCCTCTATGTATAGCCCATGCCCGCTTGGGGCGACATCCCCTGTTTGGGTGATGACGATTGCAGAGGCGGATGCCCGCTCAAAGGCCCGGTGGCCGTGCTTCCCCGCTTGCTGCGGGAGGCGGCAATCAATTAAACTTTATACATGATCGAGCCCAAAGCGCAATCCCCACTTCGCGCCCGAACGACAATTCATTTCTTGACCCTGTTGATTTTAGGCCTTGGCTTTCAGGGTTCAGGCGCCGAAACCGTCTGGCTTGACTCGCTGGACCTGTCGAACCTGCGGCAGGGATGGGGGCGGCCGCAAGTCAACCGCGCCATCCGCGAGACTCCGTTAACCATTGCCGGCAAGGTGTTTGCGCGGGGGGTGGGCACCCACGCCACCAGCACCCTCTGGGTCCAGTTGGACGGCGGCACCGAACGTTTCACCGCCAATGTCGGGGTGGATGACGCGGCCGCCGGCCCGGGGACCGTCATTTTCCGCGTCCTGGCCGATGGCCGGCGGGTTTTCGATTCGGGCGTGATGAAGACCGGCACGCCCCCCAAAGCGGTGAATCTCGATTTGCGTGGACGCAAGCTGTTGCTGTTGCAAGTGCTTGACGCCGGCGACGGGATTGCGTTTGACCATGCCAACTGGGCCGACGCCCGCTTCGAAGTCACCGGCGTCAAACCCAAAACCGTTCCCGTCCCGACCGAGGAAGCGGTCATTCTCACTCCCCGCCCCGGTCCGGCGCCGCGCATCAACGGTCCCAAAGTTTATGGCTGCCGCCCCGGCAACCCGTTTCTTTACCGGATTCCCACGCAGGGAGAGCGACCGATCACTTTCTCGGCCAAGGGCTTGCCCAAGAGCCTCAACCTGGATGCCGAAACGGGCATCATTGCCGGGCAAGCCCCCCTTCGCGGTGAATACGAGGTGACCCTCCGCGCCAAAAACCGTCACGGCACCGCCACCCGCACCCTCCGAATTATCGCGGGGGACACCCTCGCCCTGACTCCCCCGATGGGCTGGAATCATTGGTATGCCCACTACGACCGCATCACCGACGCCATGATGCGCGAGGCGGCTGACATCATGATTTCGAGCGGCATGGCCGACGTCGGCTACCAATACGTGAACGTGGATGATTGCTGGATGATGGCTCCCAAGCACAACGACCCGCTGCGGGTGGGGCGCCTTCGCGATGCGCAAGGCGTGCTGCTGCCCAACAAGTACTTCCCGGACATGAAACTGCTGGCTGATTACATCCACAGCAAAGGACTCAAGGCCGGCATCTACATCTCCCCCGGCCCTCTCACCTGCGCCGGGTTCGCCGGCAGTTGGCAGCACGAAGCCCTGGACGCCAAAACCTTCGCCGATTGGGGTTATGACTTCTTGAAGTATGACTGGTGTTCCTACAGCCGGGTTGCCGACGGGCGCGAACCTGGCGCCGACCAGGTGCCCAATTGGGCCCAAGGCGGACGGCGGCTGGAAGTCTATACCCATCCCTACAAGCTCATGGGCGACCTGCTCAAACAGCAACCCCGCGACATCGTTTATAACCTCTGCCAATACGGCATGGCCAACGTGTGGGAATGGGGCGAGGCCGTCGGCGCCCATTGCTGGCGCACGGCCGGGGACCTCGGCTTCGAGCTGGACCGCATCTTTGAAGTCGCCCTGAAAAACGCCGAGCATCGCGCGTGGTCCCGGCCCGGCGCCTGGAACGACCCGGATTACATCCAGATCGGCTGGATCGGCAACGCCCGCGGCGGCGGCCTGCCCCAACCCTGCCCCCTCACCCCCAACGAGCAGTATTCCTACCTGTCTCTCTGGGCGCTGATGGCCGCCCCCATCTTCTACAGCGGCGACATGACCAAACTCGACGACTTCACCCTGAACGTCCTCTGCAACCCCGAGGTCATCGAAGTCAACCAGGACCCGCTGGGCCAATGCGGCGCCGTCTCCGTCCTCAATGACGAGACCTTCATCCTGGTCAAAGACCTCGAAGACGGCTCGAAAGCCGCCGGCTTGTTCAACCGGGGCGAATTCCCCGCCGAAGCCGCCCTGCCCTGGCCCGTGGCCGGACTGACCGGTCCGGCAAAGGTTCGCGACCTCTGGCGCCAGCAGGACCTGGGCGTCAGCAGCGGCCCATACCGCGCCACGCTCCCCCGCCACGGTGTCGTCCTCCTGCGCTTGACACCCGTTCGCGCGGCAAAATAACCCGGACCCGCCGGCAGCCCGCCGTTACGGCCCTTCGCTTGCCCGGTAGAACCGGGGGCCGGCGTTGGTTGCCGGGTCAAGATATTCCCACGTGCCGAAGACCGGCGGGTTGGTCACCAGCGGCTCCCAAACGCTCAGGTTGGTTGAAGCATGGAGCAGCACCGGCCCCATCTCCGACAACCCGCTCACGCGCAGCCGCACGGCCGGCTCGGCCGGCGCGCCGGCCGGAATGGCGCTCAGGCGCAGGGGCGGGCGCGAGACGCTGACCTGGGACACCGCGCTGGTCACCACGCCCAGAGCGTTGCTGACCACGCAGACATATTCTCCGGCGGCCGCGTAGGGCAGATTCGTCAAGACCAGTGTGGCGTCGGTGGCGCCGGCGATCTCCACCCCGTTGAACCGCCACTGGTAAAACAGGGGACGGTCCCCCGCGGCCTTCACATGCAGGTTCAATTCGCCCCCGGCGTAAACGCGGCGGTTGAACGGCTCGACCATCAGCACGGGTTTGCCGTCGCCGAGGATGGCGATCATGTGACGGTAACCCAATGCCGCGCGGACCACGTTGGTCAAGGCATTCGGCGCCGGCACGATTTCACCCGGCGCAGCTCCCCACAGCGCCAGCGAACCATCTTCGCGGACCGCCAGGCTGTTCGCCTCGCCCGCCCCCACCGAAACAACGTTGGAAAGACCCGCGGGAAAATTATTCAGACCAACCCCCGAGCCCCATTGGGTGACACGCCCATCCGCCTGGAGCGCGAGGATGTGGGACGCGCAGGAAGCGATGGCCACCACGTTGCTCAGACCGGCGGGCACGCTCGTCAACGAGCCCCAGACCACCACCGTGCCATCCTCGCGCAGCGCGGCAGAGTGACGCTGCCCGGCGGCGATGGCCACCGCGTTGGTCAAATCCACCGGTACCACCGTCTGTCCCGACTCCTGCTTGACAAAGCCGGCCTGGAGCGGCAAATCCCACGCCACCACCGTCCCATCCCCACGCAACGCCAGGCAATGAGAATCCCCGACCGCCAGCGCCCGCACGTCGCCCACATACACCGGCGGCGGGCGGCCCACCTTGAAGCCCCAGGCATGCACCCACCCCTGGTCCGTCGCCGCCACCACCACGCCGTTGCCGGCTGCCACTGCCACCACCTGGCCCATCCCCGCCGGCGGCGCATCCAGCCAGCCGAACTGGCTCAGCCTCCCATCCCGTGTCAGCACCGTCGAAACATACAGCCCGCAGGCCACCAGCGCCGGGTTCGTCAAGCCGGCTGGAACCAGAGCCTGCTCCTCCAGGTTCCGCCCCAGCGCCATGACCGGCCCGGGTGTCAGCGCCGCCCATTGGCTGGTGACGCTGCCCTCGGGATTCGCCACGATGACGCGATAATTGCCGGCATCGGCGGGCTGCACGTTGGAGATCGTCAGCAGCACATTTGTGGCGCCGGGAATGTCCACTCCTTCAAACTGCCACTGGTAGGTTACCGGCGCCGCGCCACTGGCGCCGACGCCAAAGGTGGCGCTGCTTCCCACAGGCGTGGTGATCCCGCGCGGCGGCTGCGTGATGCAAGCCGGCCGGTCCGCCACCAACAGGACGCTGCGCCCATCTCCGCCAGCCACCGCCTGGACATTGGTCAGCCCCGCCGGCACGGTTGTCTGCCCGTACATCCCCGCTCCCCACGCCACCACCGAGCCGTCGGCGCGGCGGGCGAGGCTGTGCGACTCGCCGGCCGCAATGGCGACCACGTTGGTGGCCGTGGGCGGAACATTCGTTTGCCCGTGACTGTTGCTCCCCCAAGCCACCACGGTTCCATCCGCTTTCAGCGCCAGGTTGTGGTAGCCGCCACAGGCGATTGCGGTGACATTACTCAGACCCGCAGGCACGGTGTTCAAGCCATAGTAAGGCCCCGGCGACGCCACATCGGTCCAAACCACCAGGGTGCCGTTGGTCTTCAGTGCCATGCAATGCGACGAGCCGGCCGCCAAGGCCTTTACCCCGGCCGTCCCCAACAACGCCCCCCCCACGGGGGCGGTCGAAAAGACCGTGCCGTTCCTCCGCAACGCGATCACGAAATACCTGCCAGCCGCAATGCCGAGGTATTGCTCCCCGTACATAAGATTGTTCGTTAGCAACCCCGCCTCCGCCCTTCCCCACACCAGCAGCCGGCCATCCGCCCGCAGCGCAACATTGAACTTGTCACCGCAGTCAATGGCGACGAGATTGGTCGCGCCGGGCGGGCGGACGTTTTCATAACCTCCGGCATCACCCCAGGCTGCCACAGTGCCGTCGTCGCGCAGCGCCAGCGCGTGCCCGTAACGACTCGCCACCGCCACCAGGTTGCTCAACCCGCGCGGGACGTGGCACTCGCCCAGCCCGTTGGCGCCCCAAGCCGCCACACTCACCTGCGGGCGCACTTGGACCACGCTCACCGCGCTGGTAACACAGCCCCGCGCGTTGCACGCCACCATGCGGTACTCCCCCGCCTGGTCCAGCCGCAAGCCCGTCAGCCTCAGCACGCAGTCGGTGGCGCCCGCCAGCTCCTCCCCGTTGAACCGCCACTGGTAACTCAAGGGCGGCTCGCCCACCGCCAGCGCGCAGAGGGTGAGGGAACCGTCGCTCCACCCGGTTTGAGACCACGGAGACAGCGTAATCGCAGCCGCCCCAAAATTGCGAACGACCAGCGGCGCGCCTTCGGCCGCGCCGATCGCGATGGCGTTGGCAAAACCCGCCGGCGGGCTCCAAGTGATCGAACCCCAACTGACCACCGACCCATCCCGCCGCAGACCCACGGTAAAATTCGCCCCGGCGGCAATGGCCACCAAATTCGTGGCGTCGGGCGGCACGTTGGTCTGTCCAAAGTTGTTTTCACCCCAGACCACCACCCGCCCGTCATTCAGCAACGCCGCGCTGTGGTAATCCCCCGCTGCAATCGCAACCACCCCGCTCAAATCCGGCACCGCGTTGAGGCTGGGCTGCAGCCCCGCCCACGTCCTCACCTTCCCATCGGCAGTCAACGCCAGCCCGTGCTCGTACCCGGCCGCCACCGAAACAATTTTGGCTCCCGTTGGCACTCCCTGCAGACGGCTGCTGACGAGGCCCCAGACCACCACCGAACCCTCCTTGGTGGCGGCAATGCAGAGATGGCCACGGCTGGCGATGCTCACGGCGTTGGTCAGGTGCTCCGGCGGACGGGTTTCTGTATAGTTGGTGTTGCCCCAGGCCACCACCCGTCCGTCCGCCAGCCGCGCCAGGCTGTGCAGGGTTCCGCCCGCGACCTCCACCACATTGCTCAGCCCCAGCGGCACGTTGCACTGGCCGGACCGGTTGTCACCCCAGGCGATCACTGTCCCGTCCGCCCGCAGCGCCAGAGCGTGCGAACTGCCCCCCGCGACCTGAATGACATTCGTTGCGCCCAAGGAGATCGCACCTGGAAGGCTGGTTCCTCCAACCGTCACGTTCCCAACCACGAGTATGGCGTTGCTGCTGGTGGCGCTCCCATAGGCGTTGGTGGCCACCACCCGATAGGCTCCGGCCTGCTCCGGCCCCACGTTTCTCAGACTGAGCACATTGCTGGTCGCCCCGGGAATGTCCACCCCATTGAACTGCCACTGGTACCACGGCCAGCTCGGGGAATACGCGAACATGGAAACGTCCAACCCCACACAGACGTACTGGTTGGTCGGATGCTGCGAAAAATACGGCGCTGCGGCAAAGAGACGCTCGCAGGACAACGTGATGAAAACCAGCGCCGCCCAGGTGGCATACGTCGGGAAGCGCCTCCGCAGAAACTTTGACGCGCTTGCACTCATGTCAGCTTTCCTTTCCGTCACTTCAGACGCGGCCGTTAAACGACCGCGTCCAGTCGAAGATTCTCCATGGCTTCAACCGGCACCGATTCTGACCAACATCCCCCGTCCTGTCAAGATCCATGCGAATATCACAACGGGGTTGTGGAGCGCTCCTTTGGCTGGGCGGCTGCAGGCCGGGCCGGATGAAGAGCGCGCCGCGACTTTGCGCGGATGCTGCGCCAGGAAGAGCCACGCGATCCCTTGGAGCGGGCTGGCGCACCCCGGCGTGAAAAGTGCATCGCCCGCGCCTGGGCCGCGGGTTCAGAAGGCTTTGCGGCCGGGCGCGCCGCTTCAGCTCAGGCGCATGGGCATGACCACGTAGAGGAAGGGTCCGTTGATTTTGATGACGCCCGGGCTCAGCTCGTCAATCAGCTCGAAGAAAATTTCGTCGTTGGTCAGCGCGTTGAGGGGGTCTATCACGTACTTGGGATTGAAGGCGATGGCGATTTCCGCGCCCTTGTAGTTGATGGCCAGGGTTTCCTTGGCTTCGCCGACCTCCGGCGAGTTGGCGGTGATCTCGAGCTTGTTCTTGCCAAAGCTGAGCTTGACCGAGTTGGACTTCTCGCTGGTCATGATCTCGGCGCGGCGCAGGGCGTGCAGGAATTCCTCGCGCACCAGTTGCACCCGCTCCTTGGTCTCGGCCGGAATGACCTGCCGATAGTTCGGGTAATTGCCCTCAATGAGCTTGGTGACGATCAAAATCTGGCCGCCTTTCTCGTCCTTTAGCGTGAACGAGGCCCGGTTTTCGGCGAGGTTGATCTCGAGCTGGCCTTTGTCCTGCAGGAGGCGGTTGAGCTCGTTGACCGTCTTGGCCGGCACGATGAATTCGCCCTGGCTCTTTTCGGGAATATCCACTTCCTCATCCACCAGCGCGAGCCGGCGGCCATCCGTCGCCACCATCGTCAGCTTGTGGTCCTTGAGGCTGATGAAAATGCCGTTGAGGACGTAGCGGGCCTCGTCGGTTGAAATCGCGAAGGAGGTTTTTTTCATCATGCTGCGCACGGTTTCCTGCGGCAGCACGACTTTCTTTTCCTCCTTGAACTGCGGCATCGGCGGGTATTCGTCGGCGCTGAGGCCGTTGATCTTGTAAAACGAGGAGCCCGAGCGGATGGTGCAGTAATTCTTGTCGTCCACTTCCAGGTCCAGCTCGAGGTTCGCCAGCTCGCGAACGATGCCGAACAACTTTTTCACCGGCACCGTCGAGGCCCCCGGCCGTCTCACCTTGGCCTCAACCGCGCAAGAAATGGTCACGTCCAGGTCCGTGGCGGTCAATTCCAGTTTGTCGCCTTCGGCGCGCAGGAGGACATTCGAGAGAATGGGCAGCGTTGTGCGCGTGCTGACCACGTTCTGCACTGCCTGCAGGCCGCTGATAATTTGCTCCTTCGATATGGTCAGGTTCATGTGTGCTTAATATAGATGTCTTCTCTTCACAGTACAACGCTATTCCTATTAAGGGTTGTGAATAAGGCAAACAACCCGCATTGTCAATGTCACTGCAACGACTTAGAAAGAGAGGAAAACTGAAACGGCCGGCTGAATCCAGTGAAAAACGCCGGCCCCGCGCCTTTTACTAACAGTGTTCACGTGTCATTCACAGGCCGTTGGCGGGTTATTCAGCGTGTTGTGCACGGCGGATGATGGCGGGCAGGACTGCTTCAACATGGTCTATGTCGGATTCGGTGGTTTCGCGTCCGAGGGAAAAGCGGACCAGGGAATGGGCCAAGTCTGAGGGCAGGCCAAGGGCGCGGACGACATGGGAAGGTTCCAACGAGCCCGCCGAGCAGGCGGAACCGCTCGAGGCGCAGATGCCTTCGAGGTCGAGGTTGGCCAGGACGGCGATGCTGTCGGTGCCGGCGACTACAAAGGAAACGGTGTTGGCGAGCGACTGGGTGGCGGGGGAGATGACTTGGGTGCCGGGAATGGCTCGGATGGCGGCAGTGAGGCGTTCGGCCAGCGGTTTCAAGCGAACTTTATCGAAAACGGGAGTCGGAACGAAGCGTTCCAGGGCTTCGACAAGGCCAATAATTGCGGCCAGGTTTTCGGTTCCGGCCCGGCGCTCGTTCTCGTGGCTGCCGCCGAAGAGGATGGGGTCCGGGTGAAGCGGCGAGCGAATGAACAGCGCGCCGGCGCCTTTTGGGCCGTGGATTTTATGAGCGCAGATGGAAACGAGGTCGGCGTTGAACTGGTGAATCGAGTCCACGGGTTCTTTTCCGAACCACTGGACCGCGTCCGCATGGAATAGAATGCCCCGGGCGCGGCAGAAGCTTCCGAGGTCCGCGATGGGCTGGAGGGTGCCGATTTCGTTGTTGGCCGCCATGATGGAAACCAGCACGGTGTCGGGGCGGATGGCTTGGGCCAGGGATTCGACACTGACGCGTCCTTCGCTGTCCACGGGCAGGAGGGTGAGTTCGAAGCCTTCGGCCCGCGCCAGATACTCCATGGCATGAAGAACGCAATGGTGCTCGACGGCGGAAGTGATGAGGTGGCGGCCCTTGGACCGGAGGAGACGCGCTGTGCCAAAAATGGCCAGGTTGGCGCTCTCGGTTCCGCCGCTGGTGAAGACGATTTCGCTGGGCCGGCACTTGAGGACGCGGGCGGCGCGGTCGCGGGCATCGTCGAGAGCGGCGCGCGCGCGGCGGCCAAGGTGGTGGACGCTGGATGGGTTTGCCCAGATTTCGTCCAGAAACGGCAGCATGGCCTGGCGCACCGCGGGGTCCAGCGGCGTCGTGGCGTTGTAATCCAGGTAAACCGTTTTCATCGTCGGCATGAGCTTAGCTCAGGCCAGGCGTCGGGTCCATGACGCGCGAGAGGGAAGGGGGTGGGAAGGTAGGAAGGTAGGAAGGTGGGAAGGTGGGAAAGTGGGAAAGTGGGAAGGTGCGAAAGTAGGAAGGTGGGAAGTTCTGCGGGCGGCCGGCGTCGAAGCGATTCCGTGGCGCGGCGGTTCTATTTCTTGAGCACGGCGCGAACCCAGTCTTGGTGGTCGAGGTACCAGCGCACCGTTTCACGGATGCCCTGCTCGAAGCGGTGGGCGGGCACCCAGCCGAGGTCGCGCTGGATTTTCGTGGCGTCATTGGCGTAGCGCCGGTCGTGGCCCGGGCGGTCTTTGACGAAGGTGATGAGCTTGCGGGACTGGCCGCCGAGGTGGGGCGCGAACTCGTCCACCAGGTCGCAAATGAGCTCGACGATGCGCAGGTTGGCCCATTCGTTGTGGCCGCCGATGTTGTAGGTTTCGCCGGCG
>JARKQH010000005.1 GCA_029974925.1 Verrucomicrobiota bacterium
CCGGGTTCGGGCGCGGCGCTGGCCACGGTGGTGGGCGTGCTCGTCGAGGTGCCGGTGATGCTGTCGGTCTGCAACTTCTGCAACCGGACGCGGCACTGGTTCGCCAGAGCGTAGGCCGGCCGCCAAGGCAACGCTCCAGACACGAAATCAGGGCCTGAAGGGGGGCGGGGCAAGCTGCCCTTGGAAGACCGGTTGTGGGGGGTGAAAGCCTCCCGCCTGATCGCTGGCATCTGCTGGGCGCAGCGGTTTGCCTGATCGGCACGGCGATAATGCCGCCCGGGCCGCGTGGCTTGTGAATCAGACGTTTGCGGGTGCGTCCGGCCCCTTGCGGCGGGTGCTCCTGACCTTGAGCTTCGCCACGGGGGCCCAGGATCTACCCCCCTTTCCCAACCGGGGTGAGATCAAACTGGACAAGTTTCGCCCGCCGTGAGAGCCTCCCGCTCGAACAGTTATGACCAAACAAAAAAGCAACCCCGGTCCCCGTCATGGCTGTTGAACGGTCGTTCGAGCTGTTTCAAAGCAAAAAATAAAATCCCCATACACAACAAAACACCATGATGGACGAACTCATCACTCCGGAGAACCTCTCCAAGGAACTCCTTAAATCGGTATTGGACGCGGCTCTCCTGGACACCTCCTATGACAGCGAGGGCGACCTCAAGGTCAAGGACCGGGTCAACTGTTTTGTCTTTCCAAACCAGGAGCGAAAAGACCGGGTGCAGCTTCTGGCCCTGTTTGGCTTCAAACCTGAAACCACGGAGTTGCAGCGCCTGCAATGCGCCAACCGGATCAACTCCGAGTACATCATCGTGCGGGCCGTGGTGGGCAAGAACAACACCCTGCGGTTCACGTGGGATCTTCCGATTGCGGGTGGAATCACTCGAAAAGCCTTTGCCCTGGCGGTCAAACGCTTTTGCTCCATTCCGCATGAGGCGATCGCCGATTGCGCGATGGACGCGGTAGCCTGAGGCCGCCGCGCGGCTGGGCGGGCGGGGGCGGTGGGCGGCTGGAAAGGGATGGCCGGACGGGGATGTTGACAGATTTAGCCAATTTGCTAAATTTGTTCCGTGTATGAGACAACTCGCATTCCGGTTCCAAACGGCCGCCGCCGGGCGCGGACGCTCCGGCCCGCCGGGCAGGGGTTTGCCCCCGGCCGGGGGGCGCCTTTGCCGCGCGGTCGTCGCGCCGCGCCTTCACCGGCAGGCTCTGGTCCGGCTTCAAGGGGTGTAACGATGGCGACCTCCAAACCTACTCCCGCCCAGTTCAAGGCCCAAGCCCAGGTGTTCAAGGCGCTGGCGCATCCCGGCCGGCTGCTGATGATTCACGAATTGTCCCGCGGCGAGCGGTGTGTGTGCGAGCTGGCCGCGTTGGTGGGCTCGGAAATGCCGACCGTCTCCCGCCACCTTTCCCAGCTCAAACACGCCGGGATCGTGGATGACGAGAAACGAGGGTCCCAGGTGTTCTACCGGCTGGTCACCCCCTGTGTGATGAATTTTTTTGAGTGCGTGGCCTCCGTGCGAAAAGGCTGACCGGAGGCGAGGCATTTCCATGAGGACAAATCGGGAGAGCGAACCTGCGTGCACACCGTTGCACAGTTAGCTAAATGGCGAATAAGCTTGGAGCGGGACAAACATGAACGGCGTGTCTGAAGCCAACGGCGAAGGCTCTCGTTCAAGCCGGGAATGGAAAGCGCTTGGCGCCCTGGTTGCGGTTTTCCTCGCCCTGTTTTTCCTGCCGGTGGGGGTACCCCGTTTCGACAATGCGCTCAAGGAGGGGCTGGAGCTGACCAAGTGGTATGCGCAGGAGCATGTGCTGCTGTGCCTGGTGCCGGCGCTGTTCATTGCGGGCGGCATCAGCACCTTTGTGAATCAAGCCTCGGTGATGCGCTACCTGGGACCCAAGGCAAACAGAGCCCTGGCGTATGGCGTTGCGTCGGTCTCGGGCGCCATCCTGGCCGTGTGTTCCTGCACGGTGTTGCCGCTCTTTGGGGGCATCTGGATGCGCGGGGCGGGCCTCGGGCCGGCCACGGCGTTCCTGTACTCCGGCCCGGCAATCAATGTGCTGGCCATCGTGATGACTGCGCGGATTTTGGGTCTGGAGCTGGGCGCGGCGCGGGCGATTGGCGCCGTGCTTTTCAGCATGGCGGTGGGCCTGGCCATGCATTGGGTGTTTCGCCGCGAGGAACAGGCCCGGGCGGAAGTGGCGGCGGACCTGCCGGTTCCCGAGGCGCGGCGTCCCTTGTGGCAAACGGTGCTGTTTTTTGGCGCGATGGTGGGGGTGCTGGTGTTTGCCAACTGGAGCAAACCGGCTCAGTCAACCGGGCTTTGGGCAGCCATTTACCTCTGGAAATGGCCGGTGACGGGTCTGTTTGCCGCGGGGTTGGCGGGCGCCTTGGGGCTGTGGTTTGGATTCAACTGGAGAGAATTGGGGTTAGCGGGCGCCCTGGTGTTGATTTTGAGCCTGGCATTTCCGCGGGAACCGTTGATTCCGTTCGTGGCCGGCTGTGCGGGGCTGGCGGTGTTGTGCGGCCGGCACCGCGGCGAGGGGCGGGAATGGCTCGAGGCAAGCTGGACGCTGACGAAGCAGATTTTTCCCTTGTTAATCGCGGGCGTGTTCGTCTCCGGCATTCTGCTGGGGCGTCCGGGACACGAAGGGTTGATTCCCTCGGAGTGGGTCAGCCGGTCGGTGGGCGGCAACTCATTCTTCGCGAACCTGTTCTCCTCGCTGGTCGGAGCCTTCATGTATTTTGCGACGCTGACGGAAGTGCCGATTCTGCAAGGCTTGCTTGGCAGCGGCATGGGCAAAGGCCCTGCGCTGGCGCTGCTGCTGGCGGGCCCGGCGCTTTCGTTGCCGAGCATGTTGGTGCTGCGGAGCATCATGGGCACCAGGAAGGTCGCGGTCTATGTGGCGCTGGTGGTGGTGATGGCGACCCTCAGCGGGCTCATTTATGGGGCGCTTTTCGGATAAACCGTCAACTCACGACATTGAAACAAAAAACAGTCACAGAACCATGAACATCCTCGTTATTGGACCTGGCTGCGCGAAGTGCAAGACCCTGGCGCAATTCACCGAGCAAGCCGTTAAAGAACTCGGCGTTCAGGCCGAAATCAACAAGGTCACCGACCTGAAACAAATCATGGCCCTCGGCGTGATGATGACGCCGGCGCTGGCCGTGAATGGCACCATCAAGGTCAGCGGGAAGGTGCCGAGCATCCCCGAAATCAAGGCCATCCTGCAGCAGGCCGCCGCCTGAATAAGAAGCTTATGAACGCGAAAACCATCGGTTTCGTGGGCGGCGGGCGGGTCACCCGCATCTTCCTGGAGGGTTGGCGGCGGGCCAAGGCGCTTCCCGCCA
>JARKQH010000447.1 GCA_029974925.1 Verrucomicrobiota bacterium
CCTGGCGGAGATGCGCGACAAGCATCCGGTGCTGCACACCCTGGAGTATCTGGCCGAGGCCTTGGACGGCCCGAAATGGAAGAAGATGCTCAAGAAGAACGTCAAGGAAGCCCGCGTGCGCGGGTAGTGGCGGCGTTTGGCATCCGGCCGGCGGCCGGCGCGGGGCGCGCGCAGCTCCGTGGTTCGCGCCGGGGATGTCGCCTTGCCGTTTCACGCCCGGGTCGTTTTCCCGTCCATGCGTCTTTAGCGGCACGGAGGCTGACCGCCGCCTGGAATCGCCGTGGCGAGGTCCCGCGCGCGGACTTGCCCCGAGGGTTTCTTACCCGTATTTTCATGCCCCGGCGGCTTACGCCGCCACGATTTTTCGGGTCTTTGACAGCCTGTAACAGTGGTGGTTTTTTCTCGTCCAAAAAGGCGAATGATGCCGTCTTTTTGCCGCACTGTGTTCCCCGCGCGAGCGGGGATGATCCGGCCAGTCCGGAGCAACTGGAGTGGCATGCTGCGTGTTCCCCGCGCGAGCGGGGATGATCCGCCGGTCCTGCTGGCCATCGAATAAGGAGCCGCGTGTTCCCCGCCCATGTGGGGATGATCCGAAATGCGTTCCCGCCGTGTTGACACGGCCTTTGCCCGTGGGCATGGTCAGAACATGATGACCTTCGAGCAGATAAAGGCGATCGAGAACGCCCTCGGGCCAGAGGCGGCCAAACCCGTCGTCGAGGCGATACAGACCACGGATTCCCGGGTCATGTCCTCGCTCCTGGCCGAAGTGGCGACCAAGGCCGACCTGGCCACGCTTCGCGGCGAGTTTCGCGAGGAACAAGCCAGGCTGCGGGGCGAAATGAACGCCCGCTTCGCCAAGCTCGAAAACATGGTCAAGGTGCTCATCGGCCTGACCGCCCTGGCCGTGGCCTTTTTCAGCCCGGTCGCGGAGAAGCTGGTCGGATTCGTCAAATAACTGCGAGCGGCTCCCGCAACTCCCCTCTCCTTCCCCCGCAGGGGATGCCCCAAACCTCCACGACAGGCTGCACCCGCACGGAGCGCTCCCCCCCATGCCCCGACTGCTCGCCATAGACTACGGACAGGCCCGGGTGGGGCTGGCCGTCACCGACCCCGGCGGGACCGTGGTCTTCGCCCTGCGCACCGTGGCCTGGGAGACCCGCGAGGCCTTGTTTCGCGAGCTGCTCGGCGTTATTGACCAGACGCGCCCCGAACGCATCGTCGTGGGCTACCCGGCGCGCGCCGGCGG
>JARKQH010000454.1 GCA_029974925.1 Verrucomicrobiota bacterium
GCCAGCCGCTATTTGTCCTTCTTGCCGAAGAAGCCGGATTTGGATTCGCCTTCGCGCTGGCGGACCTTGAGCTGGCCGAGAATGGCGTGCCAGCCGATGTAAATCTTGTGCCACTGGCTTTCGAGGTTGCGCAGAATGCCCTCGTTCATCTCGCTGAGATAGCGAAGCGAGGGGGCGTTGCCCACCAGGGTGTGGATCTCCTCCCGGTTGGGGGACGCGACCTCGACGGCGGAGAGAATCAGCTCCAGTTCCTGCACCAACAGACTCTTCACCTCGAGAAACTGCATCTCGTCCTCCGGATTAAACTTCTTGGCCCGGGCGAGGTTCATGAAGTTGTTGAACTGTTTCCAGCATTCGAGATAGTTCTCCATCTGTTGGATGAGATGGTCTATTTTAATGGCGCTCATAGGCAGTGGATTAGTTGAGTGGAGAATCGGAGGTTTTCGGCGTCAGGAAAATGACGGCGCCGCCGCGCAGCTCGCGGGCGGAGATTTTCAGACTGGGATAATGGATGACCAGCTCGGAGAGGGGCAGGTGGGCCGCCGCGGCCTCCCGAAAGCTGGTGAGAATGTTCCGGGCGATTTCCCGGGCCAGCTCGGAGGGAAAACTCGAGGGGAGTGTGCCGGCCAGCAAGGCGCCGCTGCGGTCCACCGTGAACGAGCCGGCGGGCAACCGCAGCAGGCTTGGGGAGGACTTGTTGAACAGGTTCAGGAGTCCCATAACGCAAAGACCTTCTTGCTCAACTCGCGAATCTCCTCGACAGGCAGACTGTTTTTCCAGCCGACGCAAAACTCCATTTTGCCGTGGCGCGCAAGGGTGACCTGGCGCTGGGGGCCGCTGCCTTCGATTTGCTCGAGCTGGCCGACCTGGAGCCGCTCGCCCAGGGCGCGGAAGTTCTCGAGACATTGGCGGGACCAGGCGCCAATGCGCTTGGGATTCTCCAGACCGCGGTTGACCTGGTGTTTGCTGTCCCCGTTGCGCGCCAGCAGAAACTCGATGCCTTCGATTTGCGACAAGGCCGCCAACGGGGAATCGTCCACCTTGGCCGGCGCCTGTTCCGCGCGGCTGCGAGACTCGTCCAGCACCTGGGCGCACTCGAGCAGCAGGCCGTTGTATGGCTTGAAAATGGTCCGCGGCCGGCTCGGCTCGGCCGGCAGGGTTTCAAACGTCCCCGCATGCCAGGAGAAAATCTTCTGAAAAGCCGGCTCGCCCCGCAGGTCCCCGGTCTCCGCATCCACGACTTCGCCGTCCAAAATCCAAATCTTGCCGGTCAGCGCGCCGTTGGTGATCCGCAGCAGCGACGAACTTTGAGACATGCACTCCAGTTGGATGATGTCCACCAGGCTCTTGCTTTGCACCCCCCGGAATCCCGTTTCGACCTCCTGCCCCAGCAACGATTCGAGGCATTCCTGGAAGAGCTTGATTTCCTGCTCGTTGGTGGGTTTGTACCAGAATTGGTCAATGCCCAACGCGTAAGCCCGGGTGCGGAATTGCTCGTCCTGCACCGCGGTAAAGGCCACCGTCCGAATCTGGGGATATTTGCGGCGCACGATTGAAAGGACCTGCAATCCATCCATTTTAGGCATCTTCAGGTCGCAAATCAGCAGGCGGTAAGCCCGGTCCTCGAGCATGACCATCGCCCGGGAGCCCGACGTGGCAGTGTCAACTTCAGGTTTGCTTGGCAACTGGGCGATCAGATCGCGGTACGTCTCCAGGACGTCCGGATCATCGTCCACCAATAGAACCTTGTGTCGTTTTTCGATTTTGCTCACTTCGGAATCTGCAAAATAAACTTGGTTTTACGCTTGCCTGGCAGCCTTGGTAGCAAACGGCGTTCCTTTTTGTCACTGGACGTTAAGATTCCGCCGGAAAGCCATCCCGCCGGCCGGGGGTAACAACCTCCTTTGAAAGCAGCCGGCGGGCCAGCGCCTTTGCAACCTCTTCCGCCCGCAGCGGCCCCGACTCCGCGCCAGAAACCGGGCTTCCCAAAGGAGTCTGCATGGTCTCTGCCGGCGGAAATGTCGGTGAAACGGGCAAACTCAGGACATCGCAGTCCACTCCTGGGACAACCCACAGCCCCATTCCGGCACCCGAACGGCACGATCACGGGCCACCCCAGAGCCATGCTGTCCAGCCCGTTGGGCCGGCAAAGTCTCAGTTGGAACGGGCAGGCCGCCTGATTCTCCCCCTTCCCGGCCCACGAGAAGCCAGGGAAAAAGGCGCCCCGACGGGGAGGCGCCCCTCTTAAATGCCTTGCCTCCAAGCCTCGCCTTTACTGAAGACGCCGCAGCATAGGCTACGGAACGGGGAAGGAGAATAGCCGCCAAGAGACCCAAGAGGCGCATAAACGCATAGCGTTTGAGCTGCTTGCGCCTTTTCGTGGCCATTTCATTGTATTCCATTCTGCGGACTGCTTTGTAAGAGCCGCGTTTTTCCCTCCAAGAGCTTGGTGGCATGGTTTCTGCGCCATGGGCACGCCGGAATCAGTTCAACCATCAATTGAATGAATCGTGCGCTGAGAATTCAGTCGGGTGGCACCGTGGTCAGGACTGCCCCCGTGCGACACCAGACGCCTTTCGGGTCACATCCCTGGCCGGGAGCACGGCTGGCGGAGGGTTCCGAAGACCTGAATCCGTGCCAACGCCTCGATTCGTTAAACGAGCAATAACATGTTAGGCTTCTTTAGAAACCTTTTGCGCAAGCCGCGGGAGACTGCGGGGGAACAGCGGGAAACCAGCGGCGCAAATCAACGGTCCCATGGCCCGGCCCGGCCCTCTTACGCACCGAGCTCCATTCCCTCCTCGGGAGTGCGTCCGGCTGGCGCGGCGCCGGGAGTACGTGCGGGTCGTGGCGTGGAGGTTTCCCTAAAGGCCATTCTGGAGGTTCTCCCCCTGGAGTTGCAGCCGCGCGTGTGCCAGAAGGAAGTGGGTGACCTCGCCATTTCCGTCCCTCTGGAAAAGGTCCTGGCCCAGCTTTCCCGTGGCGCAGTCCGCATCACGTTCGGAGAGCTTCGCCAGGCGGCGCCCGGCGTATTCAGTCCGGAAACAGACCGGGATAAAGTCCTGGTGGGATTGCCCCTTTCGGAAATTGTACCTCGTCTTAATCCGGCCTTGATCCAGCGGCGACGAGTCCAGCGGACTGTTGAGGTGCCCACCGATGTTAGCAGCCCCTTTGACAATTACGGCGACAGCCTGATTTTCTCGGTCGGACCCTCAAAACCCTCAGAGCCGGTCGCTCCCAAATTGCCACCCGCGCGGCCGCCGGCGGCCCCAGAGCCGATGCGCCCGGCCAATCAAACCAGCGTTCACGGACGGCTTTCCTTCTCGTTGTCTCCCCTCGCGCCCGAGCCAGCGACCCTGCCTCCACCCGCGGACCGTGCCACTCCGCCGGCCGCCCCCACGAGGCCGGAGCCGCCCGCAAGCAGCGGCCCTCAACCGGCGTCACCGCCGGCGCCGAGGAAACCTTCACCCGAGCTGAGAATCGCCCCGCCCAAACCGGCTCAACCAGCTCAACCGATCGAACTGGGTTCCGCTTCGCCATCTGCCAAGTCGCC
>JARKQH010000460.1 GCA_029974925.1 Verrucomicrobiota bacterium
GACCCGAACACGGCCGGCATTTATCGCGATGCCTATCGCAAGCCGGTGGTTTATGACGAAATCAAATACGAGGGCGACATTCCCAAGCGGTGGGGAAATCTCTCCGCCGAGGAGCTGGTCTTTCGGTTCTGGAACGGCACCATCGCCGGCACCTACGCCGGCCACGGGGAAACCTACCTCAGCCCCGACGAGGTCCTTTGGTGGTCCAAGGGCGGAGTGCTCAAGGGCCAAAGCCCGGCGCGGCTGGCGTTTTTGCGCCAGGTGTTGGAGGCCGCGCCGGCGGAAGGCATCGAGCCGATTGACAAATGGCAAAACCCGGAATACGGGGGCCAGGCCCCGGACTACTATCTGGTTTACTTGGGCCGGCAGACGCCCGACTCGTGGGAATTCCGGCTGCCCAAACCCCCGCAAGGCAAAGGCCGGCCGCCCGCCGAGGGCATGGTTTTCAAAGTCGAAGTGCTCGACACCTGGAACATGACCGTCACGCCCGTGCCGGGAACCTTCACGCTTACCCGGCAGACGGATTACTTCTACGCCGACAAGGACGGGCGGCGGGTGCCCTTGGGGGGCAAACCGTTCCTCGCCATTCGCATCCAACGCCTGCGGGATTAGGACGCCATGCTCCCTGTCACTCGCCGCAAAACACCGGCCACGATGGAACCCGGCCCCGAGGCGCCGGGCCGGAGGGGCGGCGCCGGCCGGCGATGGGCGAAATGCCGGATGGGCGTCGCGGCGCTGGCGATGGCCACGCTGTCGGCCGGCGCCCGCACCGCCACCCTCGAGGTGTCTCCGCCCGTGCCGGCGCGCGTTCAGTTCGGCGTGGAGAAACTTACGGCCGCCCTCACCCAGGCCGGGTTCACCGTGGCCCCGGCCCCGGCCGTTCCAACGCAGGATGACTCGCTGGTGATTCGTCTGGTGCGGGAGCCGGCGCTGGGGCGGGAGGGCTTCCGTCTTAGAACCGGCCCCGGCGGGGAGGGGGTCATCGCCGGCGGGGACGACTCCGGGTTGCTCTACGGCTGCCTGGAGCTGGCCGGGCGAATTCGCTCCGCCGGGGGCCTGCCGCGGGTCGCCGACCAAACCGACCGGCCGGTTCTTGCCTTGCGGGGCACGTGTGTCGGTTTGCAGAAGACCACGATTCTGCCGGGGCGAAAAGTGTACGAGTATCCTTACACACCCGATTTGTTCCCCTGGTTCTACGAGAAGCCGCTGTGGCGCGAGTATCTGGATTTCCTGGTTGAGCACCGGTTCAACGCGTTGTTCCTGTGGAACGGCCATCCCTTCGCGTCACTGGTGCGTCTGCCGGACTATCCGCAGGCGGTCGAGGTGCCGCCGGAGGTCTTTGAGCGGAACGTCGAAATGTATCGCTGGCTGGCGGAGGAATGCGACCGGCGCGGCATCTGGCTGGTGCAGATGTTCTACAACATTTTTCTGCCGCAACCGCTGGCGGCGGAGCACGGGCTGCCCACGCAACTTGCGGCGCCGACTCCCCTGGCCGCGGATTACACGCGGAAATCCCTCGCGGCATTTATCCAGCAATATCCGAACGTGGGGCTGATGATCTGCCTGGGCGAGGCGCTTCAGGGCACGAGCAACCAGGTCGCCTGGGCCACCCAGACCCTGCTGCCCGCCGTTCATGACGGCATGCGCGCCGCCGGGCTGGGGGCCGAGCCGCCCATTGTAATTCGCACCCACGCCCTGGAAGCGGAGGCGATCCTGCCGGCGTGTTTCCAGGTTTACTCGAACCTGTTCACCGAAACGAAATACAACGGCGAATCGCTGACTACGTATGAACCGCGGGGCAAGGCCCAGGCCACCCACCTCGCCATGGCCCGCCTCGGCCCGCACCTGGTCAACGTCCACATTCTCTCGAATCTCGAGCCGTTCCGTTACGGGGCCGCGCGGTTCATCCGCAAAAGCGTGCTGGCCGCGCGCGACCGTCTCGGCGCGTCCGGCTTGCATCTTTACCCGCTGAGTTATTGGAACTGGCCGTCTTCGCCGGACATCGCGGCGCCGCCGCTCAAACAATGGGAGCGGGATTGGATGTGGTTTGCGGCCTGGGGCCGCTATGCGTGGAATCCCGACCGTTCGGCGAGCGAAGACCGCGCTTTTTGGCTGGGCCGGCTGGGGGCATTTTACGGCTGCGATGAGGCCGCGGCCGGGGCAATTCTCGAGGCCTGCAACGACGCCGGGGAGGTGGCGCCCATCCTCGTCCGGCGATTTGGCATCACCGAGGGCAACCGGCAGACCCTTTCGCTTGGCATGACGCTGGACCAACTGGTCAACCCGAAGCGCTACAACGCCATCCCGGAGCTGTGGGAATCCCAGGCGCCACCGGGCGAGCGGCTTGATGAATTTGTGCAAAAGGAGTGGCGAAAGGAGCCGCATGTGGGCGAAACGCCGGTCCTGGCCATCCGGGACGCGCTGCGGTTCTCGAGCAACGCCGTGGCCGGCTTCGCGGCCGCCGCAGGGAGGGTCACGCGGCATCGGGAGGAGTTCGAGCGCTGGCGGCGCGACGCGCAAAGCCTCGAGCTGATGGCCCGCTTCTATCAAGCGAAAACCACCGCCGCCCTCCATGTCCTGCGGTTCGGCCTGAACCGCGAGCTTGGGGAAATGGAACAAGCCGCCCGGGCCATGGTTGAAAGCGTCGAGCATTTTGAGCAACTGGCCAAACTCACCGCGCCGGCCTATCATTTCGCCAACTCCATGCAGACCGGGCATCGCAAAATCCCCTTCCCGGGCGCCGTCAACGGCGTGGGCACGAACTATCACTGGACCCAGGTTTTGCCGCTCTATCGGCAGGAGTTGCGAACCTTCCTGGCGGAACTCGAGGAATTGAAGAATCCGGCCTCGCGCAAGCCTCAGCTCGCTTCCCCCTGGCCCGGGGCGGCGTTCAAGCTGTGGAGCGCGCATGCGGAGGTTTACGAGGTCAAGGTTGGCGCCCGTCCGTTTGCCGACCGCCCCTATACGATCCTCGAGCTGGCCCCGCAACTGGCCGGGCTGACCGGCATTCGGTTCTCACATGAGGCGGCGAAGAACGGGCGCTACGAGCCGGTGGAATTCGAGGTGGGCGAGCCGGTGGGCGTGCTCATCGGCTACTTCCAGGAGGCGCGGGACATCTGGTTGCAGGTGCCGAACCTGGATGTCGCCTCGCACGCCGACGAGCGCGGCGGGGTGGAGGTGCTGCTGCCCGATGCCGCGGCCATCGAACAGTGCCCGAAGGTGAACGTGCACGCCTTCCGCTACGGGCCGGGCCGGCACAAACTCGAGCCGATGGGCCAAGGCAGCTTTGTGGTGCTGGGGGTGGTGCCGGCTGCCGCGCTGTCAGAAAAAACGGAGTTGAAGCGATGATGCGCCACGGCCTGTTCATCGCGCTGGTTGCCAGCCAAATTGGCTGGGGCGGTTTGGCCGCTCGCGGGGTCGAGGACACGAACACCGTTTACCTGTTCAGCACCTTCCGGGAGCCGGAGCAGGACGGGTTGCGGTTCGCCTACAGCTTTGACGGGTATCACTGGTCGAATGTGCCCGGCTTGTTTCTCAAGGCGCGGGTGGGGGGCGGCATCCTGCGCGACCCGAGCGTCTGCCGGGGGCCGGACGGCACGTGGCATTTGGTTTGGACGACGGCGTGGCGGGGGGACAAAGGGTTCGGTTACGCGCATTCGAAGGACTTGGTGCACTGGTCGGAACAGCGTTTCATCGAAGTGATGGCGCACGAGCCGGAGACGGTCAACACATGGGCGCCGGAGCTGTTTTACGACGAGGCGTCGGGGCGTTTTTTCATCTGCTGGGCGTCCACGATTCCCGGGCGGTTCGCTGACGGCCTGGAGACGCCCACCAACAACCACCGGATGTATTTCACCACCACCGCCGATTTTCAAACCTTCACCCCCAGCCGGTTGTTCCTGGACCCGGGCTTCAGCGTCATTGACTGCCAGATTCTGAAAGCGGGTCCGCGGTATGTTTTGCTGCTGAAAGACAACACCCGGCCCGAGCGCAACATCAAAGTGGCGTTTGGCGACGCGCCGTCCGGCCCCTGGCGGGAGGTGTCGGCCGGCCTGACCGAACACCTGACCGAGGGACCGAGCGGTTTGAGAATCGGGGAGGATTGGTTGATTTATTACGAGGCTTACCAGCAGAAGCGGTACGGGGTGATGAAAACGCGGGATTTCAAGACCTTCGAGGACGTGACCTCGCAGGCCGTGTTTCCCCCGGGGCTCAAGCACGGCACGGCTTTCCAAGCCACCCGGAAGGACCTCGATTACCTTTTCAAAGTCGGCACCCAGCAGGTTTGGAACGTCCGCCTCCCGTGGGCGTCCCCCGTTCCGGCGGAGCGGGTCCGGGCGCGGCTGGCGGAAATTGAATCCGTGGCGCGGGCGGGCCCGTTCCAGCCCGACTGGGCTTCGATCACCAACGCCTTTCGCACGCCGTCCTGGTACCGGGACGCCAAGTTTGGCATCTTCATTCATTGGGGCGTTTATTCGGTGCCGGCGTTTGGCAGCGAGTGGTATCCCCGGAACATGTACACCCCCGGCACGCCCGAGTTCGAGCACCACCGCGCCACCCACGGTCCGCAGAACGTTTTCGGTTACAAGGATTTCATTCCCCGGTTCACCGCCCGGTCGTTCGACGCGCGCGCGTGGGCGAAACTGTTCAAGGAAGCGGGCGCGCGCTATGTTGTGCCCGTCGCGGAGCATCACGACGGGTTCGCGATGTACGACAGCCAGGTCACGGAGTGGTCGGCGGTCAAACGGGGCCCGCGGCGGGATGTGCTGGCGGAGCAGACCCGGGCGTATCGGCGGGCGGGGTTGGTGCCGGGCGCCTCCTCGCACCGCGCCGAGCACTGGTTCTTTTTCGACCAGGGCCTTTACTGGGATTCGGATGTGCGGGACACGAACCACGCCTCGCTGTACGGGCCGGCGGGGAACAAACGGACCGCCGAGGCGCAGGCGGAAATCCCGGATGAACCCTTCCTCCAGGATTGGCTGCTGCGGGCCTGCGAGATTGTGGACCAATACCGGCCGCAGTTGTTCTATTTCGATTGGTGGATTTGCCAGCCGGTGTTCCAGCCTTACTTGAAGACGTTCGCCGCCTACTATTACAACCGGGGCGTTCAGTGGAAGCAGGAGGTGGCCATCAACTTCAAGGAATGGGAGGGCCGGTCGTTTCCGCCGGGGGCCGGCGTGTTCGACATCGAACGCGGCCAGGCCGGACAGATTCGGCCGGATTTCTGGCAGACGGATACGTCGGTGTCGAAGAACTCGTGGGGTTACATCCGCCAGCATCAGTACAAGGAAGCCGGCGAGATCGTGGATGACCTGGTGGATGTCGTGAGCAAGAACGGCACGTTGTTGCTGAACATCGGTCCCCGGGCTGACGGCACGATTCCCGAGCGGGAACAACAGATGCTGAGGGAAATCGGCCGCTGGCTCAAAATCAACGGCGGCGCCATTTACGGCTCGCGGCCATGGCGGGTGTTTGGCGAGGGCCCGACCCGGATTGTCGAGGGCTCGTTTGGCGATGTCAAACGGCCGCCTTTCACGGCTGAAGACATCCGGTTCACCACGCGCGGCGGCCGGCTTTACGCGATTGCGCTGGCGTGGCCGCCGGACCGGCAGCTTCTGATTCGCTCGCTGGCGGCGGGGGGCGGGCCCGGTCTCAAACTTCGCGGGGTGCGGCTGCTGGGGCATCGTGGAAGCATTGCCTGGGAGCAGACTCCGGGCGGCCTGCGAGTGGCCCTGCCGGAGAAACCGCCGTGCGATTTTGCCATTGCGCTCGAAATCACCGCGTTCGAACCTTTTAATCCATCACCCTTGGTAAACTGAATATGATCAAGACGAACTTCACCCTCGGCGTCATTTACGGCAATCGGGATTTCTTCCCGGACGCGCTCGTTGCCGAGGCGCGCGCGGACATGGCCAGACTGTTTCGGAACCTGGGCATCTCGGCGGTGCAGCTCTCGGAAAAGGCCTCGAAGCTCGGGGGGGTCGAGACTTACGCGGAAGCGCGAAAGTGCGCCGAGTTGTTCAAACAAAACCGGGAGCGGATTGAAGGGGTGCTGGTGGTGCTGCCGAATTTTGGGGATGAAAAGGCCGTGGCCGACACGCTGAAGCTGGCGGGGCTGAACGTTCCGGTGCTGGTGCAGGGCTATCCCGACGACCCCGGCAAGCTCTCGCCCGCCCGGCGCCGGGACTCGTTCTGCGGGAAAATCTCGGTGTGCAACAACCTGGTCCAGGCCGGCATCCGCTTTTCGCTGACCACGCGCCACGTCTGCCACCCGCTGTCCGCCGCCTTTGAAAACGATTTGCGCCGGTTCCTGCGGGTCTGCCGGGTCGTCAACGGCGTGCGGGGCGCGCGCCTGGGGGCCATAGGCGCCCGGCCCGGCGCGTTCAACACCGTCCGTTACAGCGAGAAGCTGCTCGAGCGCCACGGCGTGAGTGTCACCACCGTGGATTTGTCCGAGATTCTGGCCGCGGCCGGCCGGCTGGGCAGCAACGCTCCCGCGGTGCGGGACCGGCTGGCGGAGATTCGCGCCTATGCGCCGGCGCCGGGGGTGCCGGCCGAGAAGCTGGCGCAAATGGCGAAGCTGGGGGTGGCGATTTCGGAATGGATGGAGGCCCACGAGCTGGACGCGACGGCGATTCAATGCTGGACGTCGTTGCAGCGGAATTTCGGGTGCAATGCCTGCACGCTGATGAGCATGATGAGCGAGAAGTTCCTGCCCAGCGCGTGTGAAGTGGATGTCACCGGGGTGCTGACCATGTACGCGATGCAACTGGCCTCGGGCACCCCCGCCGCCCTGGTGGACTGGAACAACAACTATGCCGACGACGAAAACAAATGCGTGCTGTTCCACTGCGGCAACTGGGCCAAAGCCTTCCTGCCCGACATCCGCATTTCCAACGCGCCCATTCTCGGCAGCACGCTCGGCGTCGAGAACACCTACGGCGCCCTCGAAGGCCGGACCGGGCCGGGGCCGCTGACGTTCGGCCGCATCACGACGGCCGACGCGGAGGGCGCCATCCGCGCCTACGTGGGCGAAGGGGAGCTCACCGCCGACGAGCTGAACACCTTCGGCAACCGGGCGGTGGCGCGCGTGCCCAACTTGCAGAAACTGATGCGCTACATCTGCCGTCACGGCTTCGAGCATCACGTGGCGATGACCCAGTCGAAAACGGCCGCCGTCCTGCGTGAAGCATTTGGGAATTATTTCGGCTGGGAAGTGTATGAACATGAACCGGCCGAAGGCTGATAATGCCTGCCACGCTGATGACTGACCGCGAGCTGCAATTCAAGTCCATCGCCTACCGCCGGGCGTTGCTGCAACTGATTTTCAGCGCCGGCGCCGGCCACACCGGCGGGGGGCTCAGTTGCCTGGATATTCTCAATGTCCTCTACCACCGGATTTTGAGGGTGTCGCCCGAGACGCGGGACAGCCCCGACCGGGACCGGTACGTGCAGAGCAAGGGCCACTCGGTCGAGGCGCTGTATGTGGTGCTGGCCGACCGGGGCTTCTTTCCGCGGACGGACCTCCAGACCGTCTGCCGCTATCAGTCGCCTTATGTGGGGCACCCCACGCGGAAGGTTCCCGGCATCGAGATGAACACGGGGGCGCTGGGGCACGGTCTGGCCATCAGCGCCGGCATGGCCCTGGCGGCCAAACTGGACGGACGCTCCTACCGGGTCTTTACGCTGCTCGGGGACGGCGAACTGGCCGAGGGCTCGAATTGGGAGGCCGCCATGGCCGCGAGTCATTACCGGCTGGACAATTTGACCGCCATCATTGACCACAACACGCTGCAAATCACCGGCCCCACCCGCGACGTTTGCAGCAATGAGCCGCTCGACGACAAATGGCGCGCCTTTGGCTGGACGGTGCGGGAAACCGATGGCCACGATGTGGCGGCGCTGACGCGCGTGTTGGGCGCGCCGCCCGAGCCTGGCAAGCCCACCTGCGTCATCGCCCACACCATCAAAGGCAAAGGCGTGAGCTTCATGGAGAGCGTGCCCCGCTGGCATCACGGCGTGCCCACAGCCGCCGAGCTGGCCCGGGCGGTGGCGGAGCTCGACGCGGTCGAAACCCGCCTGCGGGAGGAAGCGGCATGAGCGCGCCGGCACCCTCGGTGTTCTCGCCCACGGCCGCGCGCCTGGCGGAAAAACTCGGTCTGGCACTTGGCCAGCCCAACCTGGACGTTTTCGCCGACACGTTGCTGGAACTGGCGCGGGCCAACCCGGACATTCTGGCGCTGACCAGCGACTCGCGCGGTTCCGGAAAGCTGGCGCCGTTCGGCCAGGCGCTGCCCCGCCAATTGGTCGAGGTGGGGATTGCCGAGCAGAATCTGGTCGGCATGGCGGCCGGGCTGGCCGCGTGCGGCAAGAAACCCTTCGCGGTTTCGCCCGCCAGCTTTCTCACCACCCGGGCGTTGGAACAGATCAAGAACGATGTGTGTTATTCCGATGTCCCGGTGGTGTTGGTCGGCATCAGCGCGGGAACCAGCTACGGGGCGCTGGGCAGCACGCACCACTCGCTTCACGACCTCGCGGTGCTTCGCGCCATCCCCAATCTCTCAATCGTCGTGCCCGCGGATAACTGGGAGACGCGCGAGGCGGTCCGCTGGGCCGCCACGGCGCGCCAGCCGGTCTATCTCCGCTTTGGCAAGGCGCCCACCCGCCATCTCGGCACGGCGGAACGGCGGTTCGAGCCCGGCCAGGCGACGGTGTTGCGGGAGGGTGCCGACGCGGCGTTCATTGGCACGGGCGAAACGGTGGTGCATTGCCTGCTGGCGGCGGGCGCGCTGGCGGCCGAGGGGCGGGAGTGCCGCGTGATCAGCATGCCTTGGGTCAAACCGCTGGATGAGGAGACCCTGGTCAGCGCGGGCCGCGAGTGCGAGGCGGTGATCGTGGCCGAAGAACACAGCGTTCACGGCGGCTTGGGCGAAGCCTGCGCCTCGGCCCTGATGCGCGCCGGCATCCGCGTCCCGTTCCGCATCGCCGCCATTCCGGACGAGGAAACGGTCACCGGGTCCCAGGCGGACATCTTCCGGCACTATGGCCTGACGATGGAAGGCCTGAGCCAGGCGGCTCGCGAGCTTCTGGAGGGCCTGTGAGTCTGATACTTGCCCTCGATCAAAGCACTTCCGCGACCAAGGCGGTCCTGTTTGACGACGCCGGGGCGCTGGTGGACAAGGCTTCACTCGAGCACCGGCAGATTTATCCCCAAGCCGGCTGGGTGGAACATGACGCCGGGGAAATCTGGCAGAACACCCTCGGGGCGATCCGCGCGCTGGCCGCCCGGCAGGGGGACCGCTTCCAGGAGGTGGCTGCCGTCAGCCTGACCAATCAGCGGGAAACCGTTGTGGTTTTCGAGCGCGCGACCGGCCGGCCGATGCATCACGCCATCGTGTGGCAGGACCGCCGCGGCGCCCCGCTCTGCCAGCGCCTGGCCGCCGAGGGATGGGAGGGGGCCGTGCGGAGCAAGACCGGTTTGCGGCTGGACACCTATTTTTCGGCGTCGAAGCTGCAGTGGTTGCTGGCCGGGCGGCCTGACCTGGCCCGGCAGCTCGAGGACGGCCGCGCCGTGGCGGGCACGATGGATGCCTACCTGATTCACCGGCTCACGGGCGGCCGCGTCTTCGCCACCGATTTCACCAACGCCAGCCGCACCCTCCTTTTTGACATTCACCAACTGCGGTGGGACCCCGAGCTGTGCCGGCTTTTCGGCGTGCCGGTCCACGCGCTGCCCGAACCCCGCGAGCCGTTTGCCCGTTATGGGGAAACGGACGCCGGCGGGACGCTGCCCCGGGCCGTGCCCATCTGCGGAGTGTTTGGCGACTCCCAGGCCTCTTTTTTCGCTCAACGGTGCTTCCAGCCGGGCACGGCCAAAGCCACGTTCGGCACCGGCACGTCTGTCCTGTTCAACATCGGGCGGGACTGCCGGCTTTCGAGCGGGGGAGTGGTTACGGCCCTGGCGTGGGTTTTGCAGGGCCAGCGCATTTATGCGCTCGAGGGCTTGATCAATTACTCGGCCGCCACGCTCGCCTGGCTTAAGGATCAGCTCGGCCTGATTGACGACGTCGCCCAAGCCGAACCCCTTGCCACTGCCGTCCCGGACAACGGCGGGGTGTATTTGGTGCCGGCCTTTGCCGGGCTGGGCGCCCCCTACTGGAGCGCGGACGCCCGCGCCGCGATTGTCGGCCTCACCGCCTTTTCCAAGCGCGAGCACGTGGTCCGGGCCGCTCTGGAATCCATTGCTTACCAGGTGCGGGACGTGCTGGACCTCATGGGGGTGGAGGCGGGGGTGACGCTCCAGGCGCTCCATGCCGACGGCGGGCCGACCCGCAACGCGTTCCTGATGCAGTTCACGGCGGATGTGGCGGGGGTGGAGTTGCGCGCGAGCGACGTGCCGGAAGCCTCGGCGCTCGGGGCCGCGATGGCGGGATGCCTCGGCCTGGGCATTCACCCCTCCCTCGAACGCCTGAGCGCCTTGCGCCGCGAAGTCCGGACCTTCAAGCCGCAACTGGCCCCCGCGGCGGTGGAACGCCTGCGCGCCGGCTGGCTGGCCGCCGTCAAACGAGTGCTTTAACTTGCAACCTGCGCCCCGCAATATGGCTCAAGACATTATGAAGACTCCCCGATCGAAATTATTCGCCCTGCTCGCCCTGCTCGCGCTGGGCGCCACAGCGCCCGCCGCTTCCCTCACCGCGGCCGAGCCGGCACCCAGGACCAAAATCGCGGTGGTAATTTCCACCTTGAACAACCCGTGGTTTGTCGTTCTGGGCGAGGCCGCCCGGAGCCGGGCCGTCGAGCTGGGTTACGAGGCGACGGTGTTTGATTCGCAGAACGACACGGCGAAGGAAACGGCGCATTTCGAAAATGCCATCGCCGGGGGGTACAAGGCGATTTTGTTCAACCCGACCGATGCCAACGGTTCGATTGCCAACGCCAGGCGGGCTCAGGCGGCCGGCATCCCTGTCTTCTGCATTGACCGCGAAATCAACGCGACCAACGTGGCCACCGCCCAGCTCCTCTCCGACAACTACTCCGGCTGCGTGAAGCTCGGCGAGTATTTCGTCGAGCAGGTGGGCGAGGAAGGCGCCTACGTCGAACTGCTGGGCCTGGTGGGCGACAACAACACCTGGAACCGGTCGAAGGGATTTCACAGCGTGGTGGATCGGTATCCCGGCCTCAAGATGGTGGCGCAGCAATCGGCCGAGTTCGACCGCGCCAAGGCGCTGGAGGTGATGGAATCCATCCTGCAAAAACACCCCGCCATCAACGCCGTCTTCTGTGGCAACGACGCCATGGCCATGGGCGCCTACCAGGCCCTGGTGGCGGCGGGCAAGGACCGCCAGGTCAAAGTCTTCGGCTTCGACGGCGCGGACGATGTGGTGCGGCTCATTGCCGAAAAGAAAATCGTCGCCACCGGCATGCAGTTCCCCAAACAAATGGCCCGCCAGGCCGCCGAATTCGCCGACCAATACCTCAAGGGCAAACGCGATTTCCCCCAGAAAATCCCCGTCAAGGTGGACCTCGTAACGCAGCAAAACGTCCATCGCTACGGCGATTACGGCAAAAAACAATGACCCCCATGCGCCGGTTCGCACCCCTGTTCCTCGCCCTCGCAGCCGGCGCCGGCATTTGCCTTCTCTTCCCGCCCGTTCGCCTCGTTCCCCTCCGGCATCAGGCGGCCCAAACCAACGCCGTTTTCAACGCCGCCGCGTATGCCGCCGATTTCTGGTCGCAGCGGCTGCTCCCCGCTCTGCGCGACGCGCCCGACGCCGCCCTGCTGCTGTCCGCGCTCGCCTCGAACGCCCCCGCCGCCGCGGCGGCTTACGGCAAAACACCGGGGATGAGCGACGCGGTGTATTACCTGATGCAAGGGACCGGCACGGTGTGCTCGGTGCAGCCCAAAGCGGTCGGCGTCGCCCTCGGCCAGGCCGGCGGCGAAGCAGACCTCCTCCTGGGCACCGGCATGCTCTTTGGCAACACGGTCCGGGACGCCTCCGGTCTCCTGGACGCCAGCCTGTTCCCCAATTCCCAGCATTTCAACGATCTCTCGACCGAACTGAACCGGATCGTGGAAACCCGGGTCATCAGCCGGCTCAAAGCCGGGGCCGCGCCGGGCCGGCGGCTGCGGTTCGCCGCCGCGGCCGAGGTCGAGTCGGGCGCCGAGGCGGAGCGTCCGCTGAAGGTCGTCCCCGTGGAGGTTGAGTTCGAGGAGCGGCCATGAGCGGGTCCCAAAACACCTTCGCCCGGTTCCAGTCACTGCTGGCGCTGTTGCTCATGGTGATTGGGCTGAGCCTGGCCACCGACAACTTCCTCACGGTGGACAACGGGATGAACGTGCTGCGCCAGATTTCCATCAACCTCTGCCTTTCCATTGGCATGACGCTGGTGATTCTTTCCGGCGGCATTGACCTGTCGGTCGGGTCCGTGCTGGCGCTGGCGGGCGCGCTGGCGGCGGGGGTGCTGAAGAACGGCCTCACACTCGACCGCCTGGGAGTGTGGGTTCAATTCACGCCGTTCGGCGCCGTGCTGGTCGGCGTGGCGGTCGGGCTGGCGGCGGGCTGTTTCAACGGCCTGGCCATTACGCGGTTTGGCCTGCCGCCGTTTGTCGCCACCCTGGGCATGCTCAGCATTGCGCGCGGTTTCACCATGCTGTGGACGGGCGGCTTCCCCATTACCGGGCT
>JARKQH010000467.1 GCA_029974925.1 Verrucomicrobiota bacterium
AAACACAAGCCCCTGGTGGATGCCATCTTACAATGGCCGAAAGCAACTCCGCCGAAGTTGGAAACCGCCACCCTCCTTACCCCGCAGGTCACATGAGATTCAAATCAAAATCCCACTCTAACTTAGGTTTTCGGGTTGAAATCGTCTGCGGGATTCTGGTTTTGCTCGGCCTGCTCACCCGTCTGGCCGTGATACCACTTCTCACCATCATGGCGGTGGCCCTCTACAGCACCAAACTGCCGATTCTGCTCAAGTCCGGCTTCTGGAAAATGGCCCATGAGTCGCGCACGGATTTCTCGATGGTGATGGGCTCGCTGCTCCTGCTCCTAATCGGCGCGGGGGCATGGTCCCTGGACGCTTGGCTCAACAAACGCCGCGCCTCACGCGACCCCAGCCCCACAGCCAAGCCCTGAGTGCTCGCGCCTGCTCGAATTCAATGAACGAGCCCCCACAACCCGTCGCGCCCGAGAACGCGCAAGGTCAGCGCCAAGGCGCGCTTCTCGAGGTCTTCTGGGCGGCTCTCAAGCTGGGAGTGACCTCTTTCGGCGGGCCCATTGCTCATCTCGGTTACTTCCACGAAGAGTACGTGCGCAAGCGCAAGTGGATAGATGAGCAAAGCTACGCCGACCTCCTGGCGCTCTGCCAGTTCGCGCCCGGCCCCACCAGCAGCAAGGTGAACTTCTCCCTGGGCCTCTTGCGCGCAGGCTATTGGGGTGGGCTGGTTTCCTGGGCTGGATTCACCCTGCCGTCAGCCCTGGCGCTGCTGCTGTTTGCCTATGGCGCCCGTGCCATGGCCGGACCGCTCAGCACCGGCCTCTTGCACGGTCTTAAGCTCGTGGCCGTTGCCATCGTCGCCCAAGCCGTGTGGGGCATGGCCCGAACCTTATGCCCCGACCGCACCCGCGCCTCCATCGCCGGCGGCGGGGCGCTCATCGTCTTGCTCAGTTCCTCCGCGTTCTCCCAACTGGCCGCCATCCTGTTTGGGGCCGTGACCGGCGCAATCCTCTGCCGCCAGCACCCGCCTGCTGCCGGCGAACCCACGCCCCTCAAGGTCTCGCGCCGCGTGGGAATTGTATCCCTGGCCGCCTTCCTTGCGCTGCTCTTTGGCCTTCCGCTGCTGCGCAGCCTCACCCATTCCCAAGCTGTCGCCATGACGGACGCGTTCTATCGTTCGGGCGCGTTGGTCTTCGGAGGAGGCCACGTGGTCCTTCCGTTGCTGCAAGGGGCCGTTGTCACCCCTGGATGGGTGGACAACGACGCGTTTCTGGCTGGCTACGGCGCGGCCCAGGCCGTGCCGGGTCCCCTCTTCACCTTCGCCACATACTTGGGCGCCGTGATGAAACCGGCCCCCAACGGCTTGGCCGGTGCGGCCTTGGGCCTGGTAGCCATCTTCCTGCCCGGCCTTCTACTGCACCTTGGCACACTGCCGTTCTGGGAGAGCTTCCGCCGCGGCTCGGGAACGCAGGCCGTCATGAGGGGCATCAACGCCAGCGTGGTGGGCCTGCTGGGCGCGGCCCTCTATTCCCCCATCTGGACCCGTTCAGTCCAAACACCGCCAGACTTCGCGGTAGCCCTGATCGGCTTTATCCTGCTCACGGCTTGGAAGGCGCCCCCGGTGCTTGTCGTCGCCATCAGCGCACTGGGCGGCGTTGCCATCGCATCCCTGTAGATTCCCGCGGCAGACAACCCAAAACCTCGATGGGTGACCGCCATCCTGGTCCGCCCCGTCCGGTTGCGTTCCTCAAACCGGCGCTGGTTCCGGTTTCCGGAAGGCGATCAGTCGGACCTCCTCTTCGTTGGTCCGGCCCTCAGGGAGCGCTTCGCCACGGCCAAGGATGTCCAACATGGAGTCGCGGCTCAGTGCGCCGCTCTGCCACGCCCGGACAATCGCGACAATCTCATTGGCGGTCAGGCCTCTCGTGCTGTAAGCCGTTTTCAACATGATGACAACCGGCTCGTTGCTACGTCATATTCCTCGTCGGTTGCGCCTCGAGGCGCGGAAGGTATTTCTCGCCGGCAGACTTCACTGCGTCTTCCCCGGCGATGACATCGCGGGCTCGCAACCACACTGGCAGGCTTCCGTCATAATCAGGATGCGTCGAGTTCACTGACATGGCGCCAGCGTAACACCCCTTTTTGCGCGATCCGGACGCTCGTCTCGACACGCCTTGCGCCACGCTGCGGGATGCAGGCGGCGAAACCTCTTGACGTCCCTTCGCCTGCTCACGCCGTAGCGTTTGTGCGAAGCCGGACGCGCCGGCCTGGACGCCTGCTCCCGCCTGCCCCTTCGGCGCCAGGGCGGTCGCAACGATGCTCCCGGGGACCATTCCCATTGGTCCGCATAACAGTTTGCGCGCTGCACGGGAGGTCGGGATGCTCCGAAACGATCGCCGGAAGCGCGTGATGCGGGCCTTGCCGGGCGGGGCAGGGGAGGCGTAGCATGGCCTGGCTGGATTTGACAGAGTACCAAGACCCATGCTGCCAAAGCCCAAAACAAGAATCGCCGGCGCTGCCCTTCGCCTGGTCCGAAAAAACGGGGCGGCTGCCGGGAAGGCCACCGGCGCGCTTCGCGCCAACGGCCAGTCCGCCTTGGTCCGCGCGCTCAAACGCCGCGTGCAAGCCCTCCAAGCCGAGAACCGCGCCCTGCGGGCCGCGAGTTTTTCTCCCGCGGCGGAAACCGATTTTCGGCAGGTGATTGACGCGTCCCCCGTGCCGCTGTCCGTGGACGACATGAAGGGCAACATCGAGTATCTGAACCGGAAGTTTGTCGAGAAGTTTGGCTATACGCGCGAGGAGCTGCCCACCTCGGCCGCCTGGTTTGCCCGCGCCTATCCCGATCCCGAATACCGTCGCCAGGTCGCCGTCCAGTGGCAGGCTTGCCTGAAACGCGGCCTCCGCACTGGCAAGGAGATCGGTCCGCTCGAAGTGGAAGTGACCTGCAAGGACGGGTCCCTGCGCCGGGTCGAGTTCGTGGGCACGGTGGTTGGCAAACGCTTTCTTTTGGCCGCCAACGACCTGACCGAGCGGGAACGGCTGGAACAGCAGATTCTGGAGATTTCCGACCAGGAACGGGAGCGCATCGGGCAGGACCTTCACGACGGCTTGTGCCAGTTGCTCAGCGGCATCAAATACAAAA
>JARKQH010000469.1 GCA_029974925.1 Verrucomicrobiota bacterium
GGCCCCACCCGCCGCCTGCCTGCCCGCCCATCCACTCCAACGCCGCGCAACCGCGTTGCGGTTGAAACCAATTGCTTTGCCCCGCTCCCCCAGGGTAGCCCCGCGGGCGGGGCAACCCTGGGCTGCGACTGCGGAATCCCGTTGGGATTCCCGACCGCCACCCGTCCCCAGCCTTGGTTGTTCACCCAACCCTCTCATGTGTGTCACCAACACCATATCAAATCCAAATTCCTCGTTCAATCTCACCCGGCCCTGCAGCGCCCAGGGCTGTGTGGCAGGCGGGCGGCGGAACGTCCCGACCCCTCGGGAGTGGCCGACCAACTGTCCGCGCGGCCTGAGCGCGGCTGATTCCTTCTCACAGATTGTGCGGGACAGTCAACGTTGCAGCCTGGCATATAGGATCGGTGCGACAAACACGACGAACGGTGCGATTAACGAACCGAGTGTCAACCAAACGAACCACTGGCGTTGTCTCCAAAGTTCACTGTCCTTGCGCAGAACCCCCCGCGCCTTGCGCCTAAAAAAGTAGAGAGCTTTCTCCGGATGAGCGAAATGCGAGAACGCATAAGGGATTTCTTTTGAAGCGATCTGCGGATACTTAGTTCTGAATAAATAGAACAGCCTGTGCCCTTGGTAGATGGTTGCCAGCCAGACCAAACAAACCAAGAGGTCAAGCAAACCAACTGGAACATTTCCGATGCTCATCACTGTCCAAATTGCTTATCATTGTCCCAGCCGAAAGTCAGCGTGCCCAAGGCGTGCCCCTCAATTGGCGATCCAAAGGTCGCCCCGCCTTGCACGTCAAAACCCTGGTAGCCACTCCCACCAACCAAATCAGCACCTCCTCCCACTCCTTCGCCTCCGCCAGCTCCCATTTGATAACCCAAACCCTTCAATTGATTGACACACTTGGCGTTGGTTTTCTGGTAAAAGCCTCCGACGAAAATGTTTGGAGGAAAGCCAGCCCCCAAACCGGGCGTTACCAACAGTCCCATGCTCTTAGCACCAGTCTGTTCATCCTTCCCCCAATAGAAGCCGATGCTAACACTGCCGCCGATACCGAAGCCATAACTGAATGTGAAGCCGAACCCACGTGTCCAAAGACCATTTATGTCCACGAAGTTGATTGGATCGTTAAGGGCGTAAGTGTAAAGGTTCGGGCCTTCAATCCTCTCCCAAGGCTGCATTCTGAATCTCGCAGGCGGCCGCACAACCATCGGTAGCACGCCTCCATTCGCCAACGGGTCTCTGTTTGGCCACCTCCCCGTGCTCGGGTCGTAATACCGGTGCCCGTAATACACCAACCCCGTCTCCTCATCCTGATACCTCGTCGAAAACCGGAAGGGATTGGCCTTGGCCATCGGCCCGGTCGCCCGAATCAACTCCCCAAACGGCCCATACTCGTATCGCGCCGCAACCGAACCGTCTGCGGCGCTGACCAGCGCCATGACGTTTCCGTTGCCGTCATACGCGTAGAAATATCTCCCGGCGTTCGGCCCCGTGTGCACCGTTAGGGACGACAGCCCCCCAACACCCCCCGCCCCCTGGACCGACCCGCGCAGGTCCGTCCCCAAACAGAACGACAGCAACGGCGCGTTGTTCCCAACCAGCACCGCCACCAGGTTCCAGCCATTGTACACAAAGCGGTTCGTGGACTGCGGCACGTAACCCCACCCTTGCCCGTCCCAACCACTCACCACCTGCTCCACCCGCCGCCCCTGCGCGTCATACCCAAAGTCCACCCGCCGCCGCCCCGCCTCCGCCACCCCCCAGACCGATTCGACGGCCACCAGCCGGTTCTCCCCATCCCAGGTGTAAACCCACAACCCGTCCTGCGTCAGGTTCCCATCCAGATCGTAACTGAAGCCCTGCAGCGCCGGCGCCACCGCCGCGTGACCCGACACGGCGCTCTGCCCCGCCGCCGTCACCGTCACGTTCGTCCAGACCGGGCCCCCGCTGTTGTCCACCGGAAGCTCCTTGCGGAAGTATTCCCCCTTGCGATAGGCGGCCAGCCCGTTGACCTGCACCGCGCTGGTGGCAAGGCTCACCCCCAGCACGTCCACCGCCGCCGGGACCGTGTTGCTCCAGTATTGATTCAGCTCGTTGGCCGCGTAAAGCGCCCACCGCAGGTTCAACCCATTCTCATCCCCGCCCGCCCCGGTCCCAACCCGGTTCCCGATGTCGTCAAAGGCATACTCGAACTGCTGCCCGGCCACGGGCGTGCCGTCCGCCCAGTATTTCCTCCCGGACCGCACCTGCCCCAGGGCATCATATTCGTAACGCCA
>JARKQH010000482.1 GCA_029974925.1 Verrucomicrobiota bacterium
GGCTCTCTTTGGACACTCAGCTGGGCCTGAACACCGTCTGGAGCTACGACGCGGCGGGGCGCTTGGAAACCGTGAGCCAGGGCGGGCCATTGGCTTTGCGATCAGCGCGGTGGTGAGTCCGGACCTGGCGGGGGCGGTGGCCCGGGTGCCGGGAAAAGAATGGAAAACTTTTGGCCGGGAAGCCGATGGCACGTTGCGGCGGTGGGCGGAAGTGGACTTCGTGCCGGGGGAGGCGACCGAGAAGAAAGACCTGTCGCCCCTGCGGTATGTGGGCTTGCGGCTGTTGAGGCCGCAGGGGTTGTTGTTTGCCGACGGCAGCGACCGGCAGCATCACGCGGTGGTGACGAACTTGAAGTGGGACGGGGCGCGGCTGCTGCAATGGCATCGGGAGAAGGCGGGCATGGTGGTGCACGTGCATGACGAGGTGAAGAACGGGCTGGGGGGCGGGCACATGCCCAGCCAGCATTTTCGCGCCAACGCGGCGTGGTTTAAGCTGGCGCTGATGGCCTACAACGTGGTGAGCGCGATTCGGGGGCTGGCGTTGGAGCCGGAGGCGCGGAACGTGCGGCTGAAGAAGTTTCGGCTTTTGGTGGTGAATCTGGCGGGGCGGATGAGCCGGTTTCAGTGCGTGTTGCGGCTGCGGTTTTGCGCGCCGGCGGAGGCGATTGCGCGGGTGCTGCGGATTTGGGAGGTGTTTGCGTTGCCGACCCAGGCGACGGCGTTCCGGTAGCGGAGGCCGGGAGAGTGCCCTGAACCGTCAACCCCGCCCGGGACGGGTTCGGCTCACGGGAGGGGTGTCGTTGGGAGGGAACACGAGCGTGGATTTTGAGGCGGTGGACGGGGGTTGGGAGTCTTGCGCCCGCCTGCCTGCCGCGGCGGGGCCGCGTGCTCACCGGGTTTTCCTGACTGGCCAGCTCGCCAACCGCAACGGCTCATCCTTATCCGCCGATTTGGGGGACAGGAGGTGTGGCACGGCCTGGAGATTGGCCGCACAAAGCTGGTCCCAGTTTGCGTTTTTGTGGAAGGGGCCAGCCGGCGGAGGAGGCTGGGCCCGGCAATTCGGCCGGGCGACAGGAAGCAGAAACGCCCGGCAGGTCGGACCGCCGGGCGCTGGCGAAGAGGAAAGTCAGTGGAAGCCGCACCGGAACAACCGGGCGGCGAGCCGTGTTACTGCAGCAAAACGGCGCGGTAGAAGCGGGTGTTATCGCCGGGAGAAGTCGCGTCGAGAATCAGTTGCGGCGAGCTGGTCAGGACATTGGTGCTGAGGGGAATCCAGGTCGCCGGTTCCAGCGCGGTGGAGTAGTCCACGCGATAGGTGTCGCCGATCTTGCCAGTGATGGAAATGACAGGATAGAAGTTGATGCCGACGATGGCCAGCGTCGCCTCCGAGCTCAGAACAGAACCGCCGGCGTTGGTCAGCCGCACACGATAGCGTCCCACCTCGCTGGCAGAGACGTCAGTGACCGTCAGGGTCGCCGTGTTCGCGCCCGAAATCTTGCCGCCGTCGGAGAGGTTTGCGCCGTTGAATTGCCATTGATAGGACACCCCCGCAGGGTTCGAGACGCCGACGGTGAACACGGCGGTGGCACCGGCCGAGACTGTCGTATGTTTCGGCTGGTTGGTGATCACGGGCGCGCCGGGCGGGGCTTCCGACAACAACTCGAAGGCATCCACAAAGAAGGACTGCGCGCCGGAAGTGGAGTAGGCATTGATCATCGAAGCGCCCACCCGCACGACCGCGGCGTTGGGCGGCGCCGTCACTTGCGGCGTGGTGAACAAGAAGGACTGCATGCTGCCCGGGCCGCTGCTGGGCAGGCCCGCGGCCACGAGATCAAAGCCGTTGCTGGCAATGACCGAGTTGCCCGCGTCCAAGAACTGAATTACGAACAACGTTTGCGGGGGCGGGCTGTTGGTCGTAAAAAATCCGCAGTAGTTCGCCTCGCCCGCCGCATAGCCCGAGAGGGTGTATTTGGTCCCGGGTGATGCCGGATTGTCCTGGTAAAAGTGCACCGTAATCTCGTCGCCAATACTGCCTTGGAATGGCTTGAAAAACAGTCCATACCCCCCGATATCCAGCACGTTGCACCACGGCTCGGACGAGCATCCGTCGTAGTGCGTCCCCGAAATCACTTTGGTGGCTTCCACCATCCAACCTGTGGGGGTCGGATAGTTTTGCGGCCCAACCGCAATGGTATCGAGTTTGCCATTGATTAATTCGTTGGCAGTGGCAATTCCCATGGCCAGGAACACCGCCATCGCGGCACCACTGGCTTTCAACGGTATCGCGCCCACCCGTGTTGAGCGCGCGGGTTCGACTCTTGAGAGGATTGATTTCATAGCAGTTTGCTTGATTGAGTTGTGGGTTTGAGGCTGGCCCTCCGGTCCCTTACCCGGACGGTTTCGCCAGTACAATGACTTGGTTGCCTTGCAAGGTGACTGGTCATTAAACGATATGTAGTTCATTGTGCTATACGTGTCAACCGTTTTCTTACAAACTGACTGAACTCAAACAAACTGGCGGACTCCCTTATGAAATCCACACCTCGAACGAGATCCACCATCCCACATGGAAAGAAAACTTCCTTGACCACATATGATCTTATCAATCAGGAAAATACACATACATAACACCTCTCTAAAGACCGACGAACAATCGCAAAAAATTGTATCATTCAAGCCGTCGCCCGGTTTAATACAATGTGCTACAATCGTGTAAACAGCATGCGTACAAAAATAACTTGCGGCAAAGAGCTGGATCGAATAATCTAAGTCAGAAATCACATCTGTATGGCAACAGCAAACCAATTGAACGAATCGAGCCGACCGACCCGGGCCTTCACTTTGATTGAGCTTCTGGTCGTGATTGCCATCATCGCCATTCTGGCGGCGATGTTGTTACCGTCGCTGGCCAAGGCGAAGACCAAGGCGCAGGGAGTCATGTGCATGAGCAACGGCAGGCAACTCATGATGGCGTGGCACCAGTATGCGGGTGAAAACAACGACAAAGTGGTTGGCAATTTTGGGCAGGCGGAGACTTACGCCGAAATCACTTATGTCAACAGCACGAAGTCTTATCCTTACCGCACGTGGGTATGCAATAACATGTACTGGACGACCGAGTCGCAGATTACGAATGTGGATTTGATCAAGCTGGCGGCCTTGGGCACCTATGTGGGCGGCAATCTGGGCGTTTACAAATGTCCGGCCGACACGTTCCTCAGTCCCCAACAGCGCCTGCAGGGATGGAGGGAACGCCCGCGCTCGATGTCCATGAACGCTTACTTTGGACCTTACAATCCCACCTGGACCAGCGGGGGGAACAATTTCTTCCCGAGCTACCGGCAGTTTCTAAAGCTTGGGGATACGCCGGAACCCGCCAAGCGGATCGTTACGGTGGATGAGCATCCCGACAGCATCAACGACGGGTATTTTCTGAATAATGCCGATCTGGCGACGTTCTCCTATTGGGGCGACCTGCCGGCTTCCTACCACAACGGCGCGTGCGGTTTTTCGTTTGCCGACGGGCATTCGGAAATCCACAAGTGGCGCGGCCGCGCCACATTGATTCCGGTGCGGATGTCGGGGGGCTTCCAGCAGATTCCGTTCAGTGCCGACCCGGGGGGAATGGCGGACGCGGCGTGGATCACCGAGCGGTTGAGCGTGCGCCGGTAAAGTGCGCCCCCGGTTGGATTCAGCCTCCAACCGGCTGGTTTTCGCCCGCTTGCTCCCGGACCCAGTTGGCCGCCCGCAACAACAGCTCGGTGGAGGTTTTCAGGTTGAGCTTCTCTTTGATGCGGGCGCGGAAGGAGTTGATGGTGGCCACGCTCAAGTTGAGCTTCTGGGCAATCTCCCGGGCCCCTTTGCCCTCGCCCAGCAGCCGGAAGACCTCGAGTTCCCGGTGGCTGAGCTGATGGAGAGGGTCCCCGGCGGGCAAGTCATCATTACGATGCATGAGTTTCGTGATCAATGACGTGGCCATTTTGTGGCTTAAATAGATTTCCCCTGCGAGGACATGCTGGATGGCGGCTTTGACGGTTTTGGGCTGTTCGTGTTTGGTGACGTAACCCATGGCTCCGGCCCGGATGGCGCGCTCGGCAAAGAGGGATTCGTCGTGCATGGAAACCACCAACATCGGCAGGTCGGGCTTTCGGGCGCTGATGTTTTTGATCAAGTCTATGCCGTTGGTGCCGCCCAGGGAGATGTCCACGATCACCAGATCGGGGTCGGTTTCCTCGACCAGGCGCAGCCCTTCAGTGGCGTCGGTGGCCGTGCCGCACACCTCCCATCCCCGCTCCCGGCGGATCAATTCCCGCAAGGCCTCCTGAAACAGCGGATGATCGTCCACGATGAGGATGCGGAGGCTGCCTCCGCGCTCGGTGCTCGCATTCATAATTTGACGTTAATGGTTTCCGTTGCCCTCACACAAGCCTGCGGCGGGCCGGGCGGACGAGGACCCTCGCCACAAAGGGGAGCCGCCTCCCGCCGGAGGAGCTGGCATACCAAACGGGTTCCGCCGCCGGGGGGAGACTGAATGGAGATGGTGGCTCCGATCATTCGGGCGCGGTAGTTCATGATGGGAATTCCCATTCCGCGAGCGTGCCCTTCCTGGGCCTGGAAAGGCAGGCCATCATTCTGTACGGTCAAGGCCAGGCCCTCGCCGCCATTGGACTCGAGACGGATTTCGATCTGGCGGGCTTTGCCGTGTTTCACGGCGTTGAGGATTGCTTCTTGAGCGATGTAGTAAAGGTGCAGGGCGACCGTGGCGTCCGGCACTTGGGCGGCGGAGTCGAGGTGGAAGTGGCAGGGGGTGTTGAAAAAGGCGGCGGTGCCCTCAGCGAGTTCCTGCAAGGCCGAAACGAGGCCGTTTTCCTCGAGCCGCACTGGAAACAACGCGCGCGCGACACCGCGGGTCTGCTGATTGGCCTGGCCCACCAGGTCGGTGAGTTTGCGCAGGTCAGCGGCTTCAGGCCGGCCGTCCCCCTCCAGCTTGTCCGCCAACACATCGGCCAGCACGGCGATGCCGGCCAGTTGCTGGCAGACCCCGTCGTGCAGGTCGTGCCCGATGCGCCGTTGCTCGCGCGTGCTGATCTCGAGAATCTCCCGCTCCAATCGCCGGCGCTCCGTCACGTCCCGCGCAATGCCCTCAACCTCGGCTTCCCCGCCCTCGTGGAGAATCAGTCGCGGGCTGGTTTCCAGCCGGACCCGCTCGCCGCGCGCGTTCAGAAAGTCCCACTCAACCGTCGGCGGCGCTTTGCCCTCCACGACGTCCTGAAGCCATCGGCGGGCGGCGGGGCGTTGTTCCTCGACGATAAAATCGGCCAGACAGCGATTCACCATTTGCGCGCGGCTTCGTCCCAGCAACTGCTCTCCCGCCAGGTTGATCGAAGTGAGGCGTCCGCTCAAATCGTGGGTGTAAACCATGTCGTTCGCACTCTCGAAGAGGTCCCGGTAGCGTTCTTTCAATCGCGCCTCCAGCTCGAGCTTTTGCCGGATGATGCGGGTTTGCTGCCGAACCTTGCGACGCAGGACCGTGGCCCACAGCAGCGAAGCCAGGACAATGGCCGTCAGAATGCCAATGACCCACAGCAGGCGTCCCAACGACCACCAGGGTGGCAAGGCCAGCAACTGCACATCCGCCGGACTGCGCATCAGCAGGTGAAAAGCCTTGGCCCGCCACTCCGGCCCCGCGCGCCAATCCTCGCCGACTTCGATGCGGCACACGCCGGTCACCCGCAGCCGGCTGTTATTCTGCAAGTGGGCCAGCGCGGCCCGGGGATCGGCGGATTCCAGGAGCGCGGTGAAGACGCGGCCTTCACCCTCAAGGAGCAGGATGGTCTGCAGGTTGTTTCGACTCCGTTCCAGCAGCCTGCCCTCGACGGCAATCAACCGGCTGTCATGCATCCCCGTCAGGGCCTCGTCCGGCCGCACCAGCACGGGGGCGGGCCCGGCTCCGGAAGCCGTCTTTCGCCAGACGGCATCGCGCAACATCGGCGTGTACTCGCCCGTGTCCGGGAACCCCACCACTTCCACTTTATCCCCCGGCTCCAACGTCCCCGCCTGCCGCGACTGAACCAGGAGACCGTGACGCTCATCCTGCAGGAAGAAGGCGCGGCCCGGCTGCTGCAAGATGACCGTGCCGGCGACTTTCACCCGGTGGCCGTAGGACCCCTGCGGCCCGAAGCGGAGGAGCTCGCCAATCGGCTGGCTCGGTTGCGCCAGCACGTCGGGCGGGGCCGGAATTTCCACTGTAATGTCCTCCCAACGCGGCACCATAAGCCGAATACCAAACAGTTGGCGCAGGCGGTTGAACCAGGTGCCGCACACCCCGCGCACCCGCACCGTGCTGTCCACCAACTGCGTCAAGTCGCCTCCCGGAACGGTCGGTACGAACACTGTGATCCGGCCGCCCCCCATATCCACTTCAATCGCCCGCGGCTCCTCCGGCCTGCCGTCAGCCGTCCGGACCAATCCGACCACCTCAACCCATTGGCTGTCCTCGCGCCCCGTCATCAAGTCCGCATACGTCACCCGGCGCGCGGGCGGCAGATTGGTCCGCCCAAGAAGTTCAAAACGTGACGGCACAATGATCGGCGCATAGTCCCCCGGATCCGTAACCCCCTCGACACGGACCCAGTCCCCGACCCTTAACGGCGGCGATTCGACGCCATTACCCACGTAAATCCCCGCCGACTCATCCTGCACAAAACACGAGCGGGGATTGAAGGTGAACGTAACCACCCCCTCGACCTGCACCGGCAGTCGCTGAGCTGCCTGCTCCGGATTCAGTCCGCGGACATCCGCAGCCTTTGTAATGATCTCGGCGGCTCTCGCGCCAGCTTCCGCCCCGAACACGCCCCCCGCGCCGATCATCAGCAGCACAGTTGTCAGACCCAACAAAACTGTTACATGCTTTGTAGGCATTTATATTAAGATAGTGGCTTTTTTGCCCTAAAGAAAGCATAACTTTTCTTCAGAATTCCTTCGTCGTCGCCTTCAACTGCCAACCTCTTCCCGAGAATCCGCCCATCAGCTCGTAATCAAATCATTTACATTCTACTACACTTGAGAATTGACACCCTGAAGCACGGGCTGCACCTTTCAGCATCAATGCGCCCTATGGATTGGCTCCACGTCCTCGATCATGCCCTGCGGCATCCGATCAAGTTTTATTCATTTGATCCACACGGTCTTAAGCACACGACCGCTTGCCTGAAAAACGGCCCATTGCCACGTTTGCAGAATCGGCGTAGGACTCGATTTCGGGAGCTTTTGCTGCTGATTATGGTGGTGGCCGCGTCGCCGAATTGGGCAGACGCCCAGACAACCCCACAAGGCCGCGGTGGAGGGGCTCATGCTGTTGAAGCCAAAATCTCGGACCTGCTGGGCCGGATGACCCTTGAAGAAAAGCTGGGGCAGCTTCAGCAACTCGATGGCACAGCAGAGGGCGAGTACCGTCCAGAACATGTGGAGTTGGCCAGACGCGGACGGCTCGGCTCCACCCTGAATGTCCGGGGTGCCCGGCGCACCACTGAGCTGCAGCGGGTGGCCGTCGAGGAGTCGCGGCTCCGGATTCCCCTGCTCTTCGCGTTCGACGTCATTCACGGCTATCGCACGGTTTTTCCCGTTCCGCTGGCTGAAGCGGCGAGTTGGGATGTCCGCTTGGTGGAACGCAATGCGGCGATTGCGGCGGCGGAAGCGGCGTCGGCCGGAGTGCGCTGGACCTTTGCGCCGATGGTGGACATTGCGCGCGACCCGCGCTGGGGCCGAATTGTGGAGGGGTCTGGAGAAGATCCATTGCTTGGGGCGGAGATGGCCCGGGCGCGGGTTCGCGGGTTTCAGGGGCCGGATTACGGGTTGCCGGGCAAGGTGGTGGCCTGCGCCAAGCACTGGGTCGCCTATGGCGCGGCCGAAGGGGGGCGTGATTACAACACCACCGATGTGTCCGAGCGCACCTTGCGTGAGATTTATTTCCCGCCTTTCAAGGCGGCGGTGGATGCAGGGGTGGGCACCTTCATGAGCGCATTCAATGATCTGAACGGCCTGCCCACCTCCGCCAACCCCCACACACTGACCGACGTGCTGCGGCAGGAATGGAAATTCGACGGCATCGTCGTCAGCGATTACACCTCGGTGCAGGAACTGGTGGCGCACGGCCTTGCGGCCGACGGCAGAGAGGCCGCCGCGCTGGCGCTTCGAGCCGGTGTGGACATGGAAATGGTCAGCCGCCTGTTCAACGAGCATGGCCCTGCCCTCGTGAGTCAAGGCCGGATTCCGATGGCCGCGATTGATGAAGCCGTTCGCCGTGTGCTGCGCATCAAATTCAGGCTGGGCCTGTTCGACAATCCTTACGCCAGCGAGGCAGAGGAAAATGAAACGCTGCTGCGGGCGGAGCACCTGGCGGCGGCGCGTCAAGCGGCAGCGCGATCGGTTGTGCTGCTGAAAAACCAGGCCGGAGTCCTGCCTTTAAGCCGCAGTTTGAAAAGCATCGCCGTCATCGGCCCGCTGGCGGACGACGCGCAAAGCCTGCTCGGCTCGTGGTCGGGAGATGGCAGAAAAGAGGAGGTCGTCACGCTGCTGGCCGGCCTTCGAGCCAGGAACATCGCCGGGCTGAGGATTCATTACGCCAAGGGCTGTGAAGTGGATGGCGAATCCCGCGCCGGATTTGACGAGGCAGTTCGCGCGGCAAAAAAGGCCTCGTTTGTGATTCTCGCGGTCGGTGAATCGGCCGCCATGAGCGGTGAAGCCGCGTCCCGAAGTTCGCTGGACCTTCCCGGCCGGCAGCTTGAGTTGGTCCAAGCCGTTCACGCCACCGGCAAGCCTTATGCCGTGGTCTTGATGAACGGCCGTCCGCTCTCGATCAACTGGCTGGCGACCAACGCCCCGGCCATTCTGGAAACCTGGTTTGGCGGAACGCAGGCCGGCCATGCCATCGCCGATGTCCTGTTCGGGGATGTGAACCCGGGAGGCAAACTGCCCGTCACCTTCCCGCGGTCGGTGGGTCAGGTGCCCCTTTATTACAATCACAAACCAACGGGCCGGCCCCCCGAGGCGGGCAACAAATACACCTCCAAGTACCTGGATGTGCCGTGGACGCCTCTGTATCCATTCGGCTACGGCTTGAGCTATACGGAGTTCACTCTCTCGAATCTGCGCCTCAGCGCGGCGCGCGTTCCGCCCGGCGGCCAGGTAACCGCCCGGGTGGATGTGCAAAACACTGGCCGGCTCCCCGGCGACGAAGTCGTGCAACTCTATATTCGCCGGGCAGCGGTGAGCGTGACCCGTCCCGTCAAAGAACTCAGGGGTTTCGAGCGGATCACCCTCCAGCCAGGTGAAATGCGAACCGTGGAGTTCGCGCTTGGCCCGGAACAACTCGGTTTTTACGACCACGCCATGAAATTCGTGGTCGAGCCGGGTGTGGTGGATATCATGGCCGGTTCAAGTTCTGAAACCACCCTGAGCACGCGGCTGGAAATCGTTCCGGACAACCAGTGATTGAGGCTGGCGTTCACCGAGCCACGCTTTTTGCGAGGGCCGGGCGCCACGCCCCCTTCAAGGCGAGCCAAACTGCAACACCCGGTAAAAGCGCTGGGGGGTCAGAGCCGGACTGGATTCAGTCGCCGGCGGGCCGGAATCGGTCCACGTCAACCACGGGCTGCCGGCGGTGATGAATCCGGCCGGCGAAATGAGCCAGGCGGCAAGGTCGTTCGAGTATTCCACCCGGTACGACCGCGGGGTCAGGGCCGCCCAGCTCAGGATAACATTCCCCTCCGCTTGCGGGCGCCGAATCTGTAGCGGCACGAACGTCAGATTGGTAAAGCCCGCCGCCTGGAGGCCGCGTTTGATTTCGGCGTTGCGCATAAACACCCTCCAGACCTTCTGGAAGCGGTAATTTTCCGCCATAACCAGGATCGGCCCCTGGTCAATGCCGATGACATCCGTATCCCACCAGTTGGCGGTGAGATTGAAGGCATCTCTGAAACCGTACACGCACCAAATGTTTGTCCGGAACGCATCGTAGAGGTGCCGGAGCGCCGGGAGGCACACCTCGGGAGCAAACGGCAGCGACCCGCCTGGAGCAGTCGGGGCCAGCGTACCGTCGTCATTCTGAGGGGGCGGCGCACCCCGCGCATTATAGCCCGCGTAGCTCCCAAAGCCTGGGCCATCGCAGGCGGTCAAGCCCCATACGTTCGAACCGTAGCCTGCAAACCCGCCGGGGTTGGCAATGCAATAGGCCCGCTGGGCGAGGGTGGCGCGCCGCGAGTTTTCGAAGTAATTGATGCCGCGGGCGCTCATGTAGGCGTCGGCGATGTGGCGGAAGTCTATCCAGCAATGGGAATATTGATGCCCGAACAGCGGAGGGAATTCGACATAGGCCTGACCCCAATTGGTGCGCCAGGCGTAGCCGCTGGTCCAGCCCGCCCATTGGCTGGCGGGCAAGGGGTTGGTCGCCGCGCCCATCCCCATGATGTAAAGAATCATCGCCTCGTTGTAGCCGATCCAGCGCGAGGAAATAAAACCCGTCTCCGGATGCCAGCCCATCGTCAGCGTGTTGCCTCCGTTGCACATCCACTGCCAGTCCACGCGGCCAAACAGGGCGTCGGCCAGGGCGCGAATCTGGTTCTCCACCGGGTCGTCCAGGGAGAAATATGCTTTGGCGTACAGCACCCCGGCCAGGAGCAGGGCTGTATCAATGGAAGAAAGTTCCGACTTCCAGGCGCGGACGCCGCTGACGGTGTCAAGCATGTGATAGAACCATCCCTTGTAACCCATCATCCCGCTGCTGTTGGTTCCCTGCGGCCCGTTCCAGAAAGTCTGCAACGTGCGCAAAACGCGCTGCCGGCCTTCTCCGCGAGTGATCCAGCCATGATCAATTCCAATGCCGATGGCTGTAAGGCCAAACCCGACGGCGGCGATGCTGCACACCGAGTCGGGCTGGCTGCGGTCCCGCACCAGTCCGTTGGTGGGATTGGCCTCATACCAGAAGAAATCGAAAGCCGTCTGCTGCAGGTATTCCAGAAAAGCGGTGTCATCGGCAAACGCACGCGGTGTGGCCGCAACCGACGCCGAGTCCCCGCTCTCCATCCCCGCCGCGTTCAACGCGCGCACCTGATAGTGGAGGGTCTGACCATTGGCCACTGCGAAGTCGGCAAAGTGGGAGTCGGCAAGCGCCTGGGGCTGCAGCAGGCTGAACGGCCCTTCGGCCGCTGGCGCCCGATAAAGCCGATACCCCTTCAAGTCCGGCTCGCTATTGGGATCCCAATGGAGAATGACACTGCGATCCCCGGCCCGACTTACCAACCCAGCGGGGGCGGCCGGGCGGTGACCGTCGGTTATTCGCAGATTGTCCAGCCAGAGCGTGTGGAGCAGATTGTCCGCAGTGCCCTGGGTGAAAAAGAAGGCCTTGAACTCGGTCAGGGAAAACTGACCGTAAGGCTGGAAGGCGCCAAGTGGGATGATGATGGTCTGCCAGGTGTTGCTGTCGCCATCCAAGCCTTCGGGCAGGAATGCACCAAGGGAGACGGTGGCAGTGCGGTGGTTGCTCGCGCTTTCCATGCCGGCCCGGGGGAGAACGGAGGCACTGACGGGGTGCGGTCCATTCACCTGAAAGACGACGTTTGAATAGGCTCGGGCGTCCTGAGTCTGAAAGCCGGGACAGGCGACAAATAATATCCAGTCGCCGCCGGGAGCCGATTTCCATTCCACGAGCCCGCTTTGACGGCCGGAGAAGGCAAGGTTGGTCAGCAATGGCATCTTGCCGCCGTACGGAGAGGGAGCGGTTGTCAGAAGGCTGGGGGCGATGGCCGAGGGAACGGACGGGTCGTAATAGGTGCTGTTTGGCGCTGCACCGTCGTCAAATACGACAAGGTCGGGTTTGGGGGCGGCCAAAGCCAGGAGGGGGAGAAGGATCGCGCACAGAGCGGCGGCGGGCAGACCGCCAACGGCTGATGTGGGTTTGGTGCTTTTCACAGGACCTCGCCTTCAGGTTACTCGCCTTTATCCTGGTACTTTTTGGCCACGTTTCGCAGCCCGGCAACAAACAGGTCCGCTTCAGTCCGTGAGGCGTCCGGCGTGAAGGTTAGAGTTCCATCGGCAATCCGGCTGGTGATGAGCGGCGCCGCCAGCCAGCGACTCTGCTCAGGAGGTTGCTTTTCCCTGCCGCCAAAGGCACCGAACAGGACCAGATGGCGCCCCACGTTGGCGCTGGTGTATTGTTCGAGCAGAAACGTCCCCTGACGGTCCAACTGGATTTCGACCACAAAACCGCTCACCACATCAATGACGCGGGCAGCTTTAACGTTTTGTTCGGTGAGAAAAGGAGCTTGCTGGACTTCGAGGGAAATGGGGCTGAGGCGGAAGACCTGAACGGGCTGCCCACGGGCAGCCGGCCCGGCCGGAGCCTCGAGGTGCGCGCGGAAGACGCTCACCAGCTTCTTGTGGCCGCCGTTGCCACTTTGGCAGCCCGCGGCCAGGCAGATGGCACCTAGCAACATCAAATAGAGATTGAATCGGAACCTGCAAATCTTCATAGTGACCCGCTGATAAAACGTAACGATTTGATTGAGCAAAGCAATATGAGCAAGCAATACAACAAAGCACAGAAACGGAAACGCCGCCACGCCTATATTAAACGAAAGAAACTGGCGGCCAAAACGAAAGCGGCCGCGGCCCCGGCTCCCGCCCCTGCCGCTCCGCCTGCTGCGCCTGCTCCGTCCGCCTGAGCCTGACCCACGTTTTTTCGCCACCCGAACCCCGGGTGGCTTTTTTTTTCATGGCATGGAGCCCGGGCTGAGGGCCCAGCCGGGAGCGATGTCAGCGCAAAGGTCCATCGCTGCCTGACCGCGCGCCAGTTTCCGTTCAGCCAAAATGCCGATCATCGCGGCGTTATCCGTACAGAAGACCTTTTCAGCCAGGCGCAGTTGGAGCTGTTCGGCGGTGCAGGCCGTTGCCAGCGCCCGGCGCAGGCCCTGGTTGCACGTGACCCCCCCGGAGGCGGTCACCCAGCTTACCCTCGCGCGGCGGGCAGCGCGAACAGTCTTGGCCACCAAGACCTCGACGATGGCGCGCTGCACACTGGCGCAGAGATCGCGAATGGCCTGGCCATCCTCGAGCAGCCGGGGATGATCACGAAGAAAATAGCGGACCGACGTTTTGAGGCCGCTAAAGCTAAAATCATCCGAGGCGTCGTCGAGAAGCGGGCGCGGGAACGAGTAGGCACTGGAGTTCCCTTCGCGGGCAAGCCGGTCAATCTGCGGCCCTGCCGGATAGGGCAATCCCAAGAGCTTGCCGATCTTGTCGAAGCATTCGCCTGCCGCATCGTCCAGCGTACCGCCGAGCAACTCGTGATCCAGCTCGCCGTTGACCCGCGCCAGGAGGGTGTGCCCCCCGCTGACAATCAGGGAGACATTCGGCTGGACCGGGAGGAATACAGCGCTGGGAGGCTCACCGGAAATCCAGGGTGAATAGAGATGTGCCTCGTGATGATGTATTCCCAGCCAGGGCCGGCGCAGGGCGAAAGCCAGGGCCTGGGCCGCCTTCAGCCCAACGAGGAGAGCGCCTGGAAGGCCGGGGCCGCGCGTGGCTGCAACAGCCTCCAGACGGTTCGGAGCAATTGCCGCCTGACCGAGGGCCGCCCGAACGATTGGCATAAGGTTGCGGAGATGCTCACGGGCCGCCAGCTCGGGAACAACCCCGCCGTATTCCTCATGGAGCGCGGTTTGCGAGGAGACCACATTGGAGAGCACCCGGCCCTCATGGACCACCGCTGCGCTGGTTTCGTCACAGGAAGTTTCGATGGCCAGCAACATGAGCACCAGCTCCCGTCATTATACGGCGCGGAGGCACTTGAACCTCCGGCATCATCGAACGGCCGCGGCCACTTTGCCGGCTTTAACACCCTGGGCGACGCGGGACTCGGATTCCGGCGCCCGCTGAGTAAACAGCGTGATGCCTTTCAGCAGGTCCATCGCCCGTTCAAGTTGCGGGTCGGGCGCGTTGCGCACCCGCTCACGGTCGCCTTCGTCAAGGCTTTCCACCCCGCCCGGCGTGCGGCGAAGGATGAGGTCCAGCTCCTCCTGTTCGGTCATGGTGACGACAATATCCGGCGTGATGCCTTCCTTGTGGATGACCTTGTGGCTGGGAGTATAGTATTTGGCGGTGGTCAGGCGGAGAGCCGAGCCATCGTGAAGGGGCAGGATGCTTTGCACGGAACCTTTGCCAAAGGTTTTCTCGCCGAGAATGACAGCGCGTTTGAGGTCCTGAAGGCAGCCGGCAACAATCTCGGAGGCGCTGGCGCTGCCCATGTTGACCAGGACGACAATGGGCATGCCGTTGAGCAGGTCCCCCCGCCCCATCGCCCGCCGGACCGAGTTTTGCGCGGGATTGCGCCCCTCGGTGGTGACGACCAGCTCGCCACGGGGGAGGAATTTTTCGCAAACGTCCACGGCTTGTTCGAGGAGGCCGCCGGGGTTCCATCGCAGGTCCAGGATGAGCGCCTGCATCCCCTGGCTCTTCAGTTTCTTCAGCGCCACGTTCAAGTCATCGCTGGTCTTCTCTCCGAACTGCACCAAGCGGACGTAGCCAATGCGGTTTTCGCCTAACGGAAACTCCTTCTTACCGTTGATGTCCTTGACCATGTCCACGTTGATGATGGCCCGCGTCAGGGTGTGCTCCCGGGTCAGTCCGGACGAGGGCCGGAAAATGGTGATCTTCACCTGCGTGCCGGGTTCGCCGCGCAAGGTTTTGACCGCTTCCTGGAGCGTCATGTTGTCGGTGCTCCGGCCGTCAATTTTGACGATGCGATCGCCGGTAAGGATGCCGGCTTTGAAACCCGGCGAGTCTTCCATGGGCGCGACAACCGTGATGAAATTGTCGCGCATGGAAATGACAATGCCCAGCCCTCCAAAGGCCCCTTGGGTGTCGTTCTGAAGCTCCTTGTACTTCTCCGCATCCATGAACTCACTGTGGGGGTCCAGCGTATTGAGCATGCCCTTGAGGGCGCCGTGCACAAGCTGCTGGTAGGTCAGATTCTCTCCGTCCACATAATCCTTGCGGACCTTCTCCATCACATAGGAGAACAGCTCGATATTCGGGTATGGCGAATCCTTCTGGCCGGCAGCAGAGGAACTAAACATCCTGGCGCCAATCAAAAGGTTCACCCCGAGGGCGAGGGCCACCAAGCTGTAAAGCACGCGTCGTTTCATATCACTTCTCTCGATATTCGTCTCCAAGGTAGGGCCTTCCGCACCACAACGCAAGGAGCCCAAGCCGCTGCCGGCCGGCCGCCCCCCTCAAACGGCAATGGATCCCCTCTCCCGCAGCAACATCTCAATGTAAGGCAAATCCTCCGGCCGCGTGATTTTGGGATTGGGCTCCATTCCCAGGACCAGCTCGACAGGCTGCCCAATCAATTCGCAGGCGGCGGCGTCATCCGTCACCACCAAGCCCCGCTCCCGCACCGCGGCCAGCGCCCGTCGAATAATTTCGATCCTGAAAGTCTGCGGGGTTTGAACCGTATAAAGCCGCGTCCGGTCCAGCGTCCGCTCGATGTACTTTCCGTCCCCGGATTCCTTGACGGTATCGGTCATGGGCTGGGCCGCCACGGCGGCGCCGACCTCGAGAGCGGCGGCGACGGTCATGGCGATGAGCGACTGCGAGGTGCAGGGACGGGCGCCGTCCTGGATGGCGACGATTTCGGCGTCAGCCGAGACGGCCTCGAGTCCGTTCCAGACCGAGTCCTGACGTTCCTTGCCACCGGGGACAAGACGGTAGGGCTTTTCGAAACGGAACTCATGGGCCAGGCGGCGGAACGCGGCCTCCGTGTCCGGGCGAATCACCAGGGTGATTTCATCTATGCAGGCTGCGGCGTCAAACTCCCGCCAGGTGTGGGCGATCACCGGGCAGCCCGCCAGTTGGAGAAAGAGCTTGTCCACCGTGCCGCCCATGCGGGCGCCCTTGCCGGCGGCGACAATGATTGCGGAGTTCATGTGCTGGGGAGCGGCTCGAGGCGGTCCAGCCGGCCGAGGAATTCCTGGGCGAGCAATTCATAAGCCGCGGAGCCGGGGTTGTACTTGTCGTAATGGATGATGGGTTTTCCGAAACTGGGGGCCTCGGCCAGGCGGGTGGTTCGGGGGATCATCGTTTCGAAGACCCGGTCTCCGAAATGCTCGCGCACCTCCCCCACGACTTGCTGGGCCAGGCGCGTGCGGCCGTCGTACATGGTCATGACCACACCCAGGAGCTGGAGGCGCGGGTTGACGCCGTTGTCGTGGAGCTGAGCCATCACCCGGCTGAGCATGGAAATGCCTTCAAGGGCGTAATACTCGCACTGCAATGGGACCAGAACGCCGCTGGCGGCGGCGAAGGCGTTCAATGTGAGAACCCCCAGCGAGGGGGGACAATCTATGAGGACGACATCGAACCGCTGCGATTGAAGCACGGGGCGCAGAGCGTGGGCCAAGCGGCCCAGGTGGTTGTCGGCGCGAGCGAGCTCGACGTCCACGCCGCAGAGGTCCACTTCGCTGGGGATCAGGGCAAGGCGCTCGTACGCGGTGGGTTGCACCTTGTCCAACAAGCTGCCTTCCCCCAGCAGCACCCGGTAGGCACTGGCGCCTTCGGTCTTCTCGAGCCCGACCCCGCTGGTGGCGTTGGCTTGGGGATCGAGGTCCACGAGGAGTACACGCCGGCCGGCGGCCGCCACGCAGGCGGCAAGATTCACCGCGGTGGTCGTTTTTCCGACCCCGCCTTTCTGATTGGCCACGGCGATGACGTGAGTTGGCACGCCGGGCATGGTATGCATCCCCGCCCCGCTTTCAAGTTTCGCTGGATTTTATTTCATGCCGCCCGCATCTTGAAGCTGATGAACTTGATCCTTTCGACGCATAACCTGACGCTGACCCAGGCCATCGAAAACCACATCATGAGCCGGATCTCGAAACTCGAGCATCTGGATCGCTTTGCGATTCAGGCCCGGGTCATTCTCGATCACGACAAAACCAAAGCCCCCGAGCGCCAGTTCTCCTGTTCCATCCGCCTGGTGGTGCCGGGGCCGGACCTGTTTGCCGAGGCGGTGGATGGCGATCTCTATGCGGCGATTGATGTCGTCAGCAAGAAGATTGAGCAGCAAATCCGCAAGCGCCACAATAAGTATAAGGCCCGCAAACACAAACAAGCCGCCCGCTCCAAGCGCGCGCTCAAGGAAAAAGGCTTGTAGCCCCCTCCGAGGGTCCTCCGTCCGGCCTGGCTGGATGCGGGTTGGTCAAGGCCGGCGAGGCGGGGGTTGCAAGGCATCGGCGCGCGGCTTCCTGTCCACCATGGCTCGGTCTCCCTTCATGCTACGGGCGAGGGTGGTGCTCCCGATGACCGGACCGCCCATCGCGGATGGGGCGGTGATCATCCGGGGACGGCGCATTGTCGCGGTGGGGCGGTGGCGGGAACTTCGGGGCGACACCGGCGCGCGGGTGAGGGATTTGGGCGAAGTCGTCCTGCTGCCGGGCCTGGTAAACGCGCACTGCCACCTTGATTACACGCACATGGCGGGTCATCTGCCGCCGCCGAAAGTATTCACCGACTGGCTCAAAGCCATCACCGAGTTGAAGGCGGGATGGAGTGGGGAAGACTACGAAGCCTCGTGGCGCGAGGGCGCCCGAATGCTGTTGCACCATGGAACCACAACGGTGGCGGACATCGAAGTGGTGCCGGAATTGCTCCCGCGGCTTTGGCGCCAGACTCCCCTTCGAATCCTCTCCTTCATCGAACTTATCGGCTTGGGCCGCCGAAGACCCATCCAAGAGGTGCTGGACGAGGCCTTGAAACACCTGGCCATCCTGAAACATCCGCGGTGTTGGGCCGGTCTGTCGCCGCATGCCCCTTATTCCACCGTGCCGGACCTCCTGCGGGGGGCGGCGGAAGCGGCCGGGCGGCGGCGTTGCCGTCTGGCCATTCATGCGGCGGAGTCTGCGCTCGAACATCGCATGTTTCGGAGTGCACAGGGGGAAATGTACCGCTGGCTGCAGCGCAGCGGCCGGGACATGTCGGATTGCGGAAATCAATCCCCCGTCCAACACCTCCACCAGTGCGGTTGCCTCGGGCCGAATGTGCTGGCGGTGCATGCGAACTACCTCGAGCCTTTGGATGTCAAATTACTGGCGCAAACCGGCACCCACGTTGTCCACTGCCCGCGAAGCCATGCCTACTTCCGGCACGACCCATTTCCTTTGCGCCGGCTCCAACGGGCCGGAGTCAACGTTTGCCTGGGAACCGACAGCCTGGCGAGCGTTTACCGCTCCCGCCGTCAGGTGGTGGAGCTGAATCTGTTTGACGAAATGCGCGCGCTCGCCGCCCGCGAATCCTGGCTTTCACCCCGGGCCGTGCTGCGAATGGCGACAATCAACGGAGCGCGGGCGCTTGGATTGGCCGGTCTGGTGGGGCAAATCTCCCCCGGTGCCCATGCCGACCTGATTGCCGTGCCCTCGAAGACCGCCTGCCGGGACGTCTGGGAGGCGGTACTGCGCCATTCGGGACCGGTTTGCGCCAGCCTGATTGACGGACAATGGGCGATTCCGCTGCCATCATGAAACTGGAGGAGGAACTGACCCGGCGTCTGGCAAGGCTCCAGGAGCAGGGGCTGTACCGAACTTTGCGGGAAGTTGGGTCCGCGCAAGGGCCACGGCTGACGCTCGGGAACCGCACGGTGCTGAATTTTGGTTCAAACGACTATCTGGGTCTGGCGGGCGACCCACGCGTGAGAGAAGCGGCCGCCGAAGCGGCAAGGCACTGGGGAGCGGGAAGTGGCGCTTCCCGCCTGGTCTGTGGAAATCTCGAACCGCATGTGCGATTGGAAAGCGCTTTGGCCGAATTCAAGAAAACTGAAGCCGCCCTGACTTTTTCCTCAGGCTACACCACCGCGGTGGGCACCCTTTGCGCGCTGGCGGGCAAGGACGATATCGTCATTTTGGACAAGCGTGCTCATGCATGCCTGGTGGATGGCGCCCGGCTGTCCGGCGCCAGACTCCGGGTGTTCGCTCACAACGACCTCGAGGACCTCGAGCACATCCTAAAGTGGGCCGCGGACGTGCGGGCGCGCCGCGTTCAAGCCGGCACTGCGCCACCGGTCATCCTCATCGTGACGGAGTCGGTGTTTAGCATGGACGGCGACACGGCTCCACTGCGGAAGATAGCAGGGCTGAAGGATGCCTATGACGCGTGGCTGTTGGTGGATGAAGCTCATGCCACGGGTCTTTTGGGGCCGGCCGGCGCGGGCCTGGCGGCTGAGCTGGACGCCCATGCCCGGATCGAAGTGTTGATGGGCACCTTGGGAAAGGCTCTCGGCTCCGCCGGCGGCTTTATCTGCGGTTCCAGGACACTCATTGATTACCTGGTCAACCGGGCCCGGTCATTTATCTTTTCAACCGCTCCGGTTCCAGCCGCCGCCGCCGCCGCCGCCGCGGCGCTCGAACTCGTGCGAGGTCCGGAGGGAGAGGAGCTCCGCCTCCGGTTGAAACAGCGGGTATCGCAATTCCAGGCCGCTCTGGGCAGGCCAAATTTGGAAATCCCAACCGCGATTGTACCGCTTGTGCTGGGCCCCGCAGAGGAGGCGATGCGAGCGGCGGCGGAGCTCTTGGAAGCCGGGATTTATGTTCCAGCGATACGCTACCCCGCCGTGGCGCGGGGGGCGGCCCGGCTGCGAATTACGTTGAGCGCGGCCCACTCTGCGGAGGACGTGGGGCAATTGGCAGCCGCGATTCGCCGTCTCCAGCTCCAGCCGGCGAGGGACGGGTCCTAGTTTATGCATCGTCTCGCCCGACTTGATCATCAATATATCTGGCATCCGTTCACGCAGATGGCCGACTGGCTTCAGCGCGAGCCCATCGTGATAACCGAAGCGAAGGGCGCGGTGTTGCGGGACATCCGCGGCCGCGCCTACCTGGATGCCAATTCCTCGATCTGGACCAATCTGCACGGTCATCGTCATCCGAAGCTCAACGCGGCAATTCGGCGTCAGTTGGGGAAAATCAGCCACAGTTCGGCGTTGGGTCTGGCCAACGAGCCTGCCAGTCTGCTGGCGGAAAAACTGATTGGAGTGGCGAATACTGTCGGACCGTGGCTCGAACGGGAGTCGGCTGGCGGGTCCACTGGGCGGTTGGAATTAAACCTGACTCCGGGCGGTGGACCGGCCAAAGCCCGGATGCCAAACCCGCGCCTGGCGAAAGTGTTTTATAGCGACGACGGTTCGACCGCGATGGAGGTGGCGGTCAAACTCGCATACGAATTCAGCCGGCGGACCGGACGGACAGCGCGTCCGCGGTTCCTGTCACTGGGCGGCGCCTATCACGGAGACACGCTGGGAGCAGTCGCCTTGGGCCATATCGGGCTTTTCCACAAGCGCTTCTCGGCGCTGTTGTTCAAGACCGACGAAGTCATGGCGCCTTATTGTTATCGCTGCCCGTTCAACCGGGCAAAACCCGAGCGCACCGACGCCCGGGCTTGCCGCAAGTGCCAATGGGAATGCCTTGACCGATTGGAAGGTGGTTTCCGGCGTCAGCGCGCCCGGTCCAATCCTTACGCAGCTTTTGTGTTCGAGCCCCTGCTGCAAGGGGCGGGGGGCATGATCGCCCAACCCGAGGGGTGGCTGGCGCGCGCCGCGGCCATTGCGAGGGAAAACGGGGCGCTGTTGATCGCGGACGAGGTAATGACCGGATTCGGTCGCACAGGCCGTCATCTTTTCGCCTGCCACCGGGAGGGGGTCCAGCCGGATTTTCTGGCGCTGGCAAAGGGGTTGACGGGCGGTTATCTGCCAATGGCGGCCACCCTGACGACTCAGGCCGTCTTTGATGCCTTCCTCGGCCGTTACGAGGAATTCAAGACCTTCTTTCACGGCCATAGTTTCACCGCCAATCAGTTGGGGGCGGCAGCGGCCATGGCGAGCCTGGACCTGCTGGCCACCCCCGCCAGTGTCCAGGCGCGGGCCCGGATCGAGGCGCAGCTTCGGAGCGAGTTGGAACGGTTGTGGCGCCTGCCCACCGTGGGAGACATCCGCCAGGTGGGCCTTGTAGCCGGCATCGAGCTGGTGAAAGACTGGCGCACCCGCAAGCCCTTTGATTTGCGCGAGCGGGCCGGGATTCGGGTGTGCGAAGCCATGGCCCGGCGCGGAGTGCTGACCCGGCCCATCGGCAACGTTGTCGTCTTGATGCCCCCCTACTGCACCACCCCCACCCAACTGCACCGGATGGTGGACGCGCTCGAGGGGGCGATTGCGGAACTCGAGTAAAGGAACGGGACGACGTTTCCGGCCATTCACGATGCCCGCGCCAGTTGTGCATCGAATCGGGCCTCACTCCCCTTTTTGAGGTGCAAAGGAATCGTTTTCCCACCATACCGCAACTGGCACGGCCGGCCCGAGAGCGAGCGGATGGTTGCGCGGGTCAACGCCCCTTCGGCCCACTCGAGGCTGATTTCGAATCCGCCGCGCGCCCGAAGCCCGCGAACTGACCCGCTGGACCAGGCTTTCGGCAAAGCTGGCAGCAGTTCAATCAGCGGGACAGCCGACGCCGGGCCACCCTCCGTTTCGGGGATGCTGACCGTCGCATGGCTCTGGAGCAACATCTCCGCCATGCCTGCCGCGCCGCCAAAATTGCCGTCAATCTGAAACGGGGGATGGTTGTCGAACAGGTTCGGCAAAGTGGACTTTGCCAGCAGCGCCACGACATTTTCGTGCGCTTTTTCGCCCTCCTTGAGCCGCGCCCAGAAATTGATGATCCAAGCCCGGCTCCAGCCGGTGTGTCCCCCGCCATGGGCCAGACGTTGTTCGATGGATTTTCGGGCGGCCGCCATCATCTCAGGGCGGTTTTCGAAGGTGAATTGCCGTCCCGGGTGGATGGCAAAGAGATGCGACATGTGGCGATGGCCCGGTTCGGTCTCCTTGAATTCGCGGACCCATTCCATGAGGCGTCCGTCCGACCCGATTTGGGGCGTGGCCAGCCGGCCCATGGCATTGGCGACCGCAGCGGTAAAGTCGTCGGCAATGCCCAGATCACGCGCCGCTTCAAGCGTATTTTGGAAGGTATCCCAAATGATCTCCTGATCCATCGAACAACCCATGGACAGGGTCACCGGCTTGCCATCGGGGCCGATAAATCCGTTTTCAGGCGACGTGCTGGGTCCCGATACGAGTTGCCCCGTTGCCGGATCGCTCACCAGCCAATCCAACAGGAACAGCGATGCCTCTTTGAGAATCGGATAGGCCCTCCGGCGGAGGAACTCGCGGTCGCCCGTGAACCGGTAATGCTCCATGAAATGCTGCGTGCACCAAGCCCCGCCCATGACCCACATGCCCCACCGCGGGCTGCCGTAAGGCACCGTCCAGCGCCAGACATCACTGGTCAGGCAAGCGCAAAAGCCGCGGCATCCGAGCATCTCGCCGGCGGTTCTGCGCCCGGCCGGGACCAGCCCCTCGACAAAGTCGAAGAACGGCTCGTGGCATTCAGACAGATTGGCTACTTCTGCCGGCCAATAGTTCATCTGGATGTTGATGTTGATATGGTAATCGCTGTTCCACGGCGCCCGGATGTGCTCGTTCCACAACCCTTGGAGGTTCGCTGGCAAACCTCCCGGCCGCGATGACCCCAGGAGCAAATAGCGTCCGAACTGGAAGTACAGCGCGGCCAAGCCCGGGTCGGCAGCGCCGGCACGCACGGCTTTCAACCGCTCATCGGTGGGCAACAGGGCGGGATTCGCATCCGTCGCCTTCATCGGTCCGGGCGGGGAATCCTGGTTTGGGCTGTGTTTCAGTGTGAGTTGGACACGCCGGAAAAGGCGCTGGTGTTCCCCGACGCTGCGGCGGCGCAGCCGTTCGAAATTCGCTCCGGCCGCCTGAAGTTGTTTCGAGCACGCCGCCTCCAAATCCCGTTTCAAGGGTTCAAGCGGCGCGGCTTTGTTGTAATCGGTGGCCGCCGCCAGCACCAGCAGCGCCTCATCCGCAGCCTTGACCTCAAGCGCGTTCTCCTCCGAACGCAACGTGCCACCCCGGGGATGGACCCGGAGCTGGGCCGCAAAGTTCACCCCTTTGTTTTTCTCACCGTGGGCCGCCTGGCCGCGCAACAGCAGGGAGTTCCCGCGCGCGGACACTGTGGCGTCCGGCCGGGCGAGGCGAACTCGAAAAGAAAGAGCGCCCGGGGCGCTCGCGGCCAGGCGAATGACAAGAACGTCGTCACTTCGGCTCGCCAAGACTTCGCGCACGAAGGTCACGCCGCCGGACTCATACCGCGTGGTGGCAACCGCCGTGTCAAGGTCCAGCTCCCGCCTGTAATTCGTTACCGTGCCGACATGGTCAAAGCTCAGGCGCAAGTCCCCCAACGTTTGGTAACTGCGCGGCTCAATAACAGGCACCAGTAACTCGCGCTGAATAACTTGTTCGCCCTGCGCGAACTGGCCTTGGAAGAAAAGCTCTCGCGCCCGCGCAAGAATCGCGGCGCCACCGGGACGGGGTTCCGGGTAAGGTGGACCGGCCCAGACACTATGTTCGTTGAGCTGGATGCGTTCCTCGGGCACTCCGCCAAACACCATTGCGCCCAGCCGCCCGTTGCCCACCGGCAGCGCCTCCTCCCATTTTTGCGCCGGCTGCAGGTAATGGAGAGTCAAAAGCTCCCCCGCCAGTGCGGCGCAATCCCCAGAGAACAGGCAGGCCAGCACCATTAGGCGGAATCCACTCACAAGGCGATTGCCCTGCCTTGTCCCGCAACGGGCCGGAAAGCATGAGCGCGGGAGAACTTTGAACCGCTGTTCGATTGACCAAGGGTGTGGCTTTGCTTGCATAATGGGAATCGGAACCTGTTTCTTTTTCAGGCTGGAGGCGATACCGGCCAGCCACATCAATTAACGTCGTCAGGGCGCGGGTCTAAACTTCTTTCCTTTTGCGAGCCCGGTAAAAACGGACGCCGAGCATGAGCAAAATGCCTCCCGTAAGCGAAAACAGGAGGTCTTCATAGCGGATGAGAACCGGGCCGAGGCCCAAATTGAGCTGGCTGAGGCTTGCAATAATGCCGCCGACAAAGGCCCCGATCAACCCGATGATGAGATCAGACATGCGCTGGACGCTGCTGGTGCGAAAAATGGACAAGAACCCGCCCAGACTGCCCACCAGCATTCCCATGATGATCCAGGCAACGATTTCATCCGGCTTCCGGTTTTTGAGCCGCTTCGAGTCAATTTGACGCCACATGGCTTCGATTTTGTTGACCGCCGATTCGCCCGCCTCCTGCAGTTTTTGCTTCGTCTCGCCTGCGGTGGTTTCGAGGCGTTCGCCCAAGCCTTGGGCGGAGGCGGGGCAAAGCGGCAGCCAAACGGCACCAAGACAAAGGGTGGCCGCAAGGGCGGCTGCCAGCACAGATCGCGAGACGAAACCAGTAATGGGCTTTAAGACTGAACTCATGGCTGGAACAGATTGATGTTTTTGCTGCGCTTTATGTGCCCAAGAACTCCCGGCCCGTCAAGCACCGCGCTCGACTCTCAACGTAAAAACGGCCCTTGCCAGGTCCAGCGGAGCCTGCGACGGCGCCGCGGCCGCGCGGGAAGGGCCTGGGATTGTTTCCGACGCCGTGTCTAGCCCACTGCGGCGGCAACCCAGTCGAGATAAGCCTTGGAACCGCCGGCGATGGGCAGGACCACAAACTCGGGCGTCTCATAGGGGTGCAGCGTCAGCACCAAGGCCTTGAGCGCGCGGACCCGTGCGCGGGTGGTTTTAAGCACCAAAAGCACCTCGCGGCCTCGTTCGATCTGATTCTGCCACCAGTAGTGCGACTCGATCGCAGGAACCAGGTTCGCGCAGGCAATCACCTTCGCTTCAAGTGCCGCCCGCGCCAATTGACGCGCCGTTTTCAGGTCCGGAGCGGTCACGAGCACCAAGGCAAATTTCGAAGGATTCTTCATCGTGGAGTTACTCGAGGCCAGCTCAGGGGCACGCCCTGGTCTGCGAGCAGTTGTTGGTAACGCTTCAGGAGGTCGGCTTTGTTGCGCACCGCCCGGGGGACGGTCTTGTTTAACAAACAAAAACTTGCCAGGCTTCCCACCGCCTCGCCGATATTCCATTCCGTGGGATGCTCCCGGTAGCAGCCGTTGGTAATATGAGTCACGCCGATGTTCTTGCAGGCAGGCAGCAGATTCTCCATTCGGCGCGGCAACAGCGCCCCCAGCGGAATTTGAAACGGCAGCGAGCTGACATCAATCGCGTTGTCTCCGCCCGTGCTGGGGTGCAAATCAATCCGGTAACTCCCAATCCCAACCGAGTCCTTGAACTCAGCGGCTTTGACGTCCTCGCGGCTCGCGCCGGTCTCCTTCATCCGGTATTCGGTGGAAACATGCTGTTCCACCACCGTGAACTCGGCCCGAATGCGCCGGCTTTCCCGGATGTAGGGGTATTTGGCCAGACCGTCCTCCGTGCCAACAACGTCAGGGCGAAGCCGAAGTCCTTTCCATCCCGTGCCGCCATCGGGCCGCGGCGCCTCGGTCTGCAGCCAATAAAGGAGGGACAGACTGAGCTGCTTGGCCCGCTCCCAATGCCGGGCAGCTTCGTCGGCGCTGACCTCGAACAGGTTGCCCAGCAGATAATCATTCTGCGGCCAGTTGATCAGCGAAATGTCCCCCGCATAGGTTCCGGGTGCGAACAGGCGCTTGTCCGCAATTCGGCGGTAACTCCACAGGCCCAGGCCGCGCTCGGGATCGGTCTCCAACTTGCGCGGTTGGAAGGTGACGGCGTCGCTATACTCCCAGGCCAGCAGCTTGCCCGGCCACGGCGGCTTGATGTCCGGCACATAGTCCCGCCAAAACCCATACTCCTCTGGACGGTCAATGACGTGGTTCTCGCCTGCCACATAGTCTATGGCGAAACAGGCCGTGAATGCCTGCATATTGGCCGGGGCGGCCACGTCCGGCGCATGCGGCTCGCCGGTTTCCCGCCGCGACTCCGCCCCGGTGACATATTCGGTGCCGGAGAGCGGCAGCAGGTCCCCCAGTTCGGTGGCATCGGCAATGAAAGGCGCCCTCAGCACCATGCTCCAGCCGCTCTCCAGGCTCCGCACCTGGACCGCTTCAACCCGGTCGCCGTTCACCGCCACACTCTCGGCCTTATGCCGCAGCAAGATGGCCACACGCCCTCCGGCAACGTAAGGCGCCAGCATTTCCTCCAACGCTGCCAGCCCCACGCGCGGCTCATGGCACAACCGCGAAACCCACCCGTTGCCGGGATTCAAATAAGGCTGCGCCCGGGCTTCGGCCGTCAGTGGGTAGTTCCTCAAGTAATACTCCCGTATCTTCTGGCGCAGCAACAAGTAGCTCCGGGTGCCGCCGAA
>JARKQH010000013.1 GCA_029974925.1 Verrucomicrobiota bacterium
TTTCATTTGCTTGTCTTTTGTCTCGAGCCCGATCACCAGGGCGAAGAAGGCGTCGGGCGGCCCCTTGTCGACAAAGGAGAACTCGGCCTCCAGCAGATAGTCCTTGGACGCGTCGAAATCCATGGTCCGGGTCACGAGCCACCCCAGCTCCTTGCGCCTGTGTTCGAGCACGTCGGCGCCGCCTTGAAACTCGCCCTTCCAGGCGGCGTTGCCTCCGGTGTTCCAGTGGTTCCTGTTGTCCGCGAAGGTGTCCTCGAACTTGAGGGGAAATTTCTGGGCTTCGGCCGGTGTGACGGAGGATTTCTCCGGGGCTTTGGGCTGTGCGGCCTCCTGGGGTTTGGCGGGCGGCGCGGGGCGCGGGGGAGGCTTCCTGGCCGGGGCGGGGGCGGCGGGCTCGCGCGACAAAAGCTCGTCGGGCAGGGTGGCCTGTCCCTGGGCCATGCGCAGGCCCGGGAGCAGGGCGAACGCCGTCAGCAGGATCAGTATCCGTGTGGTGCGCATGCCGGTCTCCTTCAATATTGTATGCTCGTGACCGGGAACAGGCCCGACTTGTCCAGGTTGGGCGCGGGCCGGTACTTGAAGTCGCACTTCATCGTGTTGACGCCGAAGCCCTGGGAGTTGCGCGTTATCTGCATGCAGAAGCGGGAGTTGCGCTCGTAGCGTATGGCCGCGCGCTTCTCCAGCCAGAGCTTCCTGTCCGAGTCCGCCACCATGGCCTCGGGCATGGCCCAGGCGGACTGCCCCATGACCATCTGCGACGCCGTGGGGATGATGTCCGCGAGCACCTTCTCGATGATGACCTTGGATGTGGCCAGGATGCTGTCCAGGTCGTTGCTGCATGAGGAGCCGTAGGCGGCCTGGATGGTGCCGTCCGCCACCTTGATGAGCCGGGCGTCGATGCGGATGCTGCCCTTGTAGGCGGTGATCGACCCCGAGAGCACGTACTCGGCCCCGGCCAGGGAGCCAATCTTCTGGGCCATGCCCGAATAGTTGCGGCTGCCGCTGCCGAACTCCATTTCGTCCACGATCTTGCGGACCTGCTCGCGCTCGACGATGTCGAACACGCCCATGTTCACGGCCGAGGTGGTCATGAACTCCGACACCATGCGTCCCTTGTTGTCGTCCTTGGACTCCACGTTGAGGGAATCGAACTGCAGGATGGCCATCCGGACGAGGCCGCCCGCCTCCGGTTGGGCGGCGAACGCCGCGAACGCGGCGAGGTGAAAGGAGATCAACACCGGTAACAGTGCAATGACGGGCTTTGTGCGCATGGCTCCCTCGTCATGAAAGGCGGCCGGGATTTTGCCGGAAGCATGGCACAACCGCCGCCAATAGCAAAGGGGGATTCTCCTCTGCTTCGCGCTGCGAGCGGGCGGGCTCCTCAAGATCGTGAGGAGCCCTGCGCACCATGGGGCAAGGGCCTTGGTGAGCGTGGATTGAAGAGCGGAGGGGCCGCGACAGGAGCCGGGCGCGCGCCCCCGGCTGAATCACTCGGGCGCGGCGTGGGCGTGCCGGGACTGGTCCGCCGCCTTGTCCATGCCCTTGAGCGCGAACAGCGCGCAGAGCAGGAAGGCCCCGGTCCCGGCCGCGGCCCCGGCCGTGAGGAAGCCCGTCTCCCCGCCGTACTGCACGGCGGCCGCGCCTATGATCGGGCCCAGGAAGTTGCCCATCTGCACGAACATGTTCATCAGGTTGGTGTTCACGGCCTGGAAGCGCTTCTCCGAGATGGAGAACATGAGCGAGTTGAGCACCGGCGAGCCAAGCCCCATGCCCGCCCCCAGCACCACTGCG